>NZ_CP167894.1:3240959-3565055 GCF_041504345.1 Vibrio sp. BS-M-Sm-2
AATACAGTTACCTAATTTAAATTTGGTTTCACTGGGTGTTTTCTGTGCCTTTGAGTAAACTCCTTTTTCCACATGGGGTAGGCACTTTAAGGGAATTAAACTCAGCGATGCTATGTCGATTGTTTCATCGTACCTCTACATTTAGATATCTATTGATGCAACAGAGTGCACACTTGGAGGTGGAGTATGAATATTAGTCGTAGAGACAGTTTCAAAATGTTGGGTGGCGCCGCCGCTCTTGCCACACTGCCTATTAGCTTGAACAGCTTGTCTGCTGAGCAGTTAAATACCTTAGACACCAATGGTTATGTGGCCATAGATAGAGCCAGCGCAAATCAGTTCGAAGGTTTAACGGTGGCATTTAACCAACGGTGGAAAGCGTCCAACTGTCAAATTATCTATTTTTGTGTCACATCTGAAGGCGCAAAAAATGTACTTCAGTTAGTCGTCGACAACGTAAACTATCGCGATAACTTTTCAGTGAAAAGTGGTGGTCACTGCTATGAAGACTTCGTTTTTAATGACAATATCACCGCTATCATTGACACTTCTTGTCTTAAAGCAGGGGGAGCGCTTAGCGACGGAACCTTCTACGCAGAAGCGGGACTGACTAACTGGGAAGCTGCCAAGATGTTCTATAAACAGCTTGGTAAATGTGTTCCGGGGGGCACTTGTTATTCAGTTGGGCTAGGCGGACATATCGTAGGCGGCGGCTTTGGTGTTCTCTCCCGCTTACATGGATTGACGGTCGATCAATTAGAAGCCATTGAGGTCGCAACTGTTGACGCCTCAAACATTGTGACGCTCCATGAATGTCGTCATGACGACGCTGACACACAAAAACAAGATCTCTTCTGGGCGCATTGCGGCGGCGGCGGTGGTAATTTCGGTATTATTACTAAGTACATTTTTAAAAGCACCTTGCCTGACGCACCGAATTACTCAGATATTACTCGCCTCGCGGTCAGTTGGGATAATATTCCAGATGCCGCTACGTTCAAATCCATCGTACGTTTGTATGAGTTAAGTATTAAGACTTGGCCAAACGAGCTTTACTGCGCCGCAAACTTCAACCATCAACACAATGGTAATATTGACTTTGATATTGTCAGCTCATTTGATGACGTCGACATCGGTGATGCACTTTACATCTCCTACATTCGAACATTCTTTGACGATTTAGTGGCACTAGGGGTCAGTCCTTTCTCACTCAATGGTCCCGGGGATGGCGTACAACGTCTAGGTTACCTTGATGCCGTTGAGGTGCGCGGGGCCATTGTGGGTGGCACAAGAAACAAGTTCAAATCCTGCCATATGCGTGCTGACTTCCCTGAAGACCACCTTGATACGTTTTACACTTACTTAACGACCTCAATTATCGATTCTAATAGCAAGTCTGTCGACTTTTATGCCAATGTCCAAATGCATACTTATGGTGGTGCAATCAACGACATCGCTTCTAACGCAACGCCCGATGCAGCAAGGGACTCTTTTATCAAAATACAGTACATCATTAACTGGAAACAGATGCTTAATGGCAGTGAGGGATGGGATGCTGCATGTTTGAATTGGATGAAAGATTTATACTCCGCGACTTATGCTAATTATCCGAATAACGAGCCAGTCCCAGGTTTTCCCGATCCACAAACAGGCACGGTTGTGGTAGATGGATGTTACGTCGGTTATTGTGACAAAGACCTCATTGATTGGCCTACTTTGTACTACGGCGGAAACTATGCCCGCTTACAGTACGTGAAAAACGATTGGGACCCACAAAACCTCTTCAATCATGCCCAATCGATTGTTGGTGCGCCTCGTTCATAACACTGCATATCCTTCAACCTAAGGTTGAAGGACACAATTATTTGAGATAACGCCCATGCCTAAATTATCCACTTCTTCGTTATCACGTCGTCAATTTGTTAAAGGTGTCGGTCTGACTACTGCCACGCTCGCGTTCATGCCTCACCAAGTGTTTGCCAAAGAGCCAAGAACAATGAACGCTGACCGAAATGTTTATGTCGGTACGTACACCGCACCTAATACAGCACCAGGCGGTGACGCACCAAGCACCGCGCAGGGTATCTACGTCTACCGCCTTGATACCACTGGCACCTTGCACTTTATTCAAGTGATTGATACCGAAAATCCTTCCTTTCTCGCTACAGACCCAACACAAGGTTACCTTTATTGCGTGAACGAATTAGGTGAAAATATCGAAGGACAATTGCTTGGTAAAGCCAGTGCGTTTGCCATCAATTCACTCGATGGAACACTGTCATATATTAATGCTCAGCTAACCCAAGGGCTCTATCCATGCCACTGCAGTGTACATCCTTCAGGAGGTTTTCTTATGGCTGCAAACTATGGCTCTGGGAGCTTTCCAATCTTTCCATTAAACGCGGATGGCAGCATTGGCCCGGTAAGTGATATCGGCTACAGCACAACCAATGGCTCGGGGCCAAACCCGGATAGACAAGAAGCCCCTCACGCTCACATGGTATTAAGTCATCCTAGCCAGCAACACCTATTTGGGATCGACCTAGGCGCTGACCGTGTGTTTTCGTGGCAACTGAACCATGATAAGGGCACTTTGTCTTCTGGCACGGTACCTTACGCAAATATTGCTTCAGGCTCTGGACCTCGACATATGGTATTCCACCCAAACGAGAAAGCAGCGTATGTGATAAATGAGCTGATTTGTACTATCGACGTATTTAGCTTTGACCTTGTTCGAGGTGCGCTGGTTTGGCAGCAAAGTGTTTCAACTCTAGCATCAGAAGAGAGCGGAGGTGCTCCGGCGGAAGTACGAGTCCACCCTAACGGGCAATGGTTGTACGCTACAAACCGTCAAAACGGTGATGATATAAATGAGAACACCATTGGATTATTCAATGTTGACGCTGAAACAGGGAAACTGACGCCAATAAGCTGGATATACAGCGAGGGCAAAGTGCCTAGAGGAATGAATATTGAGCCATCGGGGGAGTATTTGCTAGTTGGTAATCAAAACTCGGACAATATTGCTGTCTTTACTATCAATCAGCAAAATGGTGAGCTGAGTCTAACAAGTATTACACCTTGTCCAACTCCTGTCGATTTTGCTTTTAGCTAATGCACCTATAATAGTTGGTATTTTTGTTAAACAATAAAGCCTAACTTTTTATTCGTTTTTCCTTAATTAATCATCAAATTGGCTAAGAAGGGCATAACGTAAGAGAGAAGATATGATGATTCGATATCACAGCCAGTTTTCGGTGACTAAAGTTCCAACATTTGTTTTTGCTACAGTTTTCACTCTGTTTGGTTGTGGAGGAGAGAGCAGTGGCACGACCTCCACCGCAACGGGCGTTGATTTGAATGCTCAATCAGCAACGGTGTTGGCTCAAGATGCGATGTATTCAACGGCACTATCGGAACGGTATGAAGTCGATCTGACATCCAATGTGCATTCATCCAATGGGGGCGGTTTTACTTTGACAAACATTGAAGTTTTGTCTCAGCGTAGCGACTGCCAAGTTGAAAGTATGACGGATTCAGGGTTTACGATTCAAGCAACGGATCCGAAGGTGTGCAGTTACCGCTATCAGGTTTCTCCTAAAGCTTCGGCAGCGATGAGTCGTCAATCACAGGATTCAATCGCCATGAGTAATGGCAGTGGCGCCGAAAGCATGAGTACAGCGATTACTCGCGTTGCCGTAAGTAGTGAGCCTGACTCAACCGAGCTTACACCATTGAGTGCTGTAACACTTATTAACGAGAATATCACGGTTTCGTTAAAAGAGGAGTTACAGAAAGTTGGTTACGAGCTGGGTGACCAATTCACCTTAACGAGTAGCGACCTGTCCCTAGCTTATAGTCATGGAGGTAGCGTTAGTGTCGATAGTTTGGATGAGCAAAGTATAAACTACACGCCGGCACAAGGTTTTACGGGTATTGACAGGGTTATGTATAGCTTAGCCAATGCCACAGGAGAAGTGTTAATGGGCGTATTAGATATCGCGGTGGGCTATGAGGCAAACCAAGGCTTTTCGATAGATGGCAATATCCAATACCCGAATACTATTAAGGTTTCGACAGAAACAGACGTCGATATCAGTGATTTTGTGACGTCGGAAGATGGTGATGATTACCAGTTAATTTATGTAAAAACATTCAATGCGCATGTGACACCGAAAGCCCCGCTGGATACCCAAAATAAAACCATTACCTTTAGTGCTCCACAACCTGGTTTCCATTACATTAGCTTCGCGGTGAGTGATCACAATGGTGCTTATGATATGGGTTTGATTCGTGTAGAAGTCGTTGACCCAAACCAGTCGGCACAGTGGAAAGACATTGCTCATTTAGCCGATATATACACAGCACCGCTAACCGTGGTTGATGCAGCAAGCCAAGGCTTAATTTACGACGCTAAGTCCAGTGACACAGGGTACACGCCAGCGATTGATATGGCAGGGCTGCGTTACGCAACAGCGAAAGCGTATTGCGAGAGCATTGGTGCAGTGTTGCCAACAGTAACGCAGTTAACGAAGATGACAACAGACAAGCAAGTTCAATCGATGCACAACTGGCCAGTGGGAAAAGCGTACCTTGCTTATGACGAAGTGGTAGAGAGTGCCAATTGGGTGGATTTGTCTGACAACGACGCCATCGTTCAGACGGGGGAGATTAGTCTGACAGAATATTACTACGGCACGTGTATTAAACAAGGCTTGATTACTGTACTACCAACGTCCAGTGCTGAAGTGGTTGCTAATGGTACCGATGTCGGCACGGTTTTTGTTGAGCTAAAGTTGGGCGATGAAATTAGGCCTAATACTTTGGTCAGTGCCCGGGTCTCTGATTCTAGTGCAACACTCGAGCCTGAGACGCAAACAACCGACAGCCAAGGTCTTGCTCAGTTTGAGTTAACTAGCGTTAAAGCCAAGACGGTGACAGTAACATTTGATGTTGGCGGCGTTACCCAAACTCATGACGTAAAATTCATCGGTGATGAACAGACCTCAGGTGTGACATCGAAAGCGACGATTAATAACGCTGAGTACGGTTCGGTGGATGGTAACCTGGTAACGGCAACCCTAAAAGATGATTATGGCAACCCGTTAGAAGGTTATTCGGTTACGTCAGAGGTAAGTAGCGGCGAGCACCCTGACACGTTCGAGACTGTCAAACCACTTTTGGTGGAAGAGACGACAAAAACAGATTCGCAAGGTGAGCAAAAAGTACGCTTAATATGGGATCGCCAATACGAGATGCCAAAAAGCAGCATGACGTTTGATGTCACCTCGTCTTACACGACGACGTTGGACAAACAGACGGGATCAACCAGCCAAGTGACGTTTAATGGCTATCTTTGTGGGGGCCAAGTCGGCGATGATGATGGTGAAAACGCAGCCGCTGATTGTATTAAAATGGTGGAATTTAACGAAGGTGATGACACATACTTGTTCACGGGTACGCCAAGTGTCAAGTTTTTAAAGGCTATAGACTATCCGGTGTCTTCAAGTGACTTTAAAGAAACAGGTACATATGGGCCGGATGAAGGCGTTTTTGCAAGATTCACAAACTCTCAAGCAAATGCACTTTGCACATATTATAACGATATTGAGTTGAATGGTAAGAGTAACTGGAGGTTACCGACGAGAAATGAACTGAAGAAGAGGCTTTATGACACATATGCTCCCACGGAGTATGATTACAGTGCTATTTATGAGGCGCTGGGTTGGGCGACTCGCTACTACTACTGGTCGTCGACGCGAAGAGAAACCAACAATGGTTCCATCTACTACCTCGTGCGCCTCTACGATGGCAGCGTCTACGGCACCAGCCCTTCCCTTCAGCTCTACGCCTCGTGCGTATCAGGTCCTTAGGGTTTAACGTTTAGAGTTTAGAGTTTGCGGCCCGCAGGGCCGTTTTTTCTTTTTTACAACGCAATAGCTAATTATCAAACTCGGACAATATTGCTGTCTTTACTATCAATCAGCAAAATGGCGAGCTGAGTCTAACAAGTATTACACCTTGTCCAACTCCTGTCGATTTTGCTTTTAGCTAATGCACCTATAATAGTTGGTATTTTTGTTAAACAATAGCGCCTAACATTTCTTTCGTTTTTCCTTAATTGGTCACCAAGTTGGTAAGCTGGGCACTTCCGATAATTTGGAAATTTAAATGCCCGCTCAATATTCTTTCTTAGCGGATAGACTAGAGGCATAGTGTATCAGAGAGTAGATTATGATGATTCGATATTACAGTCAGTTTTCGGTGACTAAAGTTCCAACATTTGTTTTTGCTACAGTTTTCACTCTGTTTGGTTGTGGAGGAGAGAGCAGTGGCACGACCTCCACCGCAACGGGCGTTGATTTGAATGCTCAATCAGCAACGGTATTGGCTCAAGATGCGATGTATTCAACGGCACTATCGGAACGGTATGAAGTCGATCTGACATCCAATGTGCATTCATCCAATGGGGGCGGTTTTACTTTGACAAACATTGAAGTTTTGTCTCAGCGTAGCGACTGCCAAGTTGAAAGTATGACGGATTCAGGGTTTACGATTCAAGCAACGGACCCGAAGGTGTGCAGTTACCGCTATCAGGTTTCTCCTAAAGCTTCGGCAGCGATGAGTCGTCAATCACAGGATTCAATCGCCATGAGTAATGGCAGTGGCGCCGAAAGCATGAGTACAGCGATTACTCGCGTTGCCGTAAGTAGTGAGCCTGACTCAACCGAGCTTACACCATTGAGTGCTGTAACACTTATTAACGAGAATATCACGGTTTCGTTAAAAGAGGAGTTACAGAAAGTTGGTTACGAGCTGGGTGACCAATTCACCTTAACGAGTAGCGACCTGTCCCTAGCTTATAGTCATGGAGGCAGCGTTAGTGTCGATAGTTTGGATGAGCAAAGTATAAACTACACGCCGGCACAAGGTTTTACGGGTATTGACAGGGTTATGTATAGCTTAGCCAATGCCACAGGAGAAGTGTTAATGGGCGTATTAGATATCGCGGTGGGCTATGAGGCAAACCAAGGTTTTTCGATAGATGGCAATATCCAATACCCGAATACTATTAAGGTTTCGACAGAAACAGACATCGATATCAGTGATTTTGTGACGTCGGAAGATGGTGATGATTACCAGTTAATTTATGTTAAAACATTCAATGCGAATGTGACACCGAAAGCCCCGCTGGATACCCAAAATAAAACCATTATCTTTAGTGCTTCACAACCTGGTTTTCATTACATTAGCTTCGCGGTGAGTGATCACAATGGTGCTTATGATATGGGCTTGATTCGTGTAGAGGTCGTTGACCCAAACCAGTCGGCAAAATGGGGAGACATTCCTTATTTGGGGGATGTTTTTACTGCGCCTCTTACAACGGTTGATGCAGCAAATAAAGGCCTAGTTTACGATGCCAAACTCAGTGATTCAGCGTACTCGCCGGCAATCGACATGGCAGGGGTGCGTTACCCAACAGCGGTAGAGTATTGTCAGCAAAGTGGCGCCTCGCTGCCAACGGTAGAGGAACTTTCGCAGATGGCAGGAAACATCAATGTGCAAACTCTGCACAATTGGCCAGCGGACTATGCGTACCTTGCTTATGACGATGTGGCTGAAGAGGCTAAGTGGGTAGACTTGTCTGACAGTGGTAGCGTTCAGACGGGAGCCCTTAGTCCGACAGACTATTACTATGCTACATGTCTCAAACAAGGCTTGATTCAAGTGCAACCAGACTCAAGTACAGAGGTGGTGGCAAATGGTACCGATGTTGGTACGGTCTCTGTGGAGCTAAAACTGGGCGATGAAGTTAGGCCAGATACGCTAATCAGTGCAACGGTCTCTGGTGCTGACGCAACACTAGACCCTGCGACGCAAACAACCGACAGCCAAGGTATTGCTGAGTTTACATTAACCAGCACGAAAGCCGAGACGGTGACAGTAACATTTGATGTTGGCGGCGTTACCCAAACTCATGACGTAAAATTCATCGGTGATGAACAGACCTCAGGTGTGACATCGAAAGCGACGATTAATAACGCTGAGTACGGTTCGGTGGATGGTAACCTGGTAACGGCAACCCTAAAAGATGATTATGGCAACCCGGTAGAAGGTTATTCGGTTACGTCAGAGGTAAGTAGCGGCGAGCACCCTGACACGTTCGAGACTGTCAAACCACTTTTGGTGGAAGAGACGACAAAAACAGATTCGAAAGGTGAGCAAAAAGTACGCGTAATATGGAATCCCCAATACAAGATGCCAAAAAGCAGCATGACGTTTGATGTCACCTCGTCTTACACGACGACGTTGGACAAACAGACGGGATCAACCAGCCAAGTGACGTTTAATGGCTATCTTTGTGGGGGCCAAGTCGGCGATGATGATGGTGAAAACGCAGCCGCTGATTGTATTAAAATGGTGGAATTTAACGAAGGTGATGACACATACTTGTTCACGGGTACGCCAAGTGTCAAGTTTTTAAAGGCTATAGACTATCCGGTGCCTTCAAGTGACTATAAAGAAACAGGTAGAAATGGGCCGGATGAAGGCGTTTTTGCAAGATTCTCAAACTTTCAAGCAAACTCTCAAGCAAATGCACTTTGCACATATTATAACGATATTGAGTTGAATGGTAAGAGTAACTGGAGGTTACCGACGAGAAATGAACTGAAGTACACGCTTTATAACGCATATGCTCCCACGAAGTATGATTACAGTGCTTTTTATGAGGCGAAGGGTTGGGCTTCCAGCCTCGGCTACTGGTCGTCGACGCCGGATGGTTCCACTTACTACTACGTGCACCTCAGCAATGGCAACGTCGGCAGCCTCGACCCATCCCAACAGGTCTACGTCTCGTGCGTATCAGGTCCTTAGGGTTTAACGTTTAGAGTTTAGAGTTTGCGGCCCGCAGGGCCGTTTTTCTTTTTTACAACGCAATAGCTAATTATCAAACTCGGACAATATTGCTGTCTTTACTATCAATCAGCAAAATGGCGAGCTGAGTCTAACAAGTATTACACCTTGTCCAACTCCTGTCGATTTTGCTTTTAGCTAATGCACCTATAATAGTTGGTATTTTTGTTAAACAATAGCGCCTAACATTTCTTTCGTTTTTCCTTAATTGGTCACCAAGTTGGTAAGCTGGGCACTTCCGATAATTTGGAAATTTAAATGCCCGCTCAATATTCTTTCTTAGCGGATAGACTAGAGGCATAGTGTATCAGAGAGAAGATTATGATGATTCGATATTACAGTCAGTTTTCGGTGACTAAAGTTCCAACATTTGTTTTTGCTACAGTTTTCACTCTGTTTGGTTGTGGAGGAGAGAGCAGTGGCACGACCTCCACCGCAACGGGCGTTGATTTGAATGCTCAATCAGCAACGGTGTTGGCTCAAGATGCGATGTATTCAACGGCACTATCGGAACGGTATGAAGTCGATCTGACATCCAATGTGCATTCATCCAATGGGGGCGGTTTTACTTTGACAAACATTGAAGTTTTGTCTCAGCGTAGCGACTGCCAAGTTGAAAGTATGACGGATTCAGGGTTTACGATTCAAGCAACGGATCCGAAGGTGTGCAGTTACCGCTATCAGGTTTCTCCTAAAGCTTCGGCAGCGATGAGTCGTCAATCACAGGATTCAATCGCCATGAGTAATGGCAGTGGCGCCGAAAGCATGAGTACAGCGATTACTCGCGTTGCCGTAAGTAGTGAGCCTGACTCAACCGAGCTTACACCATTGAGTGCTGTAACACTTATTAACGAGAATATCACGGTTTCGTTAAAAGAGGAGTTACAGAAAGTTGGTTACGAGCTGGGTGACCAATTCACCTTAACGAGTAGCGACCTGTCCCTAGCTTATAGTCATGGAGGCAGCGTTAGTGTCGATAGTTTGGATGAGCAAAGTATAAACTACACGCCGGCACAAGGTTTTACGGGTATTGACAGGGTTATGTATAGCTTAGCCAATGCCACAGGAGAAGTGTTAATGGGCGTATTAGATATCGCGGTGGGCTATGAGGCAAACCAAGGTTTTTCGATAGATGGCAATATCCAATACCCGAATACTGTTAAGGTTTCGACAGAAACAGACATCGATATCAGTGATTTTGTGACGTCGGAAGATGGTGATGATTACCAGTTAATTTATGTTAAAACATTCAATGCGAATGTGACACCGAAAGCCCCGCTGGATACCCAAAATAAAACCATTATCTTTAGTGCTTCACAACCTGGTTTTCATTACATTAGCTTCGCGGTGAGCGATCACAATGGTGCTTATGATATGGGCTTGATTCGTGTAGAGGTCGTTGACCCAAACCAGTCGGCAAAATGGGGAGACATTCCTTATTTGGGGGATGTTTTTACTGCGCCTCTTACAACGGTTGATGCAGCAAATAAAGGCCTAGTTTACGATGCCAAACTCAGTGATTCAGCGTACTCGCCGGCAATCGACATGGCAGGGGTGCGTTACCCAACAGCGGTAGAGTATTGTCAGCAAAGTGGCGCCTCGCTGCCAACGGTAGAGGAACTGTCGCAGATGGCAGGAAACATCAATGTGCAAACTCTGCACAATTGGCCAGCGGACTATGCGTACCTTGCTTATGACGATGTGGCTGAAGAGGCTAAGTGGGTAGACTTGTCTGACAGTGGTAGCGTTCAGACGGGAGCCCTTAGTCCGACAGACTATTACTATGCTACATGTCTCAAACAAGGCTTGATTCAAGTGCAACCAGACTCAAGTACAGAGGTGGTGGCGAATGGTACCGATGTTGGTACGGTCTCTGTGGAGCTAAAACTGGGCGATGAAGTTAGGCCAGATACGCTAATCAGTGCAACGGTCTCTGGTGCTGACGCAACACTAGACCCTGCGACGCAAACAACCGATAGCCAAGGTATTGCTGAGTTTACATTAACCAGCACGAAAGCCGAGACGGTGACAGTAACATTTGATGTTGGCGGCGTTACCCAAACTCATGACGTAAAATTCATCGGTGATGAACAGACCGCAGGTGTGACATCGAAAGCGACGATTAATAACGCTCCCTACATTTCGTTGGGTGGTAACCTGGTGACGGCAACCCTAAAAGATGACTATGGCAACCCGGTAGAAGGTTATTCGGTTACGTCAGAGGTAAGTAGCGGCGAGCACCCTGACACGTTCGAGATTGTCAAACCACTTTTGGTGGAAGAGACGACAAAAACAGATTCGCAAGGTAAGCAAAAAGTACGCGTAATATGGGATCGCCAACACGAGATGCCAAAAAGCAGCATGACGTTTGATGTCACCTCGTCTTACACGACGACGTTGGACAAACAGACGGAATCAACCAGCCAAGTGACGTTTAATGGCTATCTTTGTGGGGGCCAAGTCGGCGATAATGATGGTAAAAACGCCGCAGATGCCTGTATTAAAATGGTGGAATTTAACAAAGGTGGTGACACATACTTGTTCACAGGTACGCCAAGTGTCAAGTTTTTAAAGGCTATAGACTATCCAGTGTCTAGTCAGTATGAAGAAACAGGTAAATTGGGGCCGGATGAAGGCGTTTTTGCAAGATTCACAAACTCTGAAGCTAATGACTTGTGCAAGGCATACAATGATATGGGTCTTTACGGCAAATATAATTGGGTGCTCGCCCCTGTCGGCGGTACTTTGTCGCCTGGAAAAATAGGACTACAAGATCTTTACGGCAGGTATAGCAAAATGTATGCAGCGAAGGGTTGGGCGTCCACCTACTACTACTGGTCGTCGACGACCAATTCCGGTACTTTCAATGACTACCTCATGGGCCTCAGCAATGGCGACGTCACCAGCATGAGTTCATACAATCAGTACTACGCCTCGTGCGTATCAGGTCCTTAGGGTTTAACGTTTAGAGTTTAGAGTTTGCGGCCCGCAGGGCCGTTTTTTCTTTTTAAAAAGTTAACGGTTTATTTTCAAACTCAGTAAGGATAGAGATGGATATTGAAACAAAACTCAAGTTGAGCCAGCAACAAGGTAAAATTATTGGTATTCAAGAAGGTATGTTTGTGCGCTTTTATGACCAAGCACTTTACGCATGGCAGCAGTGGGTGGAAACTCGCCCCTCTTTACCCGCTTTAAAAGTTTCGGCTAAAGTGGTGAAAAAACTCGGTTCACAATGTGTCCTGTCGGGCGGGTTACCCGCAATTAGCCTGGCGAAAGTAGGTGTGTTTCCTGACGATAAAGGCGTCATGAGTATCGATTTTTGTGCCGATATGTCTAATTGGGAAGAGTGGTATCTAGCGTACAAAAACGACTTACCTGTACATGAACTGTCTGACTTAAGTCCTAGACTAAAAACAGATAACGGCTTCGCTAAAGTTTGGATGCCACAGTGGTTAGTACACCAATTAGATGAATGCACACCGGACACATCTAACCCTGAGGGTAGGTTGCTACTCGATGTTATTCGTTGGACTGAGAGATAAACGTAGTAATTATATTTTTTGATAAGGCGACACGCTAAAAAACAGGGAACATAGCAGCTTTGCTGCGCCAGCTTCTTTCGCATCCCACTCTGAGTAAACTTCCGACGGTATTTCAAAAGGACTGTGCTCCCAACCTAGTTGCTTACGAGTTGCTGCGATTTCGTCAGCGCCTAATGGTGCACCGTGACAGTCGTGCGTACCTGCTTTGTTTGGAGAACCAAAGCCAATTACCGTTTTAGTACAGATTAGAGTCGGACGAGGATCCGCTTTAGCTGCTTTAATAGCCGCATTGATAGCATCAGCATCGTGACCATCAACTGCTGGAATTACGTGCCAGCCGTAAGTTTCGAAACGCTTAGGTGTATCGTCAGAGAACCAACCTTCAACTTCGCCATCGATAGAGATGCCGTTGTCATCCCAGAAAGCAACCAGCTTACCAAGACCTAGCGTACCCGCTAGAGAACATGCTTCGTGAGAAATACCTTACATCAGACAGCCATCACCCATGAATGCATAAGTGTAGTGGTCTACGATATCTAAGCCTTCTTTGTTGAACGGTGCTGCTAGCGCTTTCTCAGCCATTGCCATACCAACAGCGTTAGTGATGCCCGGTCAACTGCGAAGCTGTTCTCATTTATTGCTCATTGTGCACATCCTACGTACGGAAAAACGGTAAACACAGTAATGAGTGACGAGGAATTGGCTCAGGTTTAGGAGAGTTTCGTTTAATAGTAGAAGTGATCGCGAGGGCGTTAAATCTTCGCGTTGTTAGGTGCACTAAGATCTGGCGTGATTGATGTAATCGCAACCAGTGTATGTCATGCATTAACCGAGCTGGATTTGGATGAGCAGTTGAAGTTGAAGAGGGCGGCGCTTACGCCGCCAATCGTTAGTCTGTTTATAAGGGTATCAATGTTGTGCGATGAAGATATTATTGACCTTGCATAAGATACATTTCGACTGACTTATCAAATTACATAATTTGTGATTCATGATATCTGGTTCAAAAGGCTTTGATGCTACACGGCAATGATTGCGTTAGCCTACTGTATCATCAAGGAGTTCATCAAACCCATTTTTATAAAGGGAGAACAGATATTTGACTAAGTCAGATGCAAGCAAGCTTTCGGATGAAAGCTTTAGTTGAAGAAACTTGTAATTTTTACCGTAAAGTCTTATACCACCGCTTTCGACTATTCGCCCCTTATTGATCACTTGATGATCAGAGTTTTTATCGAAAAGTGTAAACCCGTCTTGGTCATGACAGTTCACATAAAAGTCTCTCGTACAATGAGTCTCTTTTATACGTTCAAGCAGGAGAAGTAAAATAGTCATCCTAGTGGCAGATAATGAGCTGTAAGCAGAGACAATGTACATTGACACACTCCTACCCTTACACCCTTTGTCACTGCACTCTTCTTTGTTGATGAATGGGCAATTTTCTAAATTGTTGGGTGAAATTAGACTAATATCGACATTGCTATCGACAAACCCGTATAGAAGGTGGCCAACTAGTTGACCTGAGGCGTCATGGAATGTGTCTAGTTTTAGCTGACTTTTTTGAATGATTTCGGAGTTAAAGTTAATATTTAAGTAATCCGAATGAAAAGTTTCGAGTTGTTCGCTTAGTTCGGTTTGTTCGGCGAGAGACTCATAGTGATTCATCTCGAATTCTTTTGAGTCTTGAGTGTAATGGTTTCGAGATTTACTTATCACGTAAGCTAACAGGTTTGCCTCGATTTTGCTGTTATTTGTTTCTATGTCTAGTAGCTCCATGATATCACTGCCTAATAATCTCGCGGCGAGTATTTGCTTACTGAGTTTAGGTTTAGTCACACCGCGTTCCCATCGACTATAGGTCGTCAAGTCCAATTTAGAAAAAACATCGTTTCCCTCAATAAGAAAATCAAGGACTTCTTGTTGTGTTACTCCTTTGGAAGCTCGGATATTTTGTAAATATTCTGAGAAAGTGATAGCCATTTTACTCTCCTTAGTTAGACCTTCATGTTAAATGTAAGCATATCCGGTGTTTTTTACAACAGAATATGACAGCAGGACGAGTATTGATGCGATTATTTTGACAATCGCGAAATACAAAGTAAATAACCGCAATTTAAAGGTGCTTTTTCAATCTAGCGACTTGCTACAATAACTCATCGACTTGATTTTTCCTGTCACTAGCATACTGGGTAATAGTTACCCTTTAAACTAACGGTAACTCGAAGGCATTTTGAATCATTTCCTACTTTGGCAAAGCCCTATTTCTAGTTATACCGCAAATCTACGAAGGGTTTTAAAGGCTATTGGCTGCATGAAATATATCTTTATCCTTTAATACGCTTTTGTGATCGATTCGACGCAGGGTCGAGGAACGGGCACTATTATAAGTTTTTTTCTTTGGAATTAAAGAGATAAGTGAGATTTGACAGTTAGTGTTATTAAGTTCCAAGCGGTAGTGATAGCCCAGTTAAAAGAGCGGAAGTTAGATGAATATTAATCGTAGTGAATGACGTGTGATAACATTTATCAAAATAAAGTTGATGTGTTTATTTGGGTTAGCTGGTAATAGGTGATTTATGAAGCTCATTGTAAACGAGAGACTGCTTATCGGCGCAATTAACCTTTAAATTAATTACAGTTTTGAAGACCTTACCGTTGGTAATTCAATTCGCTCGTGTTGAACACTATGATAACTGAATATTAGCTACTAACGTCTGATTTTCTATAATTTCCTCATTATATCTTTTCGCTTAGCTGACTTTTGTTGTTGCAGCGCTTTAGTACACCTTTGGTTCACGAGAACGATTAATTAGCTAAAAAAACAAAGAGCTTAAATTCAAGATCAAAAGTGAGCCTGGGCATTCATGAAAACGAAAAATCTAAAATGCTCAATATTAAAGAGTGAGATTTTAGCAAAATGTATCTCGTTCGCTAGTCATCGTATTCATAACGGTAACTCGGAGCGATAGAAACAATTATTAAATTTTAAAGTAAAGTGAAGGAAATTAAAGTGTCAGTATTCAAAAAAGTAGTTTTAAGTTCAGCAGTATTAATGGGTATGGCGCTAAGCGCTGGCGCAAATGCAGCAGTAACAACAGTTTCTTGGGAAGGTGAAGTGCCAGGTTCTATTGGCGATGGTACACACCTGATTACAGGTGAGAATGGAGATCTTACTGCCTTATATGGTGTTATTCAACCAAATGCCGATGGTCAGTTTGTAAGTGAGGCTATCAAGCTAGAGTCTTACGTTGACAACGGTGGAACGATAGGTGAAGCGACGCCAGTGAACTGGCAGGTTGAGGCGTTTAGTGTGACATACGACAATGCTGAAGTAGATAGCCAATTAGTGACGGCGGTAATCGATGGTGATGATTACGCGGTCGGCGACTCAACTGGCGAAAAAGACAATATTTCAGTTCAAATCAAACAAGAGGCTCAACTTACTGCAGAAGAAGTAGCGGGTAAGACGGTAAAAGCGAGCTTGACGCTTGTAACAAGCGTTGTTTAAGAGATAGTGAACAATTAATCTAGAACAAGAGGCTTGCAATTTTGCAAGCCTCTTTAGGAAATATAACATGAGAATGATGGCAATGGTGCTGGCATTAATTAGTATCAATGTCAATGCACAAAACACTAAAACCCTACAGATCCACACGACGCTAAATATAGGTAACCTTTATACATCTTCTATTGACTCTGTGCAGTTCACTCCGTCGGAATTAACATTAGTCGTTGAAGATAGTCAACGAGACAGGTTTAAAAGAGAGGAGACGATATTAATGATAGAAACGTCAATTCCAGCAAGTGCTTCTCCAATAGCTTATACAACAAAACTAACTAAAAACGAAGCAGAATGTAAAGATTATTCTGGTCAAACTCACGCTCAGGCTAATTTTGTTGATGTGAAGATAGACGACACGCTAATAGAAATTAATCAAAGTAAACGTTTCAGCTTTGTAGAAGGCCAATCTAATCAATATGCTGAGCATAAAATAACACTTGAATTTCAGCCGTTCAATGAAATCAAAATCGATAATAATCAAGCTCGAACATGTACCGGACAGCTAGAGTTCAGTGTTGAGGTGGACGTTTAATGTTAAAGAAAATCTTAGTTTCGACAGCGCTATGTTTTACGCTGCCATTAGTTATATCTGAGGCCTATAGTCAGACTGCACCTGAAGGGTTCGAACACCTGTTCGAACTTAAGGAAACAAGTGTCCGCATCCGTAATCTTGATGGTTCATTGAGCTCTCCTGTCACTTTGCTCACTTCGTTTAAATTGGTCAAATTGGACCAAGATAACTCAGAGTCATTTAGTGTGCTTGCTGATTATTTAGAGAAGAACTCAATTAAAAAGAGCTACCAACAACAGATTATTAGTGATCTACTGAACGGAATTGAAGATGAAAGCCTATGCTTAGGTGAACTAGAGCAATGTCAAATTTTTCCAGAAACTTACGAGTTGGTCCATAATTATAACGACCAAGAGCTATATTTGTTTATCTCTCCAGAAGGTGTTGATTATAAACGGGGTGGAGAAACAACTAATTATCACTCAGTAGAAAGCCGCAAAAATGGTCTGATAAATTCGTTCGATTTATATGTTAGCGCATACCAAGATAGCGATAATAAATTTAGCTTAAATGACGAATCGGTTTTAGGTTTAAATTACGGTTATCTAAAAAGCGACTTCAATATATCTAACGGTAACGAGTTTGAGTTGTATGAAGCAGGATACCATCTTGATATTGACGCTTACGCGTTAAAGGTTGGTCACTTTGAATTTGCACCTGAGCTAAATTCAACAGATTTTCTAAGGAGTACTGCGCGCTTTAGCCAAGATTCTGTAACGGTCGGCTCGTCAGATAAACTTATTATTGGCGGCGTGAACAGTGACAAAGTGCTCAGCTTTTATGTGCCTGTAAGTGGAAGCGTGCAAGTTTATAGAGATGAGCGCGTCATTTACCAGCGAAATGTGTCAGAGGGGCAAAATGCGATTTCTTACGACGAACTGCCGCGCGGACGATATGAAGCAAGAGTAGATGTTTCAAGTGGCGGAGAGGTTGTAAATAGTCAAAGTTTTCAAGTCTACAACTCAACAGGCGATACTTTATCCCCGGGTGGGATGGATTACTTGTTATCCGCCGGTATGTTTGCTGATAGCAACGAGGGTGAAAATACAGGTGTTGATAGCAAGAGTGAAGATAACGTTTATTTTCAAGCATTAGGTAGCTATCAATTGATTGATAGTGTTCAACTTGGTGCGGGAGCTTTGACATCAGAACTTGGGAATATGTTCACACTGGGTGGGACATTGAATTTATTTCAATTTGGTCTGGACAGCGAAGCGGTTTATAGTCAGTTTGACGATGCTAATCACTTAAGTGCGAACATTAGTATACCGTATATCAATCTTGGTTACGAAGAGTTGGAAAACGATAACGAAGACCCTGTGGCATCACGTATGTATGGTCGCTCAAATTACTCTCGTGTGTCATTAAATAGCTCTTATTCATTTGGCCGAGACCAGTCGCTGTATGCGTCATACTCCTTGACGAACGCTAACGCATCAAATGGCTTAGAATCTGATAGCGAGTCTGAACTGTTGTCTTTAGGTTACAGTACCTCTGCGATCCTTGATTCGAGGTTTAATATTAACGTGGATTATAGCCACAGTACCGATGACGCACAGGTTAACTTACTTTGGACAGTTCCATTATCAACGAAGACAGAATCAATTACGGCATTATCTTCAGACAAAGATGGAGTAAATCAGTTTAAGACGACACTTCGTCGTAACGAAGTTATCAAGAGCGACACGTTTGATTCATCAGTAGAAGTAAGTAACACATATGCACGACGCCAAAACGAAATGTACCAAGATGGACGTTTGACTGTAAGCGGCACTACAGAATATGCAAGGATGAACGGTTCGCTTACCGGGTCTAGTAACGGTAATCTGGGTGTTGATGCTAGCTTATCGAGCACTCAAATTATAACTAGTGACGATGTTTATCTTACAGACAAGCATGCTTCGGCATACACATTAGTAGATATCGAACAAAGTGAATTTGACAAAAATTCAGTTGAAGAGAAAGGCTACTTTACACTCAAAAAGCAGGGGAAGGATAATAATAAATTCATCGTGTACCGTGATGAGACCATTATACCGTTACAAGATTTTAATAGTTATGAAGCTACATTTGAGTCTGAAAGCGTTGATTTATATAACGCCGGTGGCAGCGAGGCTATGGTGTTCAGTCACCCAGGTACAGTTGCCACAATAGAGCCCAAAATTCGACGCCTAGTGTCGTTTGTGACAGCGTTTAACAATATTTCCGAAGAGCCTGTAATTAAGGTCGAATGCAGCGGTGAAGGATGCGTAGATGTGAATGAAATGACTAACGGCGTATACAGAGTAACGGTATTAGAGGGGATGGATTTTGAGTTAACGTCAGACGGTACTCAATGTTTATTGCCTTATCAGTTTAATTCTACGAGTCAATTGAATTTCGGACAAAACTATTGCTTACCGATTGCTAAAACAGATACTATACAGAACATTGAATATAAATCAGAATCGTTAAATGCATTATTTCTTGGAGCATTTGAAGTGTCGGATAAATTAACACAATCGATGAATAAACTTGAATATTTAGGTTACAATTTGATTAAAAAAGATATAGGGCGCTATAAAGCGATTTATATATCTCATAAGTCAAATAAGTTACAGGAAGTGTTAGCAACGCATGCGAACGAAATCGAGAAATTTAAACTAATGGCTAAAAATATGTATAAAACAAATAGTATATTTTATCCAGTCGCAAAGATTAACTAGTAGGGTGGTGAAATGAAATTGAAAAAAATCATATCGATATCTATTCTTATGGTAGTAAATTTTTCTGTAAATGCACTTCAATTAGATAAAATGATTATTGTCTCTGACAAAAACTCGAATGGTATATTAACTTTAACTAATGATGAGGACGATATAATATTCGTTGATTCTAAAGTAGAAGAAATTAGCATATCAAACGGAACTGAGATCAAGAAGAAAAAATATACAAGACAAAACTTAGAAGATTGGAAGATTTCATTGACAAACCAGAAATTAATTTTGAAACCAGGTCAAGAGAAAGTAGTAGGTATTCGCAGTTTGTGTAGTGAATCTAAGTGTGAAAATGATAAAGATCTCATGTTTTTAACAACATTTTATCCAAGCCCTTACTTAAAAGAAGAGAATGATAACAGTTCAATTCAAGTGAATTTTGGTTTCGCTCCAGTATATGTTATTCCAACTAAAAATCCGGAATTTTCATACGAGTTAATAAATCAAGGTGATAGATTACATGTTATCAATGACAGTAATACATTGATCAATATTTACGCGAATTCATGTGAGGGCCAAAACAAACAAGCTTGTCAAAAAATGTATACTGTATTAGCTGGTCGAGAAAAATCATTTAAATTACCTAGCGTGATGCAAAGCGAAAGTATAAACGTTACTGTGACTTCCCATGATCGCAGTTACACTGAAAAATATACGTTAGAACTAAGAGGTATGTAATGATAAAGCAATTTATCGTCTTCATTGGCGTTATATTATTTCAAATGAGTCAGTCACATGCGGCATTTGAAATTAGAGCGACTGTAAGCGGCGGTGTAATTAATTGGGATAACATGACTCATACCTCTGGTTTAAATGCTATGGTACCAAGTACCTGGGGGACGCCTCCAATGTTACAAGCTGTTGAATCTTGGACTCCTGCTAGTCTTGGAGGGGGTCAACAATTTATTACGAATGGTTGGGTTGATGCTAGCACTAGCCCCGTTCAAGTTGTAGGCATGGAATACAATACAACAGGTGCTGAGTTTTCTAAATTACAGAGCGGCATGGGGAACAACTCTTGTATTCATGATAGCGTTAAGTTACCCATAATACAGTTAACTGGAATAAACTGTATTTCGGAAACTAAGTTAAGCGCTAAGGTAAAAACAGAACCATTTGTTTTCTATCGACCAATAATTACATTAAATGATAATGATATTCTTAGTTCATTAGAAGGGAAAAAACAAGGTGTTTACTCTATCCAAATAAAATTCATGATACGTCACTATTACGAAAATAATGGTATAAGAACATATCGTAATATAAATGAAACCGTTATTATGATGTTTAATTATTTTCCTGTCCAACTTGACAATATTATTGTTCAAGGGGATGGGGAGATGGACCCACAATATGATGTGGTTAACAGGAAGGTGTCTGCTCAAACCAAGTTCGATATTACGGCCAACGGCTACTTTAGCGACGGTATTCAATTAACACTGTTAAATGGCGAGTCAGACTATCATCTAGTCCATCAAACAGAACGTAATGTGTTAATCCCCTACAGTATTGATTGCGCAGGTTGTAGTAATAACATTATGGTCGAGAAAGGCAAGCTGTTACACAATACAACACAGATCGGGCAGGGCGGAGGTACTAAAACAGCTATTACTTTCGAGTTGAATTTTCGTTACAACTATAATGGAGAAATACTTTCAAGTGGTAGATACGAAGATCAAGTAACAATTATGTTGGAGCCTCGTATATAAATGAAAACAAAAATTTTGTTGATCGCACTGCTAATTGTTAATGCAGAAGGCGTCAAAGCAAAACAGCCTTTATCACCTGTTCAAATCAGTAGTGGTGTGGTGTTTTCAGTTTTCGATAATGATAAAGCGGATAGTGAGGCGTTGGGTTATTCTGTCGGTGCGGGCTATAATGTCAATTCTCACTTGCGTTTGGGGTTAGAGTACAGTGGCTTTGGTGCGTTAGGTGGAGCAGATTCAGGCCTCAGTACCACTATATTGGATGCAAGCTTATTATTACCTTTGAGCGATTATTCGTCACTATACATAGGAGCCGGTGGCGGTCTATCAACTTTTAGCGATGAATTGAATTATTCACAAATTGATACCAACGTAACTGCATCGTTGGGCATGCAATATGCGCTGACAAAAAACTGGATCGCAGATATCTCTTATCGAGGAATCTTTGACTTACAAAAATGGCAAGACGACCTTTATTCGTTTAACGTTCGTGTCGCTTATCGCTTTTCAAATTCGGAAGAGAGCTATAATTCTGAACATATTAGTAAAAGTTATCTAGAACATCGGGCTGTGAAAATAACTACATTAGAGGAGAGTAAAAATCAAAAGGAGCCAGAATTAAGATTAGCAAATAACCAGCAAAATATCTCAAAGCCAGTGAACTTGAATCCATGTAAAAAAGTCACTCAATCTTATCAAGTCCAAACTGGCGACCATTTGAACAAGCTTGCTAAGTTAAACCAAGTATCACTAACGGAAATTCTTGAGGTAAACAGACAGTTATCCAATAGAGACGTTAATCTTCTATTCCCTGGTGAGGTGATTAAAATACCTCAATTTAGCTGTGACTAACTTACGTTTTCTATATACGGTAACACTGTTGTTTAATCAAGCAGCAGTGTTTTTTAGGTCCTAAATGTTACATGGCAGACTAACCCAAACAAAACACACAAGTCCTCCCAATGCTTTCATATCTTTTCCTAGCGCTGCGATTAGCGTCTATGCATACTACCATCGCAGGTAGGCATCTTTTTGGCGTCATATTCTACTATGCCCAATAAAAAGAAAGTGGCGTCGAATATTCTTTAAAACAGTAGCTTCAGGCTAAATCATGAATTTGAATGAAATTACTCTAATTTTTAGTGGTAGATTTATCAAAAATGTCAACCGTTCTTCTTAAGAGATATAATATGAAAATAAAGTTAGCTTGTTTAATTATGGTCATTGGTTACTCAATTATCGTTCCTGAAACTGCACTTGCATTTAAAGTAGATAAAATGGTTGTAGTATCTGACGAAAAAGGAAATGGCGCTATTTCTTTGTCAAATGATGGTTCAGCCCCTCTTTTTATACAGTCAAATATACAGGAGTTGACTGTAAATCAGAATAACGAAGTGGTTCGTAATGACTATACGCGTAAAAACTTATCGGATTGGAAAATTTCGCTAACACACCCACAGGTTGTACTTAGACCTGGTGAAGAAAAAACGGTTGGAATAAGAAGCTTGTGTTACGAATCGTCGTGCGATACCACTACAGACCTTATGTTCATGCTGCCGTTTACCCCAAGCCACTATGACGCTAAAAGTATAAAGTCTAGTGGAATTCAGTTCAACTACGGTTTTACACCTATTTATATCATTCCAACTCGTTCACCTAACGTAGAGTATAAAGTGTTAAATAACGGTGCTGATTTGATAATTGAGAATAAAGGTAACACACTAATCTATGTGACTGTAGAGGGAGAGGGTTGTGGCGAGCTAAAACAATGCCGGAGTGAGTATATGGTGATTTCTGGAAGGTCGAAGGTGTTTAACCTTCCTGAAAATGTCCAGTCGGAAAATTTGAACATAACAGTCTCATCACATGACAAACAATATAACAAAACTAGCGTTTACCATAGAAGTAAGAATTGACGCTTTTTTAGTTTCGGCTTAGGGGCGACGAAATAATGTACTCTAAGTCTGAACCTTGATTTATTTGATAAATTAAAATGTATATCAAGCAAGCATTTGCTAAGTATTTTAGGGTGTTGTCATGGTTTCAGGTCACCATGTCAGCTTTAGTCATCTGAGGTCGAGAAAAAGCAACGAGAGTCTTTACAATGTCTTAGGATCATTAAGTAGTACACACGAAACATATTCAGGTGCAATATTTTCGAATGTAGTGTTACGTTGAATTTGGTCACTTAGTTAGAGGTGATGTCATCACCTCATAAGTTAGCTCGCCTTGAAGAGCATAATGAAATATTTAAAAAAGCCATGGCTCTGTCGATGTCGGATTAACTGAACAATTCTTGATAATCAAGAAACTCAAGCAGAGATTGATGCTGAAACAGTAAAGCTCCGTAGTCTAGTTAGCGGCTCACGCCGCAAGCAACGGCTCTACGGGCGCTAGAACCATCGCTGACACAATTACGACTAAGGGAGTTAATCAGGGTCGTTCCAGAGCAACGAAGTTCATGAAAGCCCTTGGCTTATCGAGCTTCCAAGTACCAAAACGCAGGTATCGCAGAGCATCACAAGAACATATTGAGATCTCATACCACTTAGGCCGCCAGTTTTCAGTTACGGAGCCAAACAACGTTTGGGTTGGCGATGTTACTTATGTTTGGACAGGCCATCGTTGGATGTACTAAGCCGTTGTTATAGATCTGTTTGCTAGAAAAACGATTGGTTGGGCAATGTCATTAACGCCCGATAGTCGATTAACGAGTAAAGCTCTTGCCATGACTTATGAGTCTCGTGGTAAACGACAAGGGGTAATGTTCCACAGCGATCCAGGCAGTCATTATACCAGCCGAAGTTATCGGCAATTACGGTGGCGCTTTCAGATCAAGCAAAGCTTATCTCGACGAAGAAATTGCTGGGATACTGGGATTAGAATATAAGTACAGACTGTTTGTACTGACCCTTGCCGGGATTGGTTGAAATGTCTTTGTGTTGACCTGTCGTTCAAAGAGTCTGTTCAATTCTATCGACTCAGTTGTGACTTAATAGGAGCTTTGTATTGCATCTCCAGTGTCCTGTCCTGCTGGGCTGTTCACTCAGGAGAGTGATTAAATGAACAGTAACGATCCCCGCTACAAATTGTATTTAGGTGTAGATACTCATTTAGAGCTTCATGTTGCAACACTTATCAATGAGCTTGCTCAGGTTGTTAAAAGTAAGTCATTTAGTGCCGACATTGCAGATTATCGTGAGCTCTTAGCATGGTGTAAGTCTTACGGGTTCCTTCAAAAAGCTGGCATCGAAGGTACGGGAAGCTATGGTGCTGAATTGACTAAATTCTTGAATAAGAATTGTATTGATGTATATGAAGTGATGCGACCAAATCGAATGGAGATACGTCTGAAAAGCAAAATAGACTTAAAGATTCAGAGAATGCGGCTATAAGCATATTATCTGGATAGGCAGCAGTCATTCCTAAAAGCCATGCAGGACCAGTCGAGTCATTACGGAGCCTGCAAATGACCCGCAATAGCGCTGTCAAAGCAAGAACTCAGGCGATGAATTAAATACGCGCTCTTCTTGTATCAGGTCCTGATGAGCTAAAACAGTCCCTTTACCAGCCAAAGCCTAGTGCGTGTGCGACCGCATGCTTAGCTCGGTGCTCTAATAGTAGTGAGCCATTAATGATTTCGCTTGTGCTGTTGGCACAACGTTGGAACTTCCTTAACGACCAAGTAAAATCTCTTGATAATGCTTTGAAAAAACTGACTTTGAACACAGCTCAAAGCCTTGTGTCAACGTTTGGGGTCGGCACAAATGTGGCTGCAACGCTCTTAGTTGCGGCTGGAGACAACGCCAACCAATTAAAGAAAGAATCATCGTTTGCAGCCTTGTGTGGCGTTAATCCAATTCCAGCGTGATCGGGGAAAACTACCCGTCATAGGTTGGATCGAGGAGGTAGCCGTAGTGCGAATAACGCTTTTTGGACCGTGGCAATGGTTAGAATGCGTAGTGATCCCAGGACAAAAGACTATGTTGAACGAAGAACAGCAGAAGGGCTATCAACTAAGGAAATAACTCGTATCTTAAAACGTTATATAGCGAGAGAGCTATTCCCGCGAATACTGAAAGATCTAGCGAGTCTGTCTTGACATAGGAGCGTCAATAGTCCGATGGAGCGAGTGTTCAGAAGCTTGAAGACGGAATGGGTACCAAAGAATGGCTATAAAAGTTTTACATACCTAGTTGGCTATTATAACCAGCACCGTCCACATCAATATAACGGTGGATTAACACCAAGTGAATCAGAACGACAGTTCTGGTTCACTCATAAAACCGTGGCCAGTTTTACTTGACCACTACACAGGTCATTGGCAGAAAAATTGGCCGATCTCGGACACTGTAAATGGTGCTGACGCGAGCGCGATGCTTTACAGTATTGTCGAGATAGCGGAAGCTAAGTCAGATATCGATGCACTCCCACCTTGAAAATTCAAACACTAGAATGTCGCCCCGAGGGATTAGGGGCGCTTACTAGAGAATAGCTTCTGTCGCCATACAATAAAGTTTTCGACAGAGCCTGAAAAGCCCTTTTATGGCAACGTATAAATTAATGATAGGGGCTGTTTAGTTCTAAGTTATCTGGGTACATTGGGAATCGCAACGACTTGAAACTATAGAATGAAAAATGCCCAGTATCACCATTGGATATTTTCACACCGAAGATTGGCTGACCAGTTTCAAAGTCAACTTCAGTTACAGCTATTTCAGCGAAAACCCCCGTTACACTTGAACCGTCTTCAGGATCTCCATTGGGAGTTCCTATTTTATTGCCTTCTCCATCAAAGTTTGCACCACCATAATTTATTAAAAACGTACCACTTTCGTTATTATCAGAGTATCTAACGACATTTCCAACATACCCACTATAATATTTGTATGAATATTGATCGCTGTATTCATAGATTAGCTGAACGGTTTTATCTACTTCATCAATTCGGTAGTGTACATATCGAGAGCTATTGTCAGCAGCGTTAACCCAGTAAGATGAATCAAAACTTCGGAAGTTTCCATTGTCAAATAAGATTATGTCAACTGTGCTTGGATTATTATCCTGGTCTGGTAAGAATGTCGCTGAATGCTGCCCCCAATTCCAGAAGTTACGATCTAACCAGCGTTTATCTGAATAATTACCATCACTATTTCCATTCTCGTCAACTGGTATAAGTAAGTAAGGTTGATATTCGATTGTCCAGTTATCATGAGCGCCTAATATCCATCGGATGTCAGCCCCAGCTTCATGTGTAACCGAGTCAAATGATGAGTTTTGATTGAAAGCTATGACCGCATCTTGATGGCGCGAGGATATCATATAAGAGTTACTTTCAGGGTTATAATCTCCTCGATTCATATGCATCCAATCGATAACTTCTATTCCATATACGTCTTCATTATCTTCGTCAATATTTGGTTGATAAAAGCGTGATTCATCAATAATATTTTTGAAGTCGAAATATTTAATTCGCTCTGGTTTTGGTGCGAGCGAATTGTAATCCAATTCGACCAGCTGATCTTCGATCTTTACAGGTTCTGGTTCACTAGTAAAAGCATTAGCCACCTCGGCTGGCATTAGAATATTGCCATTTGGAAGCTCGACTAAATCATGATGCATCCTAAAGTCAGTATTAGTTTGCTTTATACACCTGCCTAAAATGTCAACTTCATTAAGTTGATAGAATGTGTTAGTAAATAGAAAGTTACCATTTTCTGTACGGATAAAAGACGACCAATCTTCAGATATATCTTGGTTTGAATAAAGATCGCGCCCAACATACCATCTAACCTCATGGTTGGCATCAATACCAATAAAACCATGAGTTTGAACCCCTATAAAAGTGAGGCCTCGCTGCATACGCTCGGGTTGAGATATTAGGGCTGGATCTAGCTCTTCTATTATAGGAAAATCATCAGGTAATGGTTCAGTTTGAATAGTATATGTATATGTCTCATCAAGAGAAGGGGAGAGCGGATGAACATAACTAACCTCTACGATATTCGCGTAATCAGGATACAGCCCTGCAATGGGAATAAAATGCTCCATGCTTTCCTCTGTAAATTGATAGCTAACGTCCGTCTCAGGAGTTTTTCCTTTTACCGTTACAGATACATGGCTAAATGAAAGAGTTTTTACGCCAATAAGTGCGGTTAAAGGGGCCGCTGCAGTATTGTTATCAAGTCTAAATGGATCCAGTTCAATATATGGATTAGCTGGCTCATAGGCTCCATTAGCAATTTTTAAAACTAGCTCATCCCATTTCTTTGTATGCAATTCAACAAGATCATCAGGAGCTTTTGCATGAGCCATATTTATTTGTATATAGAGTGATAATAATATGAAAAATGTATAGGGAAACATTCTAGATATAGTTTTTATGATTTTCATGTACCTTACCTCGGTTATGTGTGAGATTGTATATTAATATAAGTGATAAGACTGCCCTAAAACATGTCACTTTTGAGATCATAAAATGGAAGAATGCCTCTACCAGTTCGTAAGTGGGAGCGCTCTCTTGTGGTATTACAGGTTACAGATCGGATTCTAAATGCCGATTGAAACGGTCTCAGAAATAGCTAATTGCTCTTTTTTGATCGAAAACTAGTTAAGCCGATCCAGACTCTTAACAACACGACACACAGCAGCAAACCAAGCAAGGTCACTTTTATGTTATTAGTAATATTGGCTCGTTTGGAGAAAACGTTTATAAGATTGGTATGACCCGCCGACTCGAACCAATGGATCGGGTCAAGGAGTTGGGTGACGCTTCAGTACCATTCAGTTTTGATGTCCACACCATGATTCACACCACTGACGCACCTTCTCTGAGAAAGAGTTGCATCGCGTATTTGATAATGACCGTCTGAACATGGTGAATAGGCGTAAAGAGTTTTTCCAAGTGGATCTATCTGACATCAAGAAAGCTGTTAAAAACTTCGATATTGATGATGCTGAGTTCATCGAAACTGCTGTAGCACAGGGCTTCAATGAAACTAAAGCAATGCGCAAGCAAGCTGAGTTGAAAGAAGCAATCGAGCTTGGTGCTATCAGCGATTTAACTAAGACGAAGCAACCTGAATTTGCTGAGAGCATTTAAAGTGTACTAATTCAGACCTGATCTGACAGTTACCCATTTTTGACTCGGTGCCTGTAAGATTTAATCTGGGCTAGATTTTTTTAAGCCCAGATTGATTTCCCATCTTCCAGCTAGCTAATTCAGTTAGTACAGCTCTGCCCCATTTATTGCTGGTAGCTTTATTTATTCATATCTAGTTAATTGGCTTTTGCCTTACAATAAATTATCCGAATGTAATTCACCTAGAATCTTGGCATCTCTTTGGGTTTTAAATTGCAGGTGCTATTCATAAGTTTCTGATTTTATTTTCTAATGATAAATAAATCGGCTAAAGAAAACACATTTTTACCCAAAGTGTGTTTCGCCAATAAAGAGTACGACTGGAACAGGTTGAGTTTTGAGTAAGTATAACTAATCTGACACCTAAGATTCACAAAGTGTGAAAAATGGGCATTATTGTACGGTTCTTGGTTTAAGCAACCCCGCTGATTTTTGCCATGTTAATCGAGATAAAAGAGTCACAAACTTTCAAACTTGTTGCGGGGTCTACGGTAGATTTTCTTGCTAAAACAGTATTTAAAGCGTTTTAGAGGGCTGGAAGCATGGTGTTCTAAGGCTAAACTTGCGGATTTACCATAAAAGGAATAATGACTACCAACAAATAAATTAAATTTGAGACAGCTCCAATGTATTGTTTGCCAATTGACACTAAATTAATTTTGGGGTTATGTCTTGCTACTCAATCGTATGATTTTTTTAACAAAAAACAATCATTTAAAAATAGGCTAAATTATGTCACAAGTAACTTTCCAAGGAAACCCAGTAAAAGTTGTAGGGGGGATTCCTGTTGTAGGTGAGCAGGCTCCAGAGTTTTCTCTAACCGCTTCAGATTTATCTGACCTAACACTTTCGTCGTTCAAAGGTCAGAATGTAATAATTAACATTTTCCCAAGCATTGATACTCCGGTTTGTTCGGCAAGCGTTAAGAGATTCAACGAAGAAGCTTCAAAACTTGAAAATACCGTGGTGTTATGTGTTTCTGCTGACTTACCTTTTGCGGTCGGTCGCTTCTGTGAAGTTGAAAATATCAGCAATGTTCAACATGCGTCAATCTTCCGTAGCTTTGATTTTTCAGAGAATTACGGTGTATCAATTACAGAGGGCGCTCTGAGAGGTTTAACAACTCGTGCAATCGTATGTGTGAGTACCGATGGAAAAGTTACATATTCAGAGTTAGTTAAAGAAATAACCGATGAACCTAATTACTCGCTAGCCTTGAATGCTTTCTAATTAAAAATTTACCACTCCTGATTTTCCCCAAGGTTTTAGGTGTCTTGATGTTTACGATAAGAACAAGAGCTTAATTCATTGGTCAGAACAGGTCGTTAACGTAATTAGTGTATAAAGAATGTTTAGATAACATATAAACTCAAATACAAAGAGAACATATAAATGTATCAGCATGTTAAATTCCCTTCTCAAGGGGTGGCTATTTCCGCTCACCTTTATTTGCCAAAAAATAAACCACAAACACAATATCCAATCATTATTTTGTGTCACGGTTTTTGTGGTGTGAAAGAGTTACTACTTCCTGCTTATGCTGAACGATTTTCTGAGCAAGGATACGCGTCGCTTACCTTTGATTATCGTGGGTTTGGAGAAAGCGAGGGGGAACTTGGTCGTTTAGTTCCTGCGTTACAAATTGAAGATATCAATGCTGCAATCGAATGGGTATCTACTCAGCAAAATATTGATGCGAGCCGTATTGGGCTTTGGGGGACTTCTTTTGGTGGCGCGAACTCAATTATTGCAGCAAGCCTCAACCCGAAGGTGCAATGTGTAGTAGCTCAGTTAACTTTTGCTGATGGTGAGTCCGTTATTACCGGAGAAATGAACGTAGAAGAGAAAGAAAAATTTGTTAGAGCGTTAGAGCGAATGCGCGACAAGAAGGCGAAGACTGGCAAAGAGTTGATGGTGCCAATCGCTAAAGTATTAGGTGACCCTCAATCTGTAGAGTTTTTTAATAATTTTAAAGATGACTTCCCAGCTTTAAATATCAAAATCCCATTCTTAACTGTGTGGGAAACCATGAATCACAAACCACTTAACGCACTAGCGTTACTAAATAAACCCCTGCTAGTAGTGGCAGCCGGTGAAGATAAAGTGAATCCAGTTAGTGAGTCGAAAACGTTATTCGAGCATGCTAATGAACCTAAACAGTTACATATTGAGCAAGGTGCAACCCACTATCAGGTGTACAGTGGTGAGTTCTTTGAATCTGTAGTCAAGCAAGAACTAAATTGGTTCGATAAGTATTTATAAGGTCGGCAATGGCGGCCTTTCCTGTCTTTAGTTGCTACATGCGGCTGTATGTCCTTATGAGTGAGGAATCTGTACATTTAGATCAAGTCGAAGAGTTAATTTACAGGGTCGCATGCTTGGATTTTAGTTTCAGACCGTGAACTCAGCAGCTATTGATGACATTTTCCATACCCCCGTTGTGCGTAGGTGGTCGGTTTACCATAAAGGCACTTAGTGCGCACTAACAAACAAATGCAAACCAACCCTTTTTATGGTGCTATGTTACTCATCGCACTAGCAATTCACAACGACTTTGCCATACCTATAGTTATCTACGAATTGCTAATTTAGGGGGAGCTGTAGCTCATTGATGTCCAGAGACGTGTTTTGCCGCCATGCTTTGGGATGTGAAGCGTTGTTCACCGCTTTATGAGTGAACAGTCTGTATCACCAGATGAACCTACGAGCCTGAATAAAGCAGTGGCTCGGACAATGTGACGAAACTTAGCCGTTGGGCTCAGTGGGAAAAGAATCGTGAGAGGATGTTCCTCCTGAAAACCACATAAATCCGAAACTCAGGGGATGGGCGAATTACTATCGCCATTGTGTTGCTAAACAAATATTCGGGTATGTCGGCCACAAACTATTCCAAGCGCTATGGCACTGGGAAGTTAGACGTCATCCAACCAAGTTGGCTTTGTTTAAAGCGAGTCAGGAGTTCCGATATGGTGGAAGGACCGAGTTTAAGGCAAGAAGCGATGCTGGATTTGAGAGACCGCAGTCGTACTTAAGGCGTAATACCTCTTTGATTTTGTTCATTGGAGTTTTCTTTTTTGCCATTGTCGCTTCCTTACCTTCTTGTTTAAGAAGTAAATAATAGCGAGCTATTGATTTAAAAGAGAAAATGGTAGGATTTCGGGCTTTCCGATCGCGGTTTCGCTATTCCGAAATGACTGTTCGGAATGTTCCGAAATATGCACTCGAAGAGTGTTTGAGTCGGTCTGAAGGCTGTTTTGGATAGCTAACTCGCGCATTTTCATACATAGGAATAATGATTAAGAAAATGAATAGCAATGTATGGCATTATTATTCATAAATAAATTTAAAGTGAGAACAGCATGAGCAAAAAAACAACAATGGAAGGGCAGGCTATCTACTCAAAGAAGGTCTTATCCATATATGACTTTTGGGTTTTGGGGGTTTCAAACCATTTTTTTTGGAGGTGTCCAACTCGAAATATCTCTAATTATTTTCTTAATCATGTATCGCCCAACCACTTAGATGTTGGTGTTGGTACAGGCTACTATCTTAAAAATCACCTTCCCAAAAATACAAGGCGTATAGCTTTGCTGGATATGAATGAGAACAGCCTTGACGAGGCTTCAACTGCTATCAGAGATTTTCAGCCAGAGGTCTATCAAGTTGATGTGCTTAATATGGATGCTCTGCGTATTGAAAAATTTGACTCTATAAGTATGAACTATTTACTTCATTGCTTGCCTGGCGATCTTTCGGAAAAAAGTTTGTTATTTAAAAATTTAAAGAATGTCTTAAATGAGGAGGGTATTGTTTTTGGTAGTACCATTTTAGGTAAGGGCGTGAAGATGAACTTTTTGGCCAAAAAAATCATACACATCTACAATAAAAAGGGCATCTTTTGTAACCTAGGTGATGACTTTGAGTCATTATCAAGGCATCTAAATGAGCATTTTTCTAACGTTGACATTAAGGTGATTGGTTGCGTAGCACTATTTTCATGTAAGAACAAAAAGCTTGATTTAAGGTAATGGCACTTAGTGCGAACCTAACATAACTAATCCCACCTTTTTGCTAGTGCGATTTTACTCATAGCACGAGCACTAGCACTTCACAACAACGTTGCCATATCTCTAGTTATTCATATTTTGCTAATGTTCGACTATCACAAAAGTGATAATTGTTCATTTATAGAGAATTGTTAGTTGCCAGTAGTCGTGTGGTTGCATATAATCGCGCGCGCATACTCTGCTTAAAGTATTGTAATACCTACTTTGCCCACTCTCATCCAGTCTGACAGTGGGCTTTTTTTAGGTTCATCGCGGATTAGCGGGAACTAAAAACAAAAATGGTAGTAAGTGATATGGTTTAGTCGCCAAACAAAAATCATACACAAACTACCGTTTCCATGCCGAATCATACTTTCCTATCTTCATTCTGGGAAGGTTTTAAAATAGTAAAGCCACACCAGACAGCATCACTTATTACCCTGACTCTTAAACCTAACTCTTAGGCGAAATGCTCTTGTGGTCTTGAGGCCGAGGCTATCCATGAGTATCAATGGCGTCATGAATGCAGAAATAGCTAATTGCTCTTTTTTGATCGAAAACTAGTTAAGCCGATCCAGACTCTTAACAACACGACACACAGCAGCAAACCAACTCAAAAGGTAACTCTGTAGGATTTAACGCCCATTCGAAATAAAGAGTGTGTTCTGACTCACACTCATATCCCCTTCCCTCCCTAAAATGGCAATCGTTTTCTTCACTGACATGAGCACACTATGAAAAACCTAAAACTAAAGCCGTTATGCTTTGCGGTCTCCGTATTAGCCACCGTGGCATCAATGCCAACCTTAGCTGAAATAAAAGAGATCACCCTGCTTCATACCAACGATATTGAAAGTGTTTACGACCCTGTGGATGCATTCTGGAATGACGACATTGAACTGATTGGCGGTATCCCTTACTTGGCAACCTTGATCAAAAACGTTCAGGCTGAAGAAGGAACCAGCTTCCTATTAGACGCCGGTGATATTTATACGGGTGCACTCTCTAAAAAGTCGAAAGGGAAACTACCTTTCGACCTTTATAACTCAATGGGTTATGACGTAATTACACTGGGTAATCATGAATTTGAATACGGTTGGCAATCATTGGTAGAGACCATGCCTCGTGCCAGTTTCCCTGTGCTCAACGCGAACATCTTCCATGAAGCTTCTGACTCAATGTTTGCTCAGCCATACACAATCATTGAACGTGATGGTGTTAAAATCGGCGTGATTGGTGTCATGGGAATAGATGCGTTCTACAACACAATGTGGAAAGGAAACCGTAAAGGGTTAACCATCAAAGACCCGACAGAAATCGCTCAAAAATGGGCTGATAAGATCCGCGATGATGTCGACATGATCGTCGTACTGACGCACCAAAACAAGACAGCTCCAATGCAAACGGACAAAGAAGCCGATCCAGAAGTTCAACGTGGATTTGATGAAGATTACGAAATGGCAGGCAAGCTTAAGGGAGTGGATGTTATTTTCGGTGGTCACTCGGATAATGGCTTGATCGAACCTGTTGTTCATCCAAAAACTGGCACAGTTATCGGCTTAACCTTTGGTCAAGGCATGCACCTTGGCTACACAAAATTTACTGTCGATACCGAAAAGCATGATGTCAAATTCTTAGGTGGTAAGTTGATCCCTGTTGAGTCAGCCAAACTCAAACGCGACGATGCAACTTACGCGTTAATTCAAAAAGTACGTAATGATAATCCTGCTCTGACCTATCAACTCGCCACTATTGATAAAGCGGCTTCACGCCGTTACTACCGAGAATCAAATATTGGTGACCTTGTCGCTGATTTAATGAAAGAAGCCGGTCGAGCTGACATTGCAATGATCAGCTCAGGAAGCATTCGCGTTGACTTAAATCCCGGAGTTGTCACTCGTGAAAATGTGATGAATCTTTTCCCATTTACTGACACACTCACCGTAGTTGAACTGACTGGCAAAAATGTCAAAGAGCTGCTTGAATACAGTTACACGCTACCTTATGGCCTTGCACAATTTTCTGGAATTAAAGCAACTTACGACAGCACGCACCCAGAAGGTAAGCGCCTAGCTAGTTTGGAAGTCAACGGCCATCCGGTATCCGACACACAAAAGTACAAGGTTGCTACCTACTCCTATGCTGCCAGTGGCGGTGATGGTTACACGATGTTCAACAAAGGAAAAATGCTGTCAAATGGCGAATCTGTCACTACAGTACTTATTGATGGTTTCCTGAAAAATAAAGTCATCACCGTTCCTGAATTGGGTCGCCAAGTCGATTTGAGCCGCCAATAATAAACACGGCTGATATCAAAGTATAAACATCAGGGATTAGTAAGCATCGTACCTGTGAGAACTCAATTCAATTGCTGCAAAAGCTACGGTTGTAAAAACCTAGCGAACCCTGATTTAAGTCTTTACCAACGCAGCGTTCAGCTGGGTTTCGAGTCTTATAAATGCCCTCTATGTGGGGCATTTACCCCCATCCTTGAAAATGAACCGATCCTGCTTTTAAGCAAACAAATTGAGGATGACAAGCTCCGGCTACCCAATGTTGAATGCCCGTCTTGCCAGACTCACACCCGAACACACGCTTATGGATACACAAAAATTGGCACACCACGCATCAAGTGTCAGCAATGTGCATCGGTTTTTGGCTTGCTAAACCCCCACAAAACCAGTGCTACATTGCAGCCCTTGCTTGACCTATTACTTAAAGGAGTTTCACCTCAAGAACTTTTACAAAAATCTCAGCTCAACAATAAGCTCTTCTATGCGCGCTTAAAAAGGTTGGCTCTATTGCTACGCCAAATCAATCAGTTGCTAATACAACAGTACCTCAGCTATACCGAAGGTGGGGTTGCATTATATACCGCTAGTGCCTCTTCTTTATCTCGCTCAGGAAACGAGAGCAGCCTGAAATGCTGGAATCTATCAACAACAGAGAGTCGCTATGGATTTCATATTTTGAATACCGATAATCTGTATCTTAACAAAGAGCAGAGCAGCCAGATTGGGCGTTATTACTTAGATACAGTCGAAATCACGACTGAATGTTTAGATGACCCTTTCAAAGCCGTTCAATCTACATACGATAGGATTTTCGCTAGAAGTAAATTTGATGAACTCGGCTATGCACATCAAACGCAATGTCAGTCGAACGAAGGACACATACTACGACCAGTTTATGCCGCGCACGCTCACTGGATAAGCCTATCCAAAATGTTACCTAAGCATCATTCGTTCGATTTTTTCCTAGAACATGAGAGTTTCATTCGCGGTGCTGCCATCACCAATCTAACTCCCGAGATATGTACTGGTCGTTTTAATTTCTATTACTTGTACGCAAAAAAAACGACCAACATTTCACCTTCCATTCAGCATAAAAGCATTGGTTGGTGGGGCGAGACTTGGTCGACATTAACCAAGCAATATCCAAGTGGGTGTTGGAACATAACCTTTTGCGCGCTAACAGCTAACAAGCAACCAAACCTAGAATTTAATGGAACCGAATGGCACCAAGATTACCAGCGGTTACTCAATCAATGGTTGCCAAACCGCTATCAGAAAATACTCTCGCACCACATGTCTAAGCATTGGCGAGAGATCTTTACCTATCTATATAACTTCACCTATTGCTCGAATAGAAGCTCATACTTTCCCAACTTCGACTTTACCTCTATCAATGACATCGTAACCTTACTCAACACCTTTGCTACGCGCGATCCCACCAAAAGATAAACGAACAAATCGCCGCAACCGCCAAATGTACAAAAACTTAAGCCCTGAGTAGAAACAGCAATGCCTCACTCAAAAAAGGAACGAACATGGACAATCAAGCCTTTCAAGAGGCTTTGTTGCGCAATCCGCACAGCTAGAACATTTTAATTCCAACATCTAAAAGGGGTAGACAGGGAATTAGTAAATTATCCTACGTTAAGGATTTGGCCAGCGGTACTCACCAGTTAATGCAATGTGCTCCCAACTCAAAGGCGATATATGCTAGAGAAGCTTATCATCGACTTTGTAGTGGTCTAATGATCCCGGACACCAAATTAGGTAGTAAAGGCTCCACCATAAATGAGGTGTTCAATGACAAAACGACAACGACGTACATTTTCTGCTGAGTTCAAAATAGATGCTGCAAGTTTGGTTCTTGTTCAAGGGTACTCCATACCTGAAGCCGCTAACTCTATGTGCGTAGGTGAAACAGCTTTACGGCGTTGGGTCGACCAACTCAAAGTTGAGCGAGGTGGGATTACTCCAACGACCAAAGCCCTCACGCCTGAGCAAAAGAAAATCCAAGAGTTAGAAGCCCGGATTAACCGGTTAGAACGAGAAAAATCCATATTAAAAAAGGCCACCGCTCTCTTAATGTCGGACGAACTCGAACGTTCTCGTTAATAGACAAGTTGAGGGAGCATGAATCGGTCAAAATGCTTTGCGAGCTGTTCAACGTAGCTTCGTCTTGTTACTACGAGTTTAAGCAACTCAAGCCGGATACCAATCGCATTCGTCTAGCTAGCCAAATTAAAGAACTCTTCAACATGGGTCGAGGCTCTGCTGGTAGTCGACTCTTGTCTCGATGCTGAGCGCAGAAGGCATAAAAGCCGGACGATTCAAGGTTCGCCAGATAATGCGTGAAGCTGATTTAATGAGTAAACAGCCAGGTTCGCATCGATATAGACATGCAAAAGTAGAAAGGCTAGATATTCCAAATCTACTGAAGCGTGAATTTTCTGTCAGTACTCCGAATCGTGTTTGGTGTGGCGATATTACTTATATTTGGTCAGATTCGAAGTGGGCCTATTTAGCGGTAGTGCTTGACCTATTTAGCCGACGAGTTGTGGGGTGCTCTTTATCCTATAAGCCCGATACCGAATTAGTATCTAAAGCTTTGAACGAGGATGTCCGAAGAAAGTGATGTTCCATTCAGATCAAGGCTGTCAATATAGCAGCCGTAAATATCGCCAAAGACTTTGGCGATATCGTATAACTGAAAGCATGAGTCGTCGTGGTAATTGTTGGGATACATCAATCGCTTATTTAGAAGCTTGAAGACGGAATGGATACCAACAGTAGTTTATCGGAGTTTTGCAGAGGCGTAACAAGAAATTACTCAATACATTATTGACTATTATTGCCAGTTCCGTCCGCACCAATACAACGGTGGTCTAACACCCAATGAATCAGAACGATTGTTCTGGTTAAACTCTAAGAGCGTGGAATATCAGTTGACCACTAAAGAATGTTTTTCCAAGTACTATATACAGCTTTCGCTAAATTCTCAGCTGCCACTTGCCCTGTATTTTTAACTTTAACTAAACCCGAATACAAATCGTATCAATGGCTCGGTACAGTAAAACCCCTCGCATTTTTGTCTCAAATGAGGCCTCAACATACTCTGCTCTACGGCCGATGCAGATGTAATGAGGAAACTTAATGAAACATGGGCATACCTAAATATCGAATCGATAAATCCTTGCAGTACTCACAGGTTGATAGAAATACTTGTTTCACCATAAGCACTGTCGCGATAGCCGAATCGACACACTCACCCACGCTTATTCTATTTGCTTTGCGTGGCCCCGCTTATCGCTTCTTCATCAACCGAAAAAGTAAGAGGATCACAGTTAATGAGTAATTGATCTACCCCTTCTAACTGGTTGTTTAGTCTGGAGGTTTAAGAGCTGGGTTACGAGAGGGAGGGCGTGTCGCTGATCAGCTCATAGGTTCTTGATTCAGTTCCACTGAATTGTGCTCCAAAGCCTCGCAAATTATGCTTAAAAGTATTTAAAAGTATTTAAAAGTATTTATAAGTATTTATTTTACAAAAAGACCACTGCGAGGTGATAATTAGCACATACAAAGAGTGCAATCACAAAGGTGCCTAGTTATGCTTAAGTCAAATTTAACCCTATTAGCTATCATTACAGCGTTATCATTGCCATTCAATACATCTGCTGCAACCATAACTGTGACGTGGAAGGGGAAAGTTCCATCATCAACTTGCATTAACCAGCCTCTCAGTAACCTCAAATCTTATTCAACGCTGAGTGAACATTGCCGAACACACTTAGAACTAACGCAAGAAAAGTCCCCATCTCAAAAGAGCAAGTCTTATATCAAATTCGATATATAGACAGCCACCTGAATCATATATCTATCCCCCTTATGACCGATTGGTCATTGGGGGATATTATTTTTTAGATAGAAAGGCTCTAAGCGCTCAGATTTACGGTGGCGAATACACAACCTTAGAACAAGTGTTACAACTTGTGTGACTACCCGAGTAATAGGGGTTTATCGAGGCGCTTGATATACTAGCTTCAGAGTGAAAGATTGTAATGGAAGAGCTTGCTTAGATGGGAATAACTGTTGGTTCTTGGTGAATGCGAAGAATTGAGAGAACAAAACTTTGGAAAATAAATATAACAAATAAAGATTAAGTGTGCTTAGCCAGCGCTTAATCAGATTGCTGACAAGCTTTATGTCTCTATGTAAGTAAATTTTGCGTTCTACTCCAGAACTGTGTGGGCCTGAACAACTTTCTTCATGCGAACACAGCCATCGTAGGGCAGAGATTTTCAATCTCTTTCGATGCGCCCTAATAGTCAGTTTTTCTGTTTGCTATACTTGTAGTTATTCATGAATTGCTAATATTTGTATTACGAAAATGATTTTTGTTCAAAAATCAGTTAATTTATTGAAAATCGTTAGTTGCCATCTAGCATACAATCACATGTGCATACTTTGCTTGAAATATTGTCTACCTACTTTGGCCCACTCTCATCCAGTCTGACAGTGTTTTTTACATTGCCATACCAGTGTAAGTGTAAAGCTTTAATGTCCCCTCCTCTCAACAAAGCTAAAATATCCCTTTCTAAATTAATCGATTGGTAATTGAGGGGAAAAGTTAGAAGGGTATTTAGCGTTGAGCCACAAGGAACTCGACCGTTTAATTTATGCCGGCCGTCTTCTCCAAATGGTGGCTGCTTCCCAGCTTGATCTGTGGGTTCGTCAGATCAAAAGCCTTCTTGCACGATTCCAGGCTGAAGAGGGCAGAGGGCTTATTTCCCGTCAACGACGCAAGAAGTCTAACAATACCTATACCGATGCTACACGGAAGCAACCAACGCTCCTATGCAGGTTTTTCCCCCACTCTTGCCAGTGAAAAGCTCGAGGAGCGACATGGTATAAAAATCTCCAGAGAAACACTACGCATCTGGATGATTGATGTCTCTATCTGGATGACTGAGGAGAGAAAGAAGGGCCACACTCCCCTCGACGAAAGCGTCGCTCTCGTCGAGGGGAGTAGATTCAGATAGATGGCTCTCCATACTCTTGGTTTGAAGAGCGAAGGGAGTACTATACATTTATCATATTTATTGGTGATGCTACCAGCGAATTAATCGCTATGAAATTCGCTCCAGAGGAAACGCCCCAAGCCTATATGGAAACATTGGACGACTATCTGGTCGAGCCTCGCCGGCCTGTTGCTCTGTATCCTGATAAGTACAGCATTTTCAGAATTTGCTATCCGGAGCGGGACGGCGACCTAACGCAATTTACTAGTGCGATAAATACACTAGATATTGAAACCATTCATGCCAATAGTGCTTGGGCCAAAGGCCACCGTTTACGTTATTGCACAGTCACTGTATTTGAATCTTTTGATGGGGAAATTACAGCTCTTAGCCATGGTAGGAAATTGGACGGTCACTGATTAATAATGTCATGTCATTTATTTAGGCGCTAACTAAATGATTGAGCTATTCTAAATATAGAAGATCATTTAGGGATAACAATGTGTCGAAAAAGAGATTAGTACCCCTTACAATATTTGGTTTGTCGTTGAGCATTAGTATTTGTGTCTTAGGTGGATTGGCAAACTCTCACCTAAAGCATGATTCTGAAAAACTGCTGAAGTCAGGTATTGCTCTCCTAGATAAACTTATCCGTAATGCTGATGCAACCAATCAAAGAGCTTACCTCTATACACAGAAGCCATGTGGAGATATTCTCCCTTTCTTACGTGAGCTTGTTGCCATAAGTTCAGATGTTCAGTTAATACACTTCATAAAAGAAAAACGTATTTATTGCAGTTCGTTAGAAGGAGAAGTGGATATACCTCTTGAGAAAGAAATCGTGTTCCGTACGTTGTTTCTTCAGGAACATTCTTCTTTTAATCCCAAAGAGTCATCATTAGCTTTTGTATCAAAGTATGATGATATTATTGTAGTTAGTTTTATCTCTGGCTACTACGTACGACAAGTCTTGGCGTCTGTTCTTGAAGGACAACATATTTTGCTGCACATTGATGGTAAGATAATGGATGATCAGCAGTTTTTTGAACCTAACTCGACAAGTGCATCTTTAACTATCAACTCATCTAACTATCGATATTCATTGAGTGTTAACCTTACTTATCACGATTATATTGAACATATTCAAGATCACAAATTGCTTTTAGTGATCTACTTTCTCTTCTTATGTGGGGCACTTTCATGGGGAACGTATCGGTTGATGAACAAACCGGAGACTTTGGAAACGCTTATAGCATCAGCGATAGAGAATGAAGAAATCATTCCTTATGTTCAACCCTATGTAGATAAAGACTCAAATATGGTAGGCGTTGAAGTGTTGGCGCGCTGGTTACACCCGAGCAAAGGGGTTATCAACCCGGATCTTTTTATTCCGTTAGCTGAAGAGTCTGGCCTGATCATTCCCATGACGAAATCACTTATGAACCAAGTACAGAAAAAGCTCAGTCCTCATCAGGGCTGTTTTTCTGAAGAATTCAATATTTCATTTAACATCTCAGCTAAGCATTGTACCCAATCAGAATTATTGGCGGACAGTTTAGGTTTCCTAAATGCTTTATCTGAGGCTAAAGTCGCGTTATCTTTTGAGTTAACAGAGAGAGAGTTAATTAAAGATACTCGGGAGGCAAGAGAGTTATTTGATGCGCTACATCTGCACCATGTGCAACTCGCTATCGACGATTTTGGGACCGGACACGCCAGTTTGAACTATTTAAACTTGTTTCACTTTGACGTATTAAAAATAGACCGAAGTTTTGTTCAAATGGTCGGAACTAACTCAGTATCAATGCACATCGTCGAAAACCTATTAGATCTCGCTGTTCGCTTAGACATGAAAACTGTAGCAGAGGGCGTAGAAACAGAAGAACAAGCTAAGTATTTAAGATCTCATGGCGTTGACTATTTACAAGGTTACTTTTTCTTTAAGCCTATGCCATTAGATGAATTTATTAATACATACTTAGATGTAAGCCTGTAGTCACCAGTACTTGGATGTTGTTGTAGTGGCATAGTGAATTTGGCCACCTGATTAAGAGGTGATGTATGATCATCTCTTAATCAGGTGACATTATGACTAAGCGTGATAGACGCACTTTTAACCCAGAATTTAAACTTGAATGTGGTCAGAGCATACTTTACGAGGGACATATCTACAAAGAAATCTGCGAAGCTATGGGCATCGGAGGGCTGGTTCTGGTTTACTCATAAAACCAGAACCAGCCTACTCGATTACTACTATTTGAATGTAATCTTTATTGAATGGATAAATATGAAAAAAAACACTTCAGTGTTGTTAATATCCTCAATGTGTGTGGGTGGGCTATCTCTAGCTAAAGGAGCTCCTGAACTAGAAGCAACCCATGAACTTTCATTATCTCCCCACTTTTATGTTGGCGGACGTTTTGGCTGGGGTTACTTTCTAGATGCTTGTGAAAGTGGTGCTAATGAATGTAATGAGGATACCTTCGGTGGCGGTGTTTATGCTGGCTACCAATTCAATGATTGGCTGGCTCTTGAGGCTGGCGTGACGGATTATGGTCAAATTGACGCCACTTATAATGGAAGCCGTGTCAGCGCTGACGCCTATGGGGCGGAGCTTTCTGCAAAGTTCTCTTATCACCTGTCCCCTGAATGGGCGCTATTTAGTCGCCTAGGGGCCTCTTATCAAGATATTGATAAGACCTCTGATTGGGAGGGTCAACAAAACAGTCAAGATTGGAACACACTGGTCGCACTGGGTATTGACTACCGATTTTCTCAACAATGGTCACTACGAGGGGAATATCAGTTTATTGATGGCATTGGAGACAGTGATGTCCTTCAATCGGATTTACACTTTACTTCGTTTGGGCTGACGTACCATTTTGGTCAAAAAACACATCAACCAGCTCCTGATCCACAATTAAAGCCCGTCTTACCCCCTGAGACTAAAACCGTCATAAAAGACATTTTCCTTGATGCCTATGCTTGGTTTGCGTTTGATTCCTCGATATTTCAACCCAATGAAGACTTAGATACGTTAGTTCGCGTATTGGGACAATACGACATTGGGGGGATATCCATTACGGGCCACACCGACAGCAGCGGAGCTGAAGCTTATAACCAAGCCCTATCGGAGCTCCGTGCACAAGCGGTGGCGGATTACCTCATCGAGAATGGCGTAGCGTCAGAGCGTTTAACGGTCATCGGTATGGGTGAAAGCCAGCCTGTGGCGGATAATCGCAACAAAGAAGGGCGAGCGAAGAATCGTCGAGTTGAGATTGACTTTAAGACGAAAGAAGAGCGAGTAGTAGAGAAGACAGAGGCATTACAACAATGAGATTAATGAAATTATTTTTAGGGCTTAGTCTTTCAATACTGACAGTGATCGGACTGGCTGGGTGTAATAATGGTGATGGAGGACTTCTCACTGAACCTCCCGCGTTGCCAAATAATATTATAGACCTTATTGTCACTCCCAAAATGGCACAAACCCCTCAAGGATTTACAGTCCGATTTAAAGCAGAAGCAGTTTTGTCTGATGGTCAAGTACTTGATGTGACAAACCAAGAGGCGCTTAACTGGCAAAGCAGTAATAGCAATATTGCTACCATCGATAGCGATGGAGTGGCCACTGGAGTCAAGGTTGGCAGTGTCACCATAACCGCGTCGGGTCAAACCAACGGTCAGAACTTTACTGCGAATGCGGCGTTAGCAGTGACGGATGCTATCGTAGAGTCGTTGTATATAACCCAAACCCCACAAACGACTCCAGTAGGACTAGCTGCGACCTTTACCGCCATAGCAATCCTGTCTGATGGCCAGACTCTTGATGTGACAAGTCAAGAGGCGCTTAACTGGCAAAGCAGTAATAGCAATATTGCTACCATAGATAGCGATGGCCTGGCAACAGGTGTCATGGTTGGCAGTGCCACCATAACCGCGTCGGGTCAAGCCAATGGTCAAAGCTTCAGTGCGAATGCGGCGTTAGAAGTGACGGATGCTATCGTAGCATTGTTGTATATAACCCAAACCACCCAAACCACCCAAACCACCCAAACCACCCAAACGACTCCAGTAGGACTAGCTGCGACCTTTACCGCCATAGCAATCCTGTCTGATGGCCAGGCTCTTGATGTAACAAGTCAAGAGGCGCTTAACTGGCAAAGCAGTAATAGCAATATTGCTACCATAGATAGCGATGGCGTGGCAACAGGTGTCATGGTTGGCAGTGTCACCATAACCGCGTCGGGTCAAGCCAATGGTCAAAGCTTCAGTGCGAATGCGGCGTTAGAAGTGACGGATGCTATCGTAACATCGTTGTCTATAATCCAAACCCCACAAACGATTCCACTAGGACTAGCTGCGCCCTTTACCGCCACAGCAATCCTGTCTGATGGCCAGGCTCTTGATGTAACAAGTCAAGAGGCGCTTAACTGGCAAAGCAGTAATAGCAATATTGCTACCATAGATAGCGATGGCGTGGCCACTGGAGTCAAGGTGGGTAATGTCACCATAACCGCGTCGGGTCAAGCCAATGGTCAAAGCTTCAGTACGCAAGCGGAGTTAGCTGTGACGGGTAGCATCTTATTATCTATAGAGGTTTCACCAAACCCTGTCGAAGTAAACTTATTAAGTTCGAGAACATTAGTCGCTACAGGCGTATATTCTGATGGTTCAATGATTCCAATTACTCCTTCCGTTAATTGGGGCGTGCAAGATACAAACATTGCAACGGTCCAGGGAGGTATGGTTATCGGTGTACACCTAGGTATCACGGAAACTACCGCATCCTTTGATTCGGTCATGAGTACACCGGTTGCAGTAAACGTGCTAGACCCCACTTTATTGGTATGTGGACATGAGAGTGGTTTTCCTATAGATACAGCTCCAACTGGTGGAGTTAATAATAGTGATCAATCGAATGCTACGGGGTATTGTCTGAAAGTTAGAGAAGTCGTTGGCTTTGACGGAATTGTAAAATGGTATACGAGCAGTCCATCAGAATTGGTGATGAATAGGATGGCGTATACTAGTCAAAACTCCAATAACAATAGTAATAACACATACGCAACATTTCGAGTTGAGGATGGAACTGACGGGCCGACAGGAAGCTTTGCACTCTTTCGACAGGGTGGCGTTGGCGTTACTATTCCCGGTGAAAATGGTCAACTTGACCGTTGGTGCCAAAAGTTAGATGATTTAAGTTTTGCAGGCCGAAAGGGATGGAGTAGAGCCTCAAGAAATGAACTAAAAAGCCTCTTTGATTTTGAGAACTCAGGAGCCACTTCTTTCTATAATTTGTGGGGTTGGCCAGCTTCATTGCGTTATTGGACAGATACTCTAGACGAAATGTCCCCTAATTATATTTTAGTTAGTCTTAAAAATAATAGTGAAGTAACCAAAGGTGATGGGACGCATTATGCCTCGTGCGTAGCGGAGGTTCGATAACAAGTCCATTCGAATCTTTTGTGGACAGTACGACCTAGGTTAACATCGTTTTCATCTTTCGATGAAAGGTCGAATTTATTCTGTGGATACACGGGGTATCTACCCAAATAGCGGTTATTAAAGGTTCATCGCGGATTAGCGGGAACTAAAAACAAAAACGGTAGTAAGTGATATGGTTTAGTCGCCAAACAAAAATCATACACAAACTACCGTTTCCATGTCGAATCATACTTTCCTATCTTCATTTTGGGAAGTGTAGTGGTCTAATGATCCCGGACACCAAATTAGGTGGTAAAGTCTCCACCATAAATGAGGTGCTCAATGACAAAACGACAACGACGTACATTTTCTACTGAGTTCAAAATAGATGCTGCAAGTTTGGTTCTTGACCAAGGGTACTCCATACCTGAAGCCGCTAACTCTATGGGCGTAGGTGAAACAGCTTTACGGCGATGGGTCGACCAACTCCAAGTTGAGCGAGGTGGGATTACTCCAACGACCAAAGCCCTCACGCCCGAGCAAAAGAAAATCCAAGAGTTAGAAGCCCGGATTAACCGGTTAGAACGAGAAAAATCCATATTAAAAAAGGCCACCGCTCTCTTAATGTCGGACGAACTCGAACGTTCTCGTTAATAGACAAGTTGAGGGAGCATGAATCGGTCAAAATGCTTTACGAGCTGTTCAACGTAGCTTCGTCTTGTTACTACGAGTTTAAGCAACTCAAGCCGGATACCAATCGCATTCGTCTAGCTAGCCAAATTAAAGAACTCTTCAACATGGGTCGAGGCTCTGCTGGTAGTAGACTCTTGTCTCGATGCTGAGCGCAGAAGGCATAAAAGCCGGACGATTCAAGGTTCGCCAGATAATGCGTGAAGCTGATTTAATGAGTAAACAGCCAGGTTCGCATCGATATAGACATGCAAAAGTAGAAAGGCTAGATATTCCAAATCTACTGAAGCGTGAATTTTCTGTCAGTACTCCGAATCGTGTTTGGTGTGGCGATATTACTTATATTTGGTCAGATTCGAAGTGGGCCTATTTAGCGGTAGTGCTTGACCTATTTAGCCGACGCGTTGTGGGGTGCTCTTTATCCTATAAGCCCGATACCGAATTAGTATCTAAAGCTTTGAACGAGGATGTCCGAAGAAAGTGATGTTCCATTCAGATCAAGGCTGTCAATATAGCAGCCGTAAATATCGCCAAAGACTTTGGCGATATCGTATAACTGAAAGCATGAGTCGTCGTGGTAATTGTTGGGATACATCAATCGCTTATTTAGAAGCTTGAAGACGGAATGGATACCAACAGTAGTTTATCGGAGTTTTGCAGAGGCGTAACAAGAAATTACTCAATACATTATTGACTATTATTGCCAGTTCCGTCCGCACCAAGGTTTTGTTTCCTAATTCGGTTTTAGTTAAAAACGCGCTTTAGGGATACCTAATCCTGTCAGCTTATTTAGCGCTTTTATCATGGCGTAAGTCTCACCAACCTGTGCATTGTAGTTTCTTAAACTTAATGTACCGCTGAGCAGTTTCTTCACACGGAACATCGCCGTCTCTGAGAGCGAACGTTTATGGTAGCCGTACTTCTTTTTCCAATGCTTATTTGAACCATATAGCTTCTGACAGCCGACCGCTAGATTGCGGGGATGACCTTGCTCCCAGAAGGCTGCGCCTTCCCTCGGTGGAATAAGCGGAACAGCATTTTTTACGCGAATAGCTTCGTAGCACAACCTTGTGTCGTAAGCACCATCGCCAGATATCTCATTGATTCTTCGGCGGGTCTGTTTGAGTAAGTTTGGAAGTACTTCTCCATCGCTTACATTCGATAAACTTAATTCAGCGGCAATGATTTCATGCGTGTTTGTATCGACCGCTAAATGTAGCTTTCTCCAGACTCGACGCTTCCCGTCTGTGCCATGCTTTTTGACTTTCCATTCGCCTTCGCCGTAGACCTTCAGGCCTGTCGCATCAATGGCTAAATGCTGGATAGCTCCTTTCGTTTTGGGCTTGAACGTGACGTTGACCGTTTTGGCTCCCTTACTAATGCATGAATAATGAGGACATGACAACGGCAATTGAGCAAGCTTGAAAACAGAATTGATGAATCCTTGCAGACCTCTCAACGGCATTGAAAATACTCGTTTGACCATAAGAGCCGTCGTAATGGCTAAGTCACTAAACAAACGAGGCCTTCCACGGTTGCCTTGTTTGACCTGTTTCCTGTGTTGGATTGCCTCTTCATCAATCCAAAATGTCAGTGAACCACGATTGATTAAAGCTTGGTTATATTGCTTCCAGTTAGTTGTTTTGTAGCGAGGCTTGGCCATTGGTCTAAGTACTTGAGTGAACTTAGCTGATCAGATCGTAGGTTAATGATTTAGTTCCCTGATTTAGGAAACAAAGCCAATGCAAGATACAAATAGAGCTTCGTTTGTAGCGATATGAGCTTCAAGTTTCTTTCAAGTTCTTCTGGCGTTTAAAAAAACACACCACACTGAATAGGTAAATCAATAGATGGCAAAGAGGAGTTTACCATCAAAAAAACAAGGTAAATAATGTGATGTTTTTATCATATCGTGCAATAGGTATTTATAAATCAATCATCTCACATTATCCCAGTTGGGCTTTCCTGCTCTATCAAATAAAGTGGTTTCACATTCTTAGGGTAGCCTTGATGCGACCAAAAGTAACTCGCGTTGCCTTTAATCCATTTGGCTTGTTTTCTTAGGATTAATTATTATTCGCATTTCGGGCATTTCGGGCATTTCTGGTTCGATACCGTTAATGGGCGCTTAAGCTTATCCGATAGATAGGGGTGACCGCTTTTGTCAGGGGAACCTGTTTACAATAATGATTTTACTTATACTTAATAAATTTAATCTCCTATAAGAGCTATAAAACTTACGAAATAAAGTCGGTGCTAGCGTAGTTATGGTTATGGGTCTTCAGTTTGTACTACGTTCAGGCTGTAACCGAATCGCTGTATAGTGTTAATTTCAATTGTTTTATCTATGCTGGCTAGTTTTCGTCTTAAAGACATAATAACCATGTTTAATGCGTTATCACAGACGATACAATGGGGCCATCCTGTTTCAATGAGTTCTCGTTTAGATATATGCGTGCCTTGGCTATCTATCAATTTTTCGACGATTAAATATTCACTCAATGTTAAGCGAACACTTATACACGTTGATGTATTTTCATTCGGAGTGATTTTTAGTATTAATGGACCTTTTATTAACTCAATGTTCATTTTGTCACACCACTTTAGTGTAAATATTAGTAATAATTAGGCCCTAATAGGGCATTATGTATATGGCGCCCGAAAGAAATAAAAAAATTAAGTGCCTATGGAGATGGTTTTTGTGTTTAGTTTACAAGTTGAAATACTGTGTTTTTAGCGCATTCCTAACTTCAGTTGTCAGCATTGAGCGATGAACACCTTGAATCGCACCCTCTAATGAGCATAAAAGTTCGATTGTTGGCTTGTGATGAGTGTGGTGCATGATGGCTTTTATCGCTTTAATAGAGCCGAACTCCCTTAGTTTTTCGGAGGAGTGTATGCCAGCCTTCATCAGAGCTTTTTGGGTTTTGTGGTGAATGTTTGGTAAATCGACTAATGGTTTGGGAGTCGTCTCACAATCAGGGTAACACTGTTTTAGGTGCTCTAATGTGACAGCAACTTCACACAGCAAAAGTGAGTTTTTGCTCCAAGGTTGTTGGGGTAGTTGATAGAAGTCGGCAGGGTGGTTAAGTCCTAACTCTCGACCGGATAGCGCAGTGTAGCCTTTTTACGGAAGTATTGTTCTTGGCTTCTTTCTGCCCTTAGATATGGTATGTTGTTTTTATAAACCATTGGTAAATACCATCAATGTAAAAAGCGTTTACACCAAAAATAGTTTTTTCACAGTCACATCACCTATTTCCTTAAGGTGTATATACGTTGTTCTGAAAGAGTAATTCATAATATTTTCATTAAATAGTTTCGACAATGAATGTATTTTCCAAATCAAATATCGGTAATTACAGAGCATTCGCGATGTTGTTTTTTTTGGGATGCCCCTAGGCATTGGCTGATTGAGAGATTATAAACGTAACCGGCTTTAGATTATTGGCTTAATAAGTATAACTGACAATGTTCAGATGCAGGTGTTTTGTATGTACAAAATTGACAACGAGATTTTTTTAAGAGCTACTGGTGTGGATTGTAACTCAAAAATGGGCAAAGCATTCCGTGTGACTGCAGTTACGAGCTTGAGAAAGATCATCGAAGAAGTAGGTCATAATAAGTTAACCAACAAAGAGTTGGCACATAAAATAAAAGGAATAGCAAGCGCTATGGGGTTTAATGAGGCTGCGTATATTTGTGGTCAAGTTGAGATTTATGATGAACTATTAAGCTATATTAACACGAGAAAGGCATTAGCAGAGATAGTCAGAAATATGCTGCAATCATGTGAAGTTAGAGAGGGTGAAATTTGTCTTTAAAGTACAAGTTAATTAAAGCGAATGCGCTCATAGTGGTGTTGTTTGCGAGCGTTCTCACCTATGCCGCTAGCTATATTGTTAATGTTACATCGGGAGGGCAGTTCGAGAAGATAAAAGAAAGCATCGTCGTATATAATGAAAAGTTACTATTAAGCTTTTTACAAGCAAATAGTTTAAGCTTAACTAAAGAAGCTGAATGGATAACAGAGCATATTCGTTATCTGTCTGATAACTTTCATAAATTACCAATAACTGATACTGGTGGCGACCTTAAAGAAAGCTTAATGACCATCAACAAAGACCTGAAACCGTTCATAGAAAGTGTTAGTTTTGTTAATATTAAAAATCGAGAAGAAATCAAACTGATTGATGGTCGGTTTATTCAGTCTGAACACTCTGCTACAACCAGAGGTTTGACTAGATTTCGAGATATGTTAGTTGAAAAGCGCATTAGCGATAATCACGTGAGTAATTATTACTTATATACATTCCCCTCTAATTACCCAGGAGCACTGCTGAAGTTTGAACTTAATTTGGAGTACTTTTCTGGTTCCCTCACTTCCAACAGTGTACAGGATTACTTTCAACCTCGGTATTTTCTTTTAGATAGTCAGGGTAAGTTACTTACATCGAACCTTAAACAGGATCCTATACGCTTATTGAGTGTCATGCAGCTTAGCGCGGGCGGGGATTCTGTATATTCACATGTCATGAACAACATTGAAGGGAGCCTTATCGTTGATAATGGTAAAGAATTATATAACGTTATGTTTAGGCAAAATAAACTGACGCGCTGGCGCATTATTCTGGTTACACCTGAATCAGTCGTTCGTTCTACTTACGAGACAACAAAGAAAGCTCTTATGAGTGCCGACGACACGTTGCTAAAAGCTTTCTCGTTCACTACGTTAGCACTGCTATTGATGTTTCTTGGGATCAATACGATAGTCATAAAATGTTTGACGTTGCCAATTGGGCGCCTTATAGAACAGGCAAGTGCGCTCAAAGAGGGTGATTTTCAGCGAGCGACTCTCATCGTAGAGGGTGCAGGCGCCGAAATGAGGCAGCTTTCGTATGCCTACGCAGAAGCCGGGAAACAAATTAAAACTCTTATTTCAGGCTTAGAAACTGAAGTCGAATTGAGGAGCCATCAGTATGAGCTTGCTGCGACAGAAGCAAAGCTAGCGGCTAATGAAGCAAAAGACGCAAATAAGCAAAAATCGATCTTACTCTCTAATGTCTCGCATGAAATCCGAACCCCCTTAATGCCATACTTGGCTATACAAATATGCTAAGTGACACAGATCTTAGCGTTAAGTCTAGGGATCAGCTAAAAGGTATATCTAATGCGAGTACGACGATACTTAATATTGTTAATGATTTATTAGATTTTGAGCGGGTTAAAGCTTCGAATTATAGCATAAAGCCAAAGCCAACACTCATTGCGGGCACCTTAGATGAAGTTGAGCATACGTTCGCGCCGTTAGCAGAAGAAAAGGGTCTAAAGCTAGAGGTGGTTAATGAAATAGAAAGTGACACATTATTATATCTAGACGAACTTAGGTTTAAGCAGTGCATTACTAATGTTGTCTCTAATTCCGTTAAATTTACTTTTGAGGGTTCAGTAAGAATACATAGCAATATTCGCAATGGCGAGTTAGTTATTTTGGTCTCTGACACTGGTATAGGTATACCTAATGACAAGTTAGGAAAGGTATTTAACGATTTTGAGCAAGTTTACGATGAAGATCAGCAATTTGGTTTTGGTTTAGGCTTAGCAATTACCCACGAAATTATCAAGTTAATGAAGGGAAAGGTTTCAGTCTCAAGCCAGGTAGGTGTTGGAACAGAGTTTAAGTTGAGTGTTCCGGTATTAGAAAGTCCAAAATTTTGCCCTCTTCGAACTCTCAAGGGAAACGTTAAACATGATAAGTCATTAGAAGTAAAGTCTATTTTTTTAGGTAAGAAAGCTTTGATAGTTGACGATGTTGACTTTAATCGTGAAGTTATAGAGTACCACCTACGCGAGCTGGGATTTACGTGCGTTGGTGCAGAGAATGGTTTGGCAGCCTTGCAGATCGCCTCTGAGCAGAAGGTCGATATAGTATTGACTGATATATCTATGCCTGTAATGGATGGAATTGAGTTGGCCAAAAAACTACAGGCTGCTTACCCTTCGTTACCGATTATAGCCGTGACAGCGAGAGCGACATTGAGCGAAAAATCGAAAATGGAAAACTATTTTCACTGTTATTTAACTAAGCCCCTCAACCGACATGATTTGGGTGTTACGCTGAACTGTGTCCTTTCCAAAGGTATAGGGTAACTTTAATTACTTTACGTCTATCAGTAGACTACTAACAGGGGGCTATTTCATTTCTCACTGGGCACCTTTGATTTTATAGTTTCTTGTCTGCCCTTAGCATTTACTTATTTATAATTGAAAATGTACTATGTCTCAACAACAGATAATAAAAATGTTCGGTGAAATAATAAAAAATTTTAGAGTAAGAAACGGGTTATCACAGACTGCTTTCGTCGACTTAGTTCAGCGCAGTAATTCCACGTTCAGTAATTTAGATGTTGTTACATTGAGTCGATGGGAACGTGGTGTGACAAAGCCCCATTTAACAAGACAAAATGAATTACTTGATCTTGTTGGTATTGATGTTTTCGATGTTTGGAAGAGTGAATTCTCGTCAAATGTAGATATTAATTTTCTTAATAAATTAAGTCGTAATGGATATACTGATAGTAACGACACACTTATAACTGAAACAATTATCATTAACTCTAGTAATATAGTTGAACTTCAGAATTACGTTAACCTGATTGATTTGGTATGTGACTTCGAAAAGAGTATTCTATTTGAGAGAGAACTAAGTAAATATTCCTCCAAGATATCGATGTTTCAAAACTTAATTGAAGAGTTCTCAGGTGAGTTGATACTAATTGTTTCACACGGGCAATTAGTTGGTCACATATTAACTTTAAGCCAGAGTGTGTTAGAAGAATATATGTCTGATCTAATTAAGATAGAAGAGGGCGTACATTTGGTTCTATCATTCAATTGTACGAGTGAACTTTCGATTATCGATACATTAGCTCGAGAAGCGTATAAATACTTACAAAGCCCTAATCCAAATAAAGGTTTGCACATATTTATTAATAATAAGCGTATGTTCGACTTTTTGTTTCATTTGGGTTTTGAGTATAAAACCGTAAAATGTGGAGACATAAAAGCTAAGTATATGATGACTGATGCAAAGCAGATTAAGTCGCAGCGAACTTGGATGCAGTTAATAGTAAGTTACAAAGGGGGTGAAGATGAGTAAATCAATTTTGATCGTGGACGATGTTGCATTAGCACGTGAGGTATTAAAAAATGCAGTTGGTAGCATTGATATTAAACATAATATCACGTTCGCGGCGAATGCTTATCAAGCCGCCGATAAAGTAAAGGTAAATGAGTTTGACCTTATTATTATGGACATCATGATGCCTGACGGTGATGGGTTTGAACTCCTTAGTATTCTATCTAAAAATGGAACTAGCGCAAAAATAATCATAACTTCTGGGTTAGATAAGTCGATTGTTAGCTCACTAAGTATGCTTGGAAAGCTTTATGAGCTGGATATCGTAGCATCGTTAGAAAAACCGATATGGTTTGACCAAATTGCAGTTTTAGTTAAAAAAACTCTCGAAGAGCTAGAGGTAAATAAACCAAAGCCAGCCTTGAAAAGCGTGGCTATTCATGACGATAACTTTCCAATTAGCTTAGTTTACCAACCGCAAGTTTTTTCGGATACTGAACTTGTTTTTGGTTTTGAAGTTCTTTCTAGGTGGTCCGATGTAAGTGGAGAGTTGCTTCAGCCAAGTTGTTTTTTGCCTATGATTGAAAAGTTAGGTAAGCAAAAAACGTTTACTAGCGTGGTAATAAAAAAGTTTATTCAGGACTACAAAACTCACTTTAAATACTTAAACAAGTCTTTAACATTCTCTATCAATGTTGAACCAAGTTTATTAGCTGATGATGATATTCTGAATGATATCCTTGCTATTTACGAGTCGGGTGTAGATCATAAAGTTGTCATAGAGATTACAGAGAATCGTCTTGTTCCTGAAATTGCACGAGATTTATTAGCGAATACTCTTAAGTTGCGCTTACATGGCTTTGATGTGTCGATTGATGATTTTGGCGTGTTAGGTTCTAACATTGAAAGAGTGATGCAACTCCCAATAAGCGAAATCAAAATTGATAGGAAAATCACTTGGGGATTCGGCCATAATGCAGATTATAAACAGTTTATTGATGAAGCAAAGAAGCTCGCGTCTGTCAAAAACTCTCGTATTATTTACGAAGGAGTTGAAGACCAGGAAACGGTTAATTTACTTGAAGCTATAGGAGGGTATGGCCAGCAAGGCTTTTTCCACGGTGTCCCAATGGTCGCTAAGCTTGCTCAGGATTTGGTTAGAAATTCTTCAGTTTCACATCAGAAAGATATCCCTCAGAAATTGTAAAGAAGTTGTTGTTTTTATTCACCTAGATCAAGGGAGTATTATAAAGGTTTTCTATGCTTTTTAATGAAACTCTTCGTATTGGTTGTTTTGGGCGATGGTGTTCAGTACAGCAAAGTTCTTAGTAGGTAAATGAGAGTTCCCTGACGCATGTTGACCTATTAAACAAAAATAGGGTTCAAACGAGCGGCTTAGAACGCTCAAATCCGAGTATTATTTGATACTCGGATTTCTCGTTAGTTAGGCCGTCAGTTTGTTAAATTTTTTAGTTTGTCTAATGATAGTTACATAACTATTTGAGCATAGGGTAAAACATGTATGTGTAAAAATGCTCAAACGTTGCTTTCCCATTTGTCTATTGGTGTACCAATACTTAATATTTATGGTCAGACATTGTCAACCGACATCCTCTTCATAGAGAGCGCTCAAAGCACAAACCACAGATGAGCCACGTAGTTCTTTGGGAGGCATTTTTTCATCTGACATTGCTTGTTACTGTTATGGCAGCCTCTAAGGCGCTGTCAACCTCGATTATTTTATAATTGAACTAATCAGTTATGCGAAATACCATAAATTACTTCTATGCTTCGGGAGGATTTTACGTGTGAAATAGTGGGGCTTTGAGAGCTACAGATTATTTTTGCGACTTAAATTAGGGTCCTTACATTAATAGATAGGCAAAAGATCGGTGTATTGACTTGATTGCGGCTTGAGTAAATGTTCAATGAAGGCAATTTCAATGCTGTCACATTATCTATTGACATCGATGAAAAAAACGCCCCAGGAAAAGCTGAGGCGTCTGTGTAAGGGTAACACGTGTATGTCAGTAATCGAGCTCTAAAACAAGGTCGCTATTCGCCTTGACACTGCAAGCCAGTACGTAGCCTTCAGGCAAGAAAGCGATTGTGTCTCTCACGCCGATAGTTTCTCCTGATTTAAGTTTGCACTTACAAGCGCCACAAAACCCGCCTCGACATTCTGAGTATATAGATTCCCCAGCCTTTTCCGCAGCCTGTAGAATGGTGTCGTTGGCTTCAGAAGTGAACTGCTTATTGTTCAAACTTATAGTGTTCATACGTTACAGCTCAAATCCTTCAAAGTCGTCAGCTTTTACTTCGTTGTCGATTTGACCAACTAGGTAAGAACTGATTTCAGCTTCTTGTGGAGCAACTTGTACGTTATCTGAAGATAACCACGCGTTGATCCATGGGATTGGGTTTGATGTTGCTGCTGGGTAAGCAGTACCTAGACCAACCGCTTGCATACGGATGTTGGTAATGTACTCAACGTATTGGCAAAGAATGTCTTTGTTTAGACCAATCATAGAGCCGTCTTTGAATAGGTATTCTGCCCACTCTTTCTCTTGCTCTGCTGCTTCTTTAAATAGGTCGAAACACTCTTGCTTGCACTCTTCAGCGATTTGCATGAATGCGAAGTCGTCTTGACCGTTACGTAGCAAGTTGATCATGTGCTGAGTACCAGTAAGGTGAAGTGCTTCATCACGAGCGATTAGCTTGATGATTTTAGCGTTACCTTCCATTAGCTCACGCTCAGCGAACGCGAATGAACAAGCAAAACTAACGTAGAAACGGATTGCTTCTAGCGCGTTTACCGACATTAGACATAGGTAAAGTTTCTTCTTCAGGTCGTGAAGTGAAATCTTAACGTCTTCGCCGTTGATGCTGTGGTTGCCTTCACCGTAGCGGTGGTAGTCAGCCGTTAGCTTGATTAGGTCGTCGTAATAGAAAGCGATGTCTTTAGCACGCTTAAGGATCTCTTCGTTTTCAACGATGTCATCAAATACTACACCTGGATCGTTCACGATGTTACGGATGATGTGCGTGTATGAGCGAGAGTGAATCGTTTCAGAGAAAGACCATGTCTCAATCCAAGTTTCCACTTCTGGTAGAGATACCAATGGAAGTAGGGCAACGTTAGGGCTGCGACCTTGGATAGAATCTAGAAGCGTTTGATACTTCAAGTTAGAGATGAAGATGTGTTTTTCATGCTCAGGAAGTTTGTTGTAGTCGATACGATCGCTCGACACGTCTACTTCTTCTGGGCGCCAGAAGAAAGAAAGCTGCTTCTCGATAAGCTTTTCGAAAATTTCGAATTTTTGTTGGTCGTAACGTGCAACGTTAACTGACTGACCCAAGAACATTGGTTCTTTTAGTTGGTCATTTTTAGTCTGAGAAAAAGTACTGTAAGCCATAAATGCCTCAAATCCTTTAAAGACCCGTAATAAAACGGACCCTGTTAATGCTTTAAACCCAGAGAAGATAACTCTTCTCTGGGGTCTTAATGTTTATTGCGGTTTAGATCTTACAACCGCCGCCTTCACAATCTTCTTCCGGCACTTGAACTGCATCGCCTTGGTCGTCTTTAGCACCATCACGAGTGTTATGGTAGTAAAGCGTCTTAACACCGTACTTGTACGCTGTTAGTAGGTCTTGAAGCAGCTTCTTCATTGGTACTTTACCGCTGTCGTAAACACTTGGATCATAGTTAGTGTTTGCAGAGATAGCTTGGTCAACGAATTTTTGCATGATACCCACTAGGTGTAAGTAACCGTCGTTAGAACCAATGTTCCAAAGTAGCTCGTAGTTCTCTTTAAGATTTAGGAAATCTGGAACAACTTGCTTAAGGATGCCGTCTTTCGATGCTTTCACTGATACGTAACCACGTGGTGGCTCGATACCGTTAGTCGCATTCGAGATTTGAGACGATGTCTCAGAAGGCATCAGCGCAGTTAGCGTAGAGTTACGCAGACCGTGCTCCATGATCTCTTCACGTAGAGTATCCCAATCGTAGTGCAGTGGCTCTTCACATACTAAGTCGATATCTTTTTTGTAAGTATCGATTGGCAGTAGGCCTTTCGCGTAGTTGGTTTCGTGGAAAGATGGGCAACGACCTTGCTCTTTCGCTAGTTCAACAGACGCTTTTAGCAAGTGATATTGAATTGCTTCAAAAGTACGGTGAGTTAGGCCATTCGCGCTGCCATCAGAGTACTTAACACCATTCTTCGCTAGGTAGTATGCGTAGTTGATTACACCCACACCTAAAGTACGACGGTTCATTGTCGACTTGTACGCTGCTGGAAGCGGGTAGTCTTGGTAATCAAGAAGTGCATCTAGAGCACGAACAACCAGCTCAGAAAGCTCAGCTAAGTCGTCTAGTTCATTGATTGCGCCAAGGTTGAACGCTGAAAGTGTACATAGTGCGATTTCGCCTTCGTCATCTTCTACGTTAGAAAGTGGCTTAGTAGGAAGCGCGATTTCTAGACATAGGTTCGATTGACGAACAGGGGCTACTTCAGAATCAAATGGGCTGTGTGTATTACAGTGGTCAACGTTCTGAATGTAGATACGACCAGTAGAAGCACGCTCTTGCATTAGCAGAGAGAAAAGCTCAACCGCTTTTACTGTTTCACGCTTCACTGAAGGATCGTTTTCGTACTTAACGTATAGCTCTTCAAAACGGTCTTGGTTTTCGAAGAACGCATCGTAAAGGCCAGGTACGTCAGAAGGTGAGAACAGGCTAATGTTGCCACCTTGAACTAGGCGAGAGTACATAAGCTTGTTCAGCTGTACGCCGTAATCCATGTGACGAACACGGTTCTCTTCAACACCGCGGTTGTTTTTCAGTACTAATAGAGACTGAACTTCACCGTGCCACAATGGGTAGAACACTGTTGCTGCGCCACCACGAACACCACCTTGAGAACAACATTTTACTGCTGTTTGGAAGTATTTGTAGAAAGGGATACAGCCAGTGTGGAACGCCTCACCATTACGGATTTCAGAACCAAGCGCACGGATACGACCTGCGTTGATACCAATACCAGCACGTTGAGATACGTAACGAACAATTGAGCTTGCTGTTGCGTTGATTGAATCAAGGCTGTCACCACACTCGATCAGTACACAAGAACTGAATTGACGAGTAGGCGTACGTACACCAGACATGATCGGTGTAGGTAGAGAAATCTTAAACGTAGACGATGCGTCGTAAAAACGTTTGATGTAGTCAAGACGAGTCGATTTCGGGTATTTAGCGAATAAACACGCGGCAACTAAAATGTAAAGGAACTGAGCACTCTCGTAGATTTCTTTCGTTACACGGTTTTGAACGAAGTATTTACCTTCGAGCTGCTTAACCGCTGCGTAAGAGAAGTCTAAGTCACGTTTGTGGTCGATGTACTCGTCAAGCTCTTCGAATTCAGCTTTCGTGTAGTCTTCCATAAGGTGGCTATCGTATTTACCCATATCAACCAGTTTTGCAACGTGGTCATATAGTGCTGGCGGCTCGTATTCGCCGTACGCTTTTTTACGTAGGTGGAATACAGACAGACGTGCTGCTAGATATTGGTAATCAGGAGTCTCTTCAGAGATTAAATCCGCTGCTGACTTGATGATAGTTTCATGAATGTCAGTAGTGGTGATGCCATCGTAAAACTGAATGTGAGCTTTCAATTCTACTTGTGATACAGAAACATTGTGCAAGCCTTCAGCTGCCCATGTAATCACGCGATGGATCTTCTCTAGATCGATCGTTTCTTTGCGCCCGTTACGCTTGGTAACAGTAAGTTGTTGGTTCATTCTGCTTAATTTCCCTAACAAAACTGAACAAGGCCGTGTTTTTGTGTATTTCTGTGTAATTTTTGTAAATTACGTTTCGGCTTTGTGATCTTGGTCTACCCATATATTGTAGTTCAAACACAACATATAGGGGTCATTTGTTTGTTGGGTTACAAGATAGTGCTACAACTGATATTTTTCAAGGTAAAGAAATGGGGTTGCTTGTGGATAAGTGGTGGATTGAAAAAAAACTGTAAGTGACCACTAACTGATGAGGTTAGATGTGACTTGATTGTATAAAAGTCGGCTTTTGATGATGCTTTAATTTTGCTCGCCAATAAAAAAAATCCCTTGATCTTTGAGCAAAATGGGCGATGGATTTTGGGCGATTAAATTTAAATCGAGGTGGTCAAAATGGAAGCTGGCGCACGAAATTTAGACTGAAAAAAGTCGCAAAGTTATGGTAATTGCAACTCTTTTCATTCGTCTTTTTTACAAAAGGTTTTACGGTAGACCTACCGATATTTTTTAGCCAAAGTTTTGTGTGTGAACGATGTAGTTCACATCGACTTTTTGGCCTAAACGGTAAGTGTCCGTAAGAGGGTTATAGTGCAGTCCCGTAATCCCTAACTCTTGCAGCGGAGTGTTATCAACCATCTTGATAAGTTCAGCAGGGCGAATGAACTTCTCGTGCTCATGAGTGCCTTCTGGAACAATCTTCAATAGCTTCTCTGCACCGACAATCGCAAACAAGTAAGATTTGAAATTACGGTTCAATGTAGAGAAGAATACATGGCCGCCCGGTTTCACTAATTTCGAACAGGCAGTGATAACAGATTGTGGGTCAGGAACGTGTTCAAGCATTTCCATGCACGTTACCACATCGTAAGTGTGTGGGTTCTGCTCTGCGTGATCTTCGATAGTGCTCTGGATGTAATCGAGCTTTGTGCCAGTTTCCAGTGCATGAAGGCGTGCTACTTCAAGCGGCTCTTTACCCATGTCTAGACCAGTCACGACTGCACCTTCAACAGCCATGCTTTCCGCTAAAATACCGCCGCCGCAGCCAACATCGAGGACTTTCTTGCCAAACAGGCCTTCAGTTTTCTCTAACACGTAGTTTAGGCGCAGTGGGTTGATTTGATGTAGCGGCTTAAATTCGCCTTCTAGATCCCACCAGCGTGACGCCATGTCTTCGAATTTCTTGATTTCTGCTGGGTCTACGTTCTGTGATTTAGTCATAATCGGCATTTCCAAGTTAAATAATGCATCCATGAAATTGCAGGCATTATAACTTGCCTTTTCGCGCTGACCAGAAGATCTACAATTTTGCTAGTTTATTGGATGTAAAGTGACCATGTTTCAGCAAGATATGATGCGGAGGTGCAATTTCTCATCAATTGATTGGCTACAAGGGTCACAAGATGGTAAAAGGAGAGGGAAAGTGATGCCTCCGTAGGTAAATTTGTGTTATATTTTTCGGTCTTATACGTATTCAAAAATACGATCTGACTATAGAGGGAAAATGGCTCTATGAGCGATCTAGCGAAAGAGATCACGCCCGTAAATATTGAAGATGAGCTTAGAGGTTCATACCTAGACTACGCGATGTCCGTCATCGTTGGTCGTGCCCTTCCAGATGTGCGTGATGGCCTAAAACCAGTACACCGCCGCGTTTTGTTCGCGATGAATGTACTAGGTAATGATTGGAACAAACCATATAAAAAGTCTGCTCGTGTAGTAGGCGATGTAATCGGTAAATATCACCCGCATGGTGATAGCGCTGTATACGATACAATTGTTCGTATGGCTCAACCGTTCTCGCTGCGTTACATGCTAGTTGATGGCCAAGGTAACTTTGGTTCTATCGATGGCGACTCCGCGGCTGCAATGCGTTATACCGAAGTTCGTATGGCGAAAATTGCGCACGAGCTACTGGCTGACCTTGATAAGGAAACTGTGGATTACGTACCGAACTACGATGGTACAGAACAAATTCCAGCAGTACTTCCTACAAAAATTCCTAACCTATTGGTAAACGGTGCTTCTGGTATCGCAGTAGGTATGGCTACCAACATTCCACCACATAACCTTGGTGAAGTTGTTGATGGCTGTTTGGCTTACATCAATAATGAAGAGATCACTATTGATGAGCTAATGGACTACATTCCTGGTCCTGACTTCCCAACAGCAGCACTTATCAGTGGTCGTAAAGGCATCGTTGATGCTTATAAGACTGGCCGCGGTAAGGTTTACATGCGTTCAAAAGCGGATATCGAAGTAGAGAAGAATGGTAAAGAAACCATTATCGTTACTGAGATCCCTTACCAAGTAAACAAAGCTCGTTTGATCGAGAAGATTGCTGAACTGGTTAAAGATAAGAAAGTAGAAGGCATCAGTGCACTGCGTGACGAATCTGATAAAGATGGTATGCGTATTGTTATTGAATGTAAGCGTGATGCAGTAGGCGAAGTGGTTCTAAACAACCTATACGCTCAAACTCAACTGCAAACGACTTTCGGTATCAACATGGTTGCGTTGAATAACGGTCAACCACAGTTGTTCAACATCAAAGACATGCTTAAGTGCTTCGTAGACCACCGTCGCGAAGTTGTTACACGTCGTACTATCTTCGAACTGAAGAAAGCGCGCGATCGTGCACACATCCTTGAAGCGTTGTCTCTAGCTCTTGCTAACATCGACGAAATCATTGAGCTTATCCGTAACGCTCCAACACCAGCTGAAGCAAAAGCTGGCCTAGTCGCACGCGGTTGGGATCTTGGTAACGTTGCTTCAATGCTTGAGCGCGCTGGTACTGATGCAGCTCGTCCTGATTGGTTGGAAGACCAATACGGTATCCGTGATGGCCAATATTTCCTAACGGAAACGCAAGCACAAGCTATTCTAGAACTTCGTCTTCACCGCCTAACAGGCCTTGAGCATGAGAAGATTCTAGACGAGTACAAAGCACTTCTAGAAGAAATCGCTGAGCTAATGCACATTCTTGCAAGCACTGAGCGTTTGATGGAAGTTATCCGTGAAGAACTTGAAGCGGTACGTGAAATCTATGGCGACGAGCGTCGTACAGAAATCACAGCGGCAGTTCATGACATCGACATGGAAGAGCTGATTGCTCAAGAAGACGTTGTAGTAACGCTTTCTAACGCAGGTTACGTTAAGTACCAAATCCTAAGCGACTACGAATCTCAACGTCGTGGTGGTAAAGGTAAGAGTGCAACTAAGATGAAAGATGAGGATTACATTGAGCGTCTGCTTGTTGCTAATACTCACGATAACATCCTATGTTTCTCTACTCGTGGTAAGACATACCGTCTGAAAGTTTACCAACTACCATTAGCAAGTCGTACTGCTCGTGGTAAGCCTATCGTTAACATTCTTCCTCTAGAAGAAGGTGAACGTATTACGGCTATCCTGCCTGTTTCTGAGTTCTCTAACGAGAAATTCATCTTCATGGCTACGGGTGACGGTACAGTTAAGAAGACATCACTGGATCAATTCGCAAACGTACGTGCTAACGGCCTAATCGCAGTTAACCTACGTGACGACGATTCACTGATTGGCGTTGATATCACTAACGGTGATAGCGACATCATGCTGTTCTCTAAATCGGGCAAAGTTGTTCGCTTTAACGAGGACAAAGTACGTGCAATGGGCCGTACTGCCTCTGGTGTTCGTGGTATGAAGCTTCCAGAAGACGATCAAGTGGTTTCACTGATTGTTCCTTCTAACGAAGGCGATATCCTAACTGTGACTCAAAACGGTTACGGTAAACGTACTGAGCTAGCAGAGTACCCAACGAAAGGCCGTGCAACGCAAGGTGTAGTATCTATCAAAGTCTCTGAACGTAATGGCCCAGTTGTTGGCGCTGTTCAAGTTGAAGAAGGCGATGAGATGATGATGATCACCGACGCAGGTACACTAGTACGTACTCGCGTAGCGGAAGTAAGCCAAGTTGGTCGTAACACTCAAGGTGTAACACTGATTCGTACTGCTGATGACGAGAATGTTGTAGGTCTACAACGTATCGACGAAGTAGAAGAAGCTGAGATTGTAGAAGGCGAAGCTGAAGAAGCAAATGCTGAAACTATCAACACTGAAGTTTCTGAATCAAGTGAAGAGCAAGCATCAGATGCTTCTGACTCTGAAAGTGATAACGAGCAAGATACTGAGTAATCTCGATTACGTTAAGTAATTAAGCTTACCATTGAAAAAACCGAGCCTAAGTGCTCGGTTTTTTATTGTCTGCTCGTTTATTCTGATCGCGTAAATCCTAATAGCTAAGTCTCGATCAATATTGCCTGACTGGGAAAGTGGTAAACTTAAAGGGTTGATAAAGGAGTGTGGAATGGACATCTGGTTGTTGGTTGCGTTAGTACTAATGAGCCTGTTTTTGATCGTGGTCGTTATTGCCGCGAGCAACAATGGCAGTCATCTAAAAGGCAATGTGGTGATTTCCCTTACTGCAGTGGCTCTGAGTGTGCTTGTTTGGTCTCAACTGAAACAGGAGACACCTCAACTTCCTTTAGATGAGAGCAATAGTTACACGGCAACAGATTTCGAAGGTGAGCTTCAACAAAGCCTCAAACAAGACCCGAATCAATCTGACTTGTGGTTTAAGCTTGGTGGTGTGTATATGCAGAAAGGGGAGTTTGATGCAGCGTATACTTGTTATGACTACGCGATTCGATTAGATCCTCAAGCACCATCGGGCCTTTATGCTGCCAAAGCAACCGCACTTTACTATCTTAGCTCCCAAGCGATGAGCGATGACGTGAATGCGTTGTTGGATCACTCAATACAGCTTGATCCCAACGATCGTACGGCATTGATGCTGATTGCGACCGATCACTTCATCAGCATGCGCTATCAACAAGCGATTGATGCCTGGACTCAAATCCTCGATTCCAATCAAAAAGGGATTGATCGTGTTTCGATTATTCATTCGATCAACCAAGCCAAACAGATGATCCGCTAGGCTTGGTTAATAGGCTGTTCTTCCTGATTAGCTTTTGAAGCTATTTGTCTTTGAAGCGATTTGCTTTTGAAACGACTTACCTTTGAAGCGATTAGCCTCTAAAGCCATTAATCTCTCAAGTTATTGGCTTTCTTGCATTTCGATTAACCCACCAGCGTTATGGATTTGAGTAAACCCTTGAGCTCGTAAGAATTGATAGGCTTGTCCTGAACGGTTACCACTGCGGCAATACAAAACGATCGGTTGGTCTTTATCTATCTTAGCGAAGTGAGTAGCGACTTCAGAAAGAGGGTAGTTGATGGCGTTGTCCAGATGCTCCTGTTTGAACTCTGCAGGTGTTCTGACATCAACCAATAATGCGCCTTTCTCTATTAATTCCCATCCTGTCTCAGCACGCTCAGAGGCGTAAACGCCTGAACTGAGTAGTGCGATACATAATGCTGAAAGTGAAAGTAAGGTTTTCATTATCTATTCCTTGAATTGGCGAGTGGATCGGGGAGGAGATATGGATGTGTATTGCCCCAAAATCTAAAAAAACCAGCCACACAATAATAGTGTGACTGGTTTTTACGTAATGGTCTAATTGAAGAAACTAGTATTCGTAGTTGGCTTCACGTTTTTCAGCTTGCTCTTCCCACTTAGGAACAACCGTGTCTAAGAAGTGTTGTTTCTCAGCATTCATCTTATCCATGTCCATTCCAAGCGCTTTTTGAGCCGCTTCTTTTGTCGAGATGTCTGGAATCTCGATTGGATCAGTGATGCCTTTCTTCGCCAGTAGACGAACAATCTTGGTACGAGCATCTGCTGCGCGGTCAACGGCAGTACCTAGCACTTCTAGAGCGATTTCAGGTGCATGCATATGAACGCCGTGAGACGCAATAGCGTAGTCCCAACGCCATTGAGCGTGACGGATATCCAGTAGGATAGGCTCCATCTCTTGCTCTGTCGCACCTGCTTCCCATGCCGCGCCGGCTTCAAAGTGAGCGGCAACGATTTGTTTCTCAGCGGTCAGCTTCATGTTTAGCACTTGCGCTTTACGGCTTGAAACGATGTTACGCATAGTTTCTTTAGACTGAGTATGACAGTTTGCACACGTATCTTCGAAGCGGTCGAATGGGTTACCCACTTTATGGTCGGTATAAACGGTGCCGTCTTCTTTGGTCACTTTCGGCATATGACAATCAACACAAGCCACTTTGTTTTTGCCGTGAATACCTTCACGCCATGTTTCATAGCCAGGGTGCTGTGCTTTTAGCATTGGAGCTTTAGATACTTTGTGCGTCCAATCTTTAAAGCCAATGTCATCGTAATACTCTTCCATTTGTTCAACACGAGTCCCTTTATCCCAAGGGAACTTCACGCCTTTTGTTGGCCCTGTGAAGTAGTATTCCACGTGACATTGAGCACAAACGGAAGCTTGTTGATCTAAACGACCTTGGTCTTCAAACTTCTTACCAATCGCTTCGAATGCACGCTCTACATAAGGACGAGTCACTTTCAGCGCAGGCTCACCGTTTTTAAAGCCTTCACTTTGTGTGTCATGACAGTCGGCACAGCCAATAGGGTTAGTGATTTCACTACCAAGACGCGCCCATTTACCTTCGAAGTAACCATCTTCGCCACGCTCTTCGATAACACGTGCTACATCAGGGCTCTTACAGCTCCAACATGCCATTGGCATTGGACCAGAGTTTTCGTCAGTTGGGCCACCTGTACGAAGTGTTTGTCGTACATCATCAAGGGCATAAAAGTGCCCACGGGCTTTGTTGTAATCTTTTGCAAACCCATAGCCAGCCCATAGGATGACCATATTTGGATCTTCTTTTAGTGCATCTTCAATGGCTTCGCTTTCTGAGGTCTGTCTCCATGAATGATATTGATCTGGGTGGTTTTGCTCGAACTGGTCGTTACGAGGATCGCCAATTTCTTTTTGTTCAGACGCAGCAAAACTGGTCGCGCTTGCTAGTGATGTGCTAACCATTAATAGTGCTGTGACCGAATTACGTATCCAATGCTTTTTCACAGTGATATCTCCAATATACTGATTTTTATACCAAGCGTTGTGAGTTTGCTATTCAAATTAAGAACTGGAGAATTCCTGTTTATATTAATTCATAAACAAACACATTTTGTTACGTGTTGAGTATTGCTTGTTTTAGATCAATTAATGGTAGTGACTTCAATCACGTTGAAGTTTATATAACCCTAAAGAGGTATTGTCGGTTGCATTTGTTAGAGATTAATTGAGAATTATTATCATATATAACAAGCAATTACCTGAATTGGCTATGATATAAATAGGGTGATTGTCTTCACAGATTAACCCATTCAAATTTCGTATTACCCAATTAGAGGTATATTCTAACTGTAGAAAGCGTTGTGGCTTATCCAAAATAAGAATTGATATCATTTAAACGATAATAATATCGTTTAAGGGTACTTTTGTTTAACCGGAATATTATTTAGTTGAGAGTTAAATAATGCCGGTATAAGGAAAGGATAAAATGGGCAATATTAAATTGGCCATAGTCATAATGCTTAAATCCCTTCTAGCATTCTGCCTCTATGGTTATTCCATTCATGCTGTTGCTGAGCCTGCTGTTACGCAAGTAGGAGAGTCAACAAGACATGAAGTCGAATTAATACGTGACAAAGACTACAAGTGTGTTCAATGCCATAAAGATTCAAAAGAAACGGTATTGGGTTCACATGGTGAAAGTGCACACGCTTTACTTGGTCGTGAAGTAAATTGTACCGACTGTCATAGTTCTATTAGCCCCGATCACCGTGAAGGTGCGCCTGAAGTGGTGAAGTATCGCGCGGCTCAATCACAACCGGGAACCGAAAAGGTATTCCTAGACCCTAGCTTAATTTTAGATGCCAATAGCCAATGTATAGATTGTCACAAACCGGATGATCTGCGCGAAGCGAGTTGGACCCACGATGTTCACGCGCAAAACTTAACGTGTTCAAACTGCCATGATGTTCATGCGACTGAAGCAAAGGTGTTGGGCTTAGATAAAAAGCAAACCATCAAGCTGTGTGTGGATTGCCATTCAGACTTCAACCAGAAGAAAGAAGAGGAGTAATCTATGAGCTGCTCAAGAAGAAACTTTTTAGCAGGCGCTGGTGCCGTTATTTTTACCACGGGTGTAGCGGGAACTGCGGCGGTGACAAGTCGTAAAACGTTGGCCAATGTTCAAGAAGATGGTGCTAAACGTTATGGAATGATTCATGACGAAACCGCGTGTATTGGTTGTACTGCTTGTACAGAAGCGTGTCAGTGAAGTGAATAAAGTACCTGAAGGCGTGTCGCGCTTAGAAATTATTAAGAGCGAACCCCAAGGCGAATATCCAAATGTTGATTACCGTTTTACTCGTAACTCTTGCCAACATTGTGATAACGCGCCTTGCGTGATGGTATGCCCAACAGGCGCGGCCTATAAAGATGAAAAAACTGGCATTGTTGATGTGCATAAAGAGAAGTGTGTCGGTTGTGGTTACTGTTTGTTAGCGTGCCCGTATCAAGTGCGTTTCTTCCACCCAGAGAACAAATCGGCTGATAAATGTAACTTCTGTCGTGATACCAATCTTGCACAAGGGAAGTTGCCTGCTTGTGTCGAATCTTGCCCGACCAAGGCACTAGTATTTGGCGATCTAAATGACCCTGAGAGTGAGATAAACCAGGTGCTTCAATCTGAGGTGGTTTACAGAGATAAAGCTTATCTAGGTACTCAGCCAAAACTCTATAAAGTACCACACCAAAAAGGGGAGATTTGATTATGAGTGCATGGGACGCAGCTTTTCAGTCTGGTACCGTGGTATGGGATTGGATTATAGCAATCTATCTATTTCTCGCGGGGATGTCGGCGGGTGCCGTAATGATCTCCATTTACCTAAAGCGTAAGGTTATTGAAGGCGATCCTGCTCATAATGGTGTGTTAAAGGCCACGGCTTTTCTTGCGCCATTTGGGATCATTTCAGGTCTGCTTATCTTAGTTTTCCACCTGACAAAACCGTTATCCTTTTGGAAGATCATGATCTTCTATAATCCAACGTCTGTGATGTCGATGGGTGTGATCTTATTCCAAGTATATATGGTGATCTTATTCCTTTGGATCGGCATTATATTTAGAGATCAAATAGTCGTGTTCTTGAATGATCAAGCATGGCTAAAAGGGCGACTTGATTTTGTCGGTAATTGGATTGGCAAATTAGAAGTGTTTGAGAATGCTCTGGAAATATTCTTAGCTGTTCTTGCTCTTATGCTTGCCGCTTATACCGGATTCTTGCTTTCAGCTTTAAATACTTTCCCACTATTGAATAACCCAGTGCTGCCGATTTTGTTCTTATTCTCGAGCTTATCTTCGGGAGCGGCGGCGTGTATTTTATTTGGTGTGCTGGTCTTTAAAGAATCACCTCATAGCCCGACTATTTCATGGATTCACGGATTCGAACGTCCAGTCGTGATGTTTGAGTTGTTTGTTCTAATTACTTTCTTTACTGGGCTTATCTTCGCTGGTGGTCAAAGTGAGCAAGCAGTATGGAACGCAATTGGCAGTGGTTTCTGGGCGAGTTGGTTCTGGTACGGCGTCATCGGTGTCGGCATGGTTTTACCGTTGTTGCTCAATGCAGTGACACCAACCTCAATCCGCCATAGCTCGGTGTATATTTTTTCTGTGACTTCGCTAAGCCTAATGGGTGTATTAATGCTGCGAACTTTTGTCCTTTATGCAGGGCAGTTAACGATAGCTTAATTTCGCGCAAGTTTATTAGTGAGCAGATGTCGGATAATAAACATCTGCTTATTAATGAACATGTTTTTAGTAAACATGAGATGCGTGTTCAGATCGGCTCTGCTCTAGCGGAGCCTTATTGAGGTGATATGGTCGGTTCTTTGGGGCTGTTTAGTTTAGTGTTGGTTGCTGTACTCAGTAGCATTATTGGTGTGCATTCGTTTTATCAAATGCTAAACAAACGGACGCAAAATATAAGTTTAATCCGCAGTTTCTCTCTTTCAAGTGCATTGCTTTCTCTCACTTCTGTCGCATTGCTTGGCTATGCTTTTGTCAGTGATGACTTCTCTATTCTCTATGTCGCTGAGCATTCAAATACTCAATTACCCTCATTTTTTAAGCTCGCAGCCGTATGGGCTGGCCATGAAGGTTCCTTGTTATTTTGGGTGCTGACGATCAGCGTCTGGTCTGGCGTGATCGCCTTACAAAAACACTATTCGAATGAATATCAAAGCCGTGTGTTGTGGGTAATGAATCTACTGCTCGCGATATTTGCTTGGTTCACCTTATTCGCATCAAACCCATTTGAAATGAATTCGATTTTGCCGCTAGAAGGGCGTGACCTTAACCCAATGCTGCAAGATGTCGGTCTGATTTTTCACCCTCCATTACTTTATCTTGGCTATGTCGGCTTTTCTGTGGTGTTGGCGTTTGCCGTTGCAGCCTTACTGGTAGATCCAATCGAGTTTGATTGGGTTGCCCATTGTCGCAGTTGGTGTTTGGTTGCTTGGATCTTTTTAACCGCAGGGATCATTCTTGGTTCGTGGTGGGCTTATTACGAATTAGGTTGGGGCGGCTGGTGGTTCTGGGATCCTGTTGAAAATGCCAGCTTGTTGCCGTGGCTTACTTCGACCGCTTTGCTGCACAGCCTAGGCGTTGCAAAGGGCAAACAACAACTACTGAAATGGTCTCTTAGTCTTGCTTTTATTACGTTTTGTTTGAGTATCTTAGGCACCTTTATTGTTCGTTCTGGCGTACTTACATCGGTACACGCTTTTGCTGTTGACCCAACCAAAGGTATCGCACTGCTGCTTATATTGGTTTTGGTACTGGTGAGCTCATTTTCTCTGCTTATCGTTAGAGGGGAGTCTTTTGAATCAAGCCCTATTACCAGCTTCACCAGTAAGAGCTTTTTGAGTTTAGTCGCGGTACTCATTTTTGTTCTCGCAACAGCCGTGGTCGTTTTCGGCACATTTTATCCAATGGTATTTGAACTGCTTGGACTGGGTAACATATCGGTAGGTGCGCCTTACTTTAATCTATTGATTGCACCTTTGGCGTTGCTTGCGTTGGCCGTCGTAGGCTTAGCCCCTTTGTTGAGTATTAAGCCTCAAGCGTCGAAAGGCGTTATTATGTTGATAACTCTAGCATCTATTTGTCTCGGGTCCGCCTGTTACGTTTTGCAAGTAGACAAGATTCAAGTGATGGTTCTGATGACATGGTCACTCGCATTTTGGGTTTTACTCACTCACGTTTATGGCTTGGCAGTAACGCACAGTTCCAAGTTCCAACGCAAAGTCTGGGTGATGACCTTTGCCCATGTCGGGGTTGCGGTATTAGCGGTAGGTGCTGCCATGAATAGCTACCACTCGTTTGAGCGCAGTTATAAGTTAAGCCCAGGAGCGGAAGTCGAGTTCATGGATTGGACGCTTGCTCATCGTGATACTGAGCTGTATGTCGCTTCAAATTTTACCGCAGAGAAGGCGATACTCAACCTAGAGTCTGGCGAGCAGAGCTTTCCTATTTCGCCGGAAAGAAGACACTACCAAGTTCGAGTCATGAACATGAGTGAGCCCGCAATGAAGTGGTTCTGGCATGGCGATGTTTATATCACCATGGGAGAGAAAGTAGACTCAACAGGCTATGCATTCCGTGTTCAGTACAAGGCGTATGCACGATGGATTTGGTTTGGTGGGTTGCTCTCCATTCTCGGCGCTTTACTCTCATTAACTCATCGTAAAAAGAAAACCGTTAAGGCGTCACAGTATGCATACCAGCGTTCGTAACAAGCTCATCACGTTAATTGTCTTGGCATTAGTGATGGTGTTGGGGTTTGCCTTTGCACTCAATAATAAGCAGCAATCCACGACTGTGTCGGAGCAGAAGAGGGCATTTCCAGAATTCGTGTCTACTGCGTTAGCCAATAGCGAAGGCATCAGTAGCAAACAGAAAATTACGTTGACTGATGTTACTCAGCATCCTTATCAACTAGTAAATGTATGGGCGTCGTGGTGCGGTATCTGCAAAACCGAACATGCTTTTTTGCTCAAACTTCATGACAAAGGCATTCCAATTGTTGGGCTCAATTATCGAGATAACTCTGCGGCAGCAATTAATGTGCTATCGAACGACGGCAATCCGTATTCAACGGTGATCAGTGATCCTCAAGGTAAGCTAGCATTAGAGTTGGGCGTAATTGGCACCCCTGAAACGTATCTGGTCGACGCTGATGGCCAAATCATTAAGAAGTTACTGGGCGTGGTCAATGAATCTGTATGGCAAGAAGAACTTGCGATGTATTTTGATGGTGTGAATCTATGGTGAAGTCTTTAATACAAACGCTCGTTATGCTGTCTACGCTTATGTCTGTTAGTTTTCCGACTTTGGCGGAAGACTTGTTTACAGCCAGCAATAAGGATACGAGTATTCAAGTTGAACTCTTTGAGTTTGAAAACCCAGAACAGCAGCAGCGCGCTATTACATTGGCAAAAACGCTACGTTGTCCGCAATGCCAGAACCAAAATCTGGTTGAGTCGAACTCTCCGATAGCAAAAGACTTGCGCCTCGTTGTATTCAATATGGTGAAAGCAGGTCAGAGTAATAATGAAATTACTCAATATATGACAGAAAGGTTCGGTGAATTTGTGCTCTATAAACCGGCAATGAGTGTTTCAAACTTATTACTTTGGCTACTTCCGAGCCTATTGTTTCTCTTATTTATATATTTATCAGTAAAAAGTGTTAGAAAGCGCTCATAAAAATTATGTATTACTGTTTACCAATTGACCTGTATTTTGTAACATTAAAGGATTATAAAGGCTAAGCACTGTTATATAAGGATGTATCTGTGGATAACGTAATCTCAAATTTAAAGAAAGAGTTCCATACTCATGTCCGTTCTGACAAATGGGCAGAAAAATACAGTGCGAAATCGAGCATTTCTACGCTCACTCAAGAAGAGTTAGCTGAATTAGAAAACGCTTGGGTTCAACTTGTCATCTGGAAGCAAACTCAAGTAAGTTGAACGTTCTGTAAAAAGTGTAGTCTTAGCCGCAACTGATTAATTTATAACCCCATGTTGGTCATCCCAATGTGGGGTTTTTTGTTACCTGAAAAATTATTGTTATAATATAACAATTTGTGCGTAGTCGACCTTGAAAAAAATTGTTAACAGCCTCATAGTGTCTATCATTAGATAGTTAGCTACAAAATATTGCCTAGACATATAATGTAGTGTCGTTAAACACATCGAATTTTCAAGTGAGTATAGCTATGGCGGAAGTGCGTGCCAGAATAGATTTCAAAGTAGGGGTAACAAGCAGTATTGATGCTGAACTTCTGTCTTTTCATGGATTGAAAACAGACAAAGAGCATGTTGCTGTGATATTTAAATCAGCAGATAAGACACAAGACATACCTCTAGTTCGTATGCACTCTGAGTGCCTTACTGGAGATGTTTTCCATTCTTCTCGCTGTGACTGTGGCGAGCAACTAGACGAAACCATTAGAATTATGGGTGAGACGGGCGGCGTGATTCTTTACTTACGCCAAGAAGGCCGTGGTATTGGTTTATACAACAAAATCGATGCATACCGTCTGCAAAGCGAAGGTATGAACACTTACGAAGCCAACAACCACTTAGGCTTTGGTGATGACTTACGTGATTTTACTGAAGCAGCGGAAATGTTACGCGCTTTAGGCACCACAAAAATCCGTTTGGTGACCAACAATCCTAAGAAAATCAATGAACTTAAATCTTTTGGTATTGAGATTGAAGAAGTGGTGAACACCTCTGCTCATATCAAATCGGGTAATGAAAGCTATCTGAAGGCGAAAGTTTCACACGGTAAGCATAACCTAGATATCTGATTCGCTTGCTTGTTGCGCTTAACATAAAAATGTTTAAAGACCTCACATATGTGAGGTTTTTTTGTATTTATCTTGCAATAAAATTGTAAGTTTGTATTATTCAAATCCGTAGTGCAAATGATAATGGTTTGCACTATTACTACGAATAATAATTTAAAGCTCAACAAGGATGCTTCATGACCATTAAATCTTTAGTGACAAAAGCAGTAACTTCGTCACTCATTTTTGCCTCTGCTTCTTCTTTTGCAGCAGTAACTCAAGATCAAGTTGTAGAACACTATGCAGATATTGCTCATGCCGTGTTTGCAGATTCAGTAATTACAGCAAAAGCGTTGAACTCTTCTATTGATACCTTCTTAGCTTCTCCTTCTGCTGGTAACTTCGAACAAGTAAAACAAGCTTGGCTTGAGTCTCGCGTACCTTACCAACAGTCAGAAGTATTCCGCTTCGGCAACGCTGTTGTTGATGATTGGGAAGGCCAACTGAACGCATGGCCACTAGATGAAGGCCTGATTGACTACGTATCTTCTGATTACCAATATGAGCTTGGTAACGAAGGCGCTAGCGCAAACATCGTGGCTAACAAGACTTTCCAAATTGGTCAGACTACTGTTGATGCAACTAACATTACTCCAGAGCTAATCGCTGACTTGAACGAGATCGGCGGTTCTGAAGCGAACGTAGCGTCTGGCTACCACGCAATTGAATTCCTACTTTGGGGCCAAGATTTAAACGGCACAAACAGCGGTGCAGGTGAGCGTGCTTACACTGATTTCGTTGTTGGTGCTGAGTGTACTAACGGCAACTGTGACCGTCGTGGCGCATATCTAAAAGCATCTGCTGAGCTACTTATCCAAGACCTAGAGTGGATGGAAAAGCAGTGGGCTGAAGGCGAGAAAGGTAACTACCGTCAAGAACTGCTTTCTGAATCTAGCGAAAACGGCCTACGTAAAATGTTATTCGGCATGGGTTCACTGTCTCTTGGTGAGCTTGCTGGTGAGCGTATGAAGGTGGCTTTAGAAGCTAACTCTACTGAAGATGAGCACGATTGCTTCTCTGATAACACGCACAACTCTCACTACTACAACGAGCAAGGTATCTACAACGTTTATACGGGTTTATACAAGCGTGAAGACGGTACTCTGCTTTCAGGTCCTAGCCTGTTTGACCTAGTAGAGCAAAAAGATGAGCAAGCTGCGAAAGAGATCCAAAAGCAGTTTGACTTAGCACGTGCACAAGTTGGCCAGCTTGTTGTTTCTGCAGAGAAAAACAACCAGCATTTCGATCAGCTAATTGCTGCTGACAACGCTGCGGGTAACGCACTAGTAAACAAAACGATTGTTGCGCTAGTGTCTCAAACGGCTGCGATTGAGCGTGCTGCTGGTGTGATTGGCATTGATAGCCTTAACCCAGACACGGCTGATCACGAGTTCTAAGAACCCGAGACGAAAATCATAAAGGGCTCTCATTGAGCCCTTAATTGTTTGTTACTCATGAAAGTTACTCCCACATAAAAACTAAAATCAAAAACACAGCAAGGCAATGTATGAAGTCGTATCTCTCAGCCTCACTATTAACCGCACTGTTTTTCTTAGCTCCATTACATGCCCATGAAACCTACTCAGGTGGCAAAACAACCGTGAAGAAAGAGGGAGCAAACGCTTTTTCTCTTCCTGCTGCCAACCTACCAATGAGCAAACGCTTAGATTTCAGCGTAGGTAACAGCTTCTTCAGAAACCCTTGGGTTCCTGCACCATCATCAACCGATGCACGTGATGGATTGGGCCCATTGTTCAACACCAACGGTTGTCAAAACTGTCACATCAAAGATGGTCGTGGCCACGCGCCAGAAAAAGGCGATGAGAACGCGGTATCTATGCTGGTTCGCTTGAGTATTCCTGCTGAAACACCAGAGCAGAGACAAGCCTTTATTCGCGATGGTGGCATTCCAGAACCGACTTACGGTGGACAGCTACAAGATTTCGCGCTTCAAGGTGTGGAACCAGAGGGTAAAGTGAACATCAGCTACACCGATGTTCCTGTTGAATTCAAAGACGGCACGGTTGTTACTCTACGTAAACCAACATTAAAAATCACTGAACTCGCGTTTGGTGAAATGCACCCTAAAACAGAATTTTCGGCTCGTGTTGCGCCACCAATGATCGGCCTAGGTCTGCTTGAGAGCATTTCAAAAGAAACGATCCTTGGCTTCGCGAAGCAACAAGCTGCGGACAGCCAAGGCGTAACAGGCAAAGCCAACTACGTTCTTGATGTTCAAACAAACGAAATGGCGTTGGGTCGATTTGGTTGGAAAGCCGGACAGCCAAACCTAATGCAACAAAATGCTGCAGCATTTAACGGCGATTTGGGCTTAACAAGCAGCTTGTTCCCGAACGAAAACTGCACATCAGCTCAATCAACCTGTGATGATTTTCCAAATGGTGGTGAACCTGAAGTCAGCGATAATATCCTAGATTTTGTTGAGTTCTATTCGCAGCATTTGGCGGTTCCAATTCGTCGTAACGTTGATAAGCCTGCGGTTGTTCAAGGTAAAAAACTGTTTAAAGATATTGGTTGCCAAAGTTGCCACCAAGCTGAAATTCGCACAGCAGAACGTGAAGGCTTACCTGCGTTGTCTAAACAGCTAATCAGCCCATATACCGATATGTTACTGCACGATATGGGAGAAGGCTTAGCCGACAATCGCCCAGAGTATCTAGCAAACGGTCAAGAGTGGCGCACCACGCCATTGTGGGGATTAGGCTATACCAAAGAAGTGAATGGTCACACCTTCTTACTTCATGACGGTCGCGCAAGAAACGTTATGGAAGCGGTGCTTTGGCACGGTGGAGAAGCAGAAATGGCGAAACAAAACGTTTTAGCTCTTAGTAGCAGCGAGCGTGAAGCACTATTGGCGTTCTTAAACTCGTTATAAGCTGAGTTGAATTCAGTTTAGTTAACGGCTAATGACTTAAGAAAGCCGCTATTAAACCACTTAGCACCGCTGAACTTGTAGCAATACGAGGCCAGCGGTCGTTTCGCATTTAATGAACTCATATAATTAAAAGAAAAATTAGGAAGTAAGGTAACAGCATGACACATAAATTTTTGTTAATGCCTTTGTCGGCATTAATTATGGCAGGCTGCCAATCATCGGGTGAGCAAGCCGCTTCATCTGAGGTTAACGGTGTGTCTTATCAAGCAGACACTACAGCCCATATTAGTCGCAGTGTTTATCGACAAGAGTTTGATTCTGCGGTGCTATTCGCGAAGCAATCGAGCGAATTAGAAGCTCTGATGCAAGGTTACTGTGAAACGGATAACGTTGAGTTAGACGCTTTGAAAGATCAATGGCAGATCACAATGAACAGCTGGATGGCATTGCAAGGGCAAGAAAGAGGCCCAACAGCAGCGCTTGAAGAGAGCTGGAATGTTCAATTCTGGCCAGACAAAAAGAACACGACGGGTCTTAAGATGCGTCAGCTGACTCAGCAAGATAAAGTTTGGTCTCAAGACGAAATTGCTCAGCAGAGTGTGACAGTGCAAGGGCTAGGCGCGTTAGAGTGGTCGCTTTATGACGAGCAATCGTCACTGCTTCAAGACAAAGTATTAGGCTGTCTATCCTCACAAGCTATCGCACAGAATTTGGCTATGAAATCTGCTTCTATCGCTGAGGCTTGGCAAGTTAACCCTTGGTTAGCGCTAGACGAGACTCGTTGGGAGTCTGAATATATTGCTTTATTGACCAACCAACTTGATTACAGCATGAAGAAGCTGAGTCGCCCGATGGCGAAAATCGGTCACCCTCGTCCTTATTTCTCAGAATCATGGCGTGCACAAACCTCGATGACTCAACTAAAAGCCAATGTAGCAGCACTTCAGAATTTGTACCTTGCCGGTGGCAATGGCCTAGACGGCTTGTTGAGAGAGAAGGGCTTAAACGACCTAGCTGATCGCGTTGCTGACCAGTTCACATTGACGCTAGATACTTGGCCTACAGACTCAAGCTTGTTTGAGTTATTGCAGAGCAAAGAGGGCTACCGCGAGGTGCTGACTCAATACAACAAACTAGAACGTTTGAAGTACCTGATTCATGAAGAAGTGGCGATAGAGCTGAGCGTGGTAATAGGATTTAATGCTACCGATGGTGACTGATACTACACGAAGAACCTTACTGAAAGCAGCACTTGGGTGTGCTGCTGTGCCTGTGCTGCCGTTCGGGTGTGCTAGCCGTTCAGGTGAAAGCGCATCGAATAAACCTCAGTTGATTGGTTGTGCGCTTAATGGTCGAGGCCAGTATTCCGCGGTTGTGGCTGATGAGTATGGCATGCCACTGAGCCAGCTACCTATCCCTGAGCGTGGCCATGGCGTCGCAATCTGCCCAACCTCATCACATGCGGTGGTTTTTGCTCGTCGTCCTGGTGACTATTTTATGGTGTTTGACTACAAAAACGGTCAGCAGATCAAAATGGTGGTGAAAGGTAACAACCGCCACTTCTATGGTCATGGCGTTTACTCATTAGACGGCACACTATTGTATGCCACTGAAGGGAAAACCGACACCAGTCAAGGCGTGATTGGCGTCTACGATGTCGCACAAGGGTATCGTAAGGTCGAAGAATTTACCGGTTTTGGTATTGGCCCTCACGAGGTGATTATCATGCCTGATGGTAATCTTGCTATCGGCGTTGGTGGTGTTCATACTGATGGCAGAACACCGAAAAACTTGGATTCCATGCAGCCTAGTTTGAGCTATGTTTCATCGCAAGGTGAGCTGCTTGATCAGGTTGAATTGTTGGATAAGAAGTTAAGCATTCGACACTTAGCGCATGATGGGGCAGAGACTGTACTTTGTGGCCAGCAATATCGCGGCGAACCGGATGAATATCCTTCACTTTTGGCGATGCACATCAAAGGTGGGCAGTTTGAATCACTGAATGCGGAGCCGGAGCAATGGGCGCGATTTAATCACTACATTGCAAGTATCGCAGCATCCGATGATTGGATTATCGCCACCTCACCACGAGGTAATTGCTACGGTATTTGGTCTAAAGAAACCAAAGAGTTAGTAGAGCTATCGGCATTGTCTGATGCTTCCGGTGCTGTGCTTCTTGATGGGGAATTTAGATTAAGCTCTGGGGCGGGAAGTGTGGTTAGTCAGCGCAAGCCTTATGAGAAATCAACTCAGCAATCATCGATCCAATGGGATAACCATTGGAGCTCAATCTGATTCATAAAGCCTCTTAAAAATAACATGCTTACTCCCATTTCTTTGCCATACTTATGGGATGGTTGGTGATGGAGTTAAGCATGTTCGCGAAATACTTCTGTGGGTTATTAGTTTTAGTTTCTGTGCACACATGGAGCTATACGAGTTCTGATGAAGGTCGTTTCTTTCCGGCTGATTCAGAGCTATCTTTCATGCTGATTTATCCCGAACTAACCCAGAGCATTTATCAAGACTCACCTCTCCCTATTCTTTGGGATTCGCCTGAACTTGTTAAGGCATTCGAATTTCAATTGTCGTTGCTCGAACAAGCACAAATGGCACCACTCTTTGAACGACAACTCAAGCAAATCCGTCACTATCAATCCCATGCACAATGGCAAGAGTTGGACATCTTACTCACCGACACCTTTATCTACTATTTAAGCTATGTTGAAAACGCACCATTTGCCGGTAAGGAGTGGTATTTCTCAGGTAAGCTGCATTCCAAATTACCTCCACCGTCCCCCCATATTTTGATGAGACTAAAAAGCAGTGTCGCCAATGATTACTTATTGGAGATGGTGTTGTCTTACGCACCGCCAGTAGGGGATTTTGACCAATTCAAAGCAACCTATTCCGTGTTAGAAACCGCGTCTGAACTCGATATTGAGCGGTACAGACAGAAAGGCTTAAAACGCTTGGGGGATAAGCTTTCAGACAAAGCGGTTCTTGTTGAGCGCATTGCGTTGGTTGGCGTAGATACCTCTATGATTGCTGTCGATTTCCCTGTGTTTGATCGAGAGCTGCAAGCGGCGATTCAGTCCTTCCAGCGCATGCACGGCCTAACAGCGGATGGGATTATTGGGCCAGACACGATCCAGTGGATCAACATGAGCTTCGATGATCGATTGAGCTCTTTGGCTTTGAATGCAGAGCGTGTTCGCTTGTGGCCAAGGAATAGAGACTCTCTCATTGTCGTCAACGTGCCTAGCTTTGATATGAAGTATTGGGAAGACGGCGAAGAGGTATTTGAGTCTAAGGTCGTCGTGGGAAGAAAATCGCGAAAAACCCCGCTTTTAGAGATAAACCTCGATTCTGTCATTCTAAACCCGACTTGGAATGTGCCATGGAAAATCATGGTCAAAGATATCCTGCCCAAAGTAAAAGCGGACGAAAGCTATTTAGAGACACACAACTTCCAAGTCATTGATGGCTGGCGTACCATGGAAACGGTCGATACCACCGAGATAGATTGGCAGACCATCAATTTCAATTCATTCCCATATCGAATGCGTCAACAGGCGGGTTCGAGTAATGCATTAGGTTTGTACAAGTTCAACACACCTAACAAAAGAGCGATCTATCTGCACGATACGCCAAGTAAAGGTCTGTTTAATGATGACTTCCGTGCTTATAGCTCAGGTTGCATACGTGTCGAACATGCAGAAGAACTTGCTGAGTTATTGTTTGCCACTAAGGTAAGGAAAGTACCGAACCAAAATGATGACCTTGCTCCGAACACTAAGGTTCGCCTCAAAAAGCGAATTCCTGTGCATATCATCTATCAAACCGTGTTGTTTGAAGAAGGGGGCATACAGTACCGTGGCGATATCTACCAATATGATAAAGAGGGTGGTTGATTGAAATGTGTTCAATAAAGGTGATCTTGACTAAAAAATGACAACTAAGCCTCTATTGATAAAATTATAATGTGGATCAATAACTAACCGCGTAAAGGTTACAAATACTAACCTTTTGAGCGGTTTTAGTACGTTGACGCAGCAATTTCCATTATGTATCGTGCATTTTTCGTTCGATCTAATTGGTTTTTTTGCTGTATGTCTCAAAGTTTATTTTCTCGCCGTCAGTTTCTGACTTACGCTGGTGGTACCGCTGTTATCGCCTCAATTACACCTTCTATCGCTTTTGCTTCATACCCGGATCAACCAAGAACGATTAGCATGAATAACCTTCACACCGGTGAAAGATTAGAGACCTGTTATTTCGATGGTACTAACTATGTTGGTGACGAGATGGCACGTCTTAGCAAGCTATGTCGCGATTTCCGCCGCAATGAAATTCATCCAATGGATAAAAACCTGTTTGATCAGATCACTCAGATTCAAAACGTGTTAGGTATTCAAAAAGAAGTCCAGATCATCTCTGGTTACCGTTCTCCAGCGACCAATGAAGCATTGCGCTCAAAATCGAGTGGCGTGGCGAAGAAGAGTTATCACATGCTTGGTAAAGCGATCGATTTTCGTATCGATGGTGTCGATCTGAAAGAGCTAAGAGACGTAGCCAAAAGCCTGAATGCCGGTGGTGTTGGTTATTATGCACGTAGCAACTTTATCCATATCGATACTGGCCCAGTACGTAGCTGGTAGAGTTAGGTTGAGTTTGCGAGCGAATGCTAGGTACTTGTCAAAGTAGACATCCAATGTCATAGTTTGCCCAAATTTCAGTTTGCCCTCTAAGGTTTGTATATGTCTCTTAAGTATCAAGTTGTACCTGTTACCTCTTTCTCTCAAAACTGCTCAATTGTGTGGTGTGATGAGACAATGGAAGGCATCGTTGTCGATCCGGGCGGTGATGTTCAACAACTAGCTGCGATCATTGAAGAGCTAGGTGTTAAAGTGGTGAACTTGGTACTGACGCACGGTCACTTAGATCATGTTGGTGGTACGGTACCACTTGCTGAGATCTTAAAGGTGAATATTGTTGGTCCACATAAGGCCGATAACTTCTGGCTTCAAGGTCTAGAGAATCAAAGCCAAATGTTTGGATTTCCACTGTGTAAAGCCTTTGAACCAAACACTTGGTTAGAAGAGGGTGACAAAGTCACGTTTGGTAATCAAGTGATCGACGTGATTCACACGCCGGGCCACACTCCAGGCCATGTTGTACTGTTCAGCGAGCAAGCACGTCTAGCGTTTGTGGGTGATGTATTGTTTAACGGCGCAATTGGTCGTACTGACTTCCCACAAGGTGATTTCAATACACTTATCGCTTCAATTAAGACAAAGCTTTGGCCACTAGGCAGTGACGTAACATTCGTTCCGGGTCATGGTCCTGAATCGACATTCGGTCGCGAGCGCGCATCAAACCCGTTCGTAGCAGATGAAATGCCTCTGTACTAATTAAGCCTTTGATTAAAAGACCAGTTGTTCGTGTCGATTGATTGAAAAATGAAGCTTAGCTTTTGTTGTGAAAGCTAAGCTTTTTTATTGCGCGCGAATTTACTGGCAACCCTTAGTCAGAAAGGCGTTCAGCAGCAGCCAAGTAGCGTCGAGCCAGTCCAACAAACTCTTCTCCACTCATATTTAAATCTTGAGTTGATATGAAAATATCATAACCGTGGAAGCCCCTTTGATACTTCATCCTGTTGGCAAGCATCGCCTGTAATCCAGAATAGTCTTTAATCACCGTGCTTTGATTGTTCGTTTCATCAGATGATTCTGAGGTCGTCTGTGTTTGGCTATCGTTGAAGCTTACCTCTTCAGTATTTTTTAACTCTTTATATCGGCTCAGTTCCACACAACCGTTCTCAGTGCAGCGCGTATGGTAATGCGATGAGTCGAGAACCATATCTTCAAAGTTTGACTCTTTACCCGCTTGTTTGGCTCCTAGATACAAAAGTGCTCGTTGGCTGAGTAATAACTCACAGGTGATTTTGGGGCAGATCGAATCGAGGTAGGGCGAGTAATCTTTAACCTTGATACCAATCCAAGGCAAAGGTTGGTGCCAGCCATCTTGTTCATAGGTGCAAAGCCCAATTTTTTGGATGTTGTTCCACTTTAAGACCCAGCCCCCTTTATAAAAATGCTGCTGAAAATGAGTCGGGGTGAGTGTGAACATCACTCGGCTGCGCAGCATCAAATAGTAGCCGGTTCCCAGAAGGGCAATACTGCAAAAAGCACCCACGATCAGTAACTTTGGGTTGTCACTGTAGAGCGCAACGATCAAGCAAATGAAGCCTAAAATAACGGCGAGGATACGGTACGAGCGAGTGAATGAAGGCAAAGAGAAATTAGTAAGGTGACGAGTGTCCATAGGCAACACCAAGTTTTCATATTTTTGTCTGGATGGATAACCAGTGTATATGACCCTGAATTGATAAGTCGATGTTTAAATAATAGACGCTAGTAGACAATATCGGTATTTTTCGTCGACTTTCGACGCTTCACTCTACAAATAGCTCCTGTTTTTTGGTATAAATCGCGCTTCAAATTTTCACCACTGCGAAAAGAGCAGTGAACTGGAGAAATATTCAATGAGACTTGCTCATAAGCGTAAGGTGCAGGCTAAACTGCAGAAACGCACTAAAGCGGCTGTAGTTAAAGCAGTGGCAACGCCGAAAAAAGCGAAGCCTGTCGCAGAGAAAGTTGTAGCAGAAAAAACTGTAGCAGCAAAACCAGCGGTAGAAAAAGCAGTAGCAGCAACTAAAGAAGTTGCAGTAGCACTGACTCCTAAGCAACAACAAGTTCTAGACATCGTTGTTAGCAATGCTGAAGGCATTAACCCTAAAGGTATCGGCCTAGCAGCTGGTCAAGAAGACGCGAAAGCAGCTTCATGGGCAACAGGCGCATTGAAAAAACTTCTTGAAGAAAACCTAGTAGCGAAAGAGCAGCTAGCAGGTAACAAGGTTATCTACAAAGCTATCTAATCCTTTGGGATTCTATTCGCTTCGTTAAGTTTTTAAGCCTCGATTTTCGAGGCTTTTTTGTATTTGTCGGATTATGCCAATCCTAATCCTAATCCTAATCCCATATTCACATTCAAACCCAAATTAAAATCAACCCCAGAAGCCTTATTTCCAATTGACTGACGCCTTACGTTTTTAGTTTGTCTTTCGCGAGTCCTATGTTTTAAATCAATAAGCATCAAAGTAGGTTTTCTGATTCCCTGAAATTATGATTTTCTCGGATTGAGTGCATTTAGGTGCGTATTTGAAGTGTGGTGAGAATAGAGCCTCATCACGAAATGGCAATCAATTGTTAACGGTATTTAATTATTAATACTTAGGTATTTATCAATAAACATTCCTCTAGTGAATAAGGTGATTCCTTTAAAATCGACATCACTCAATCATCTCCTACGTAGTTCTACGTAATCCTTTGGTCTAATACGCAGTTTGTGTACGCCTGTCGTGCGTGCTCTCCCTGATATCTTGTTACCTCATCACGGTGCACTCTTATGTTGAATCATAAAAAATACTCATAGAAAGAGTGTTAACCCAACAAAGGACGTGAACATGAGTCTCATTTCTAACTCCCTCACACGAGTTTTTAAAAACGTTGCAGTAACCGCTGCGGCTTGTTTAGCTTTGGTCGCTACTGGTGCTACAGCCGCTGATAAGGTTTACCGTTTAAAGCTTGCAGAAACGTGGGGACCAAACTTCCCAGTTTTCGGTGATGCAACTAAGAACATGGCAGCGATGGCTGAGAAGATGTCGAATGGTCGACTTCAAATCAGAATCGATTCAGCAAACAAACACAAAGCCCCTCTTGGCGTTTTTGACATGGTTAAGTCTGGTCAATACGACATGGGTCACTCAGGCTCTTACTACTGGAAAGGTAAAGTTGCAAACACTCTTTACTTCACTTCTATGCCTTTCGGTATGACGCCAGCAGAACAATACGCGTGGTTCTATCACGGTGGTGGTATGGAGTTGATGGAGCAAGTTTACTCTCCACACAACTTGATGTCGTTCCCAGGTGGTAACACAGATATTCAGATGGGTGGTTGGTTTCAAAAAGAGATCAACAGCGTTGAAGATCTACAAGGTCTGAAAATGCGAATCCCAGGCTTTGCCGGCGAGATTCTTGCTGAGCTAGGTGCTAAACCGACGAATATTGCCCCAGGTGAACTTTACACGTCTCTAGAGCGTCGCACGATTGATGCACTAGAGTGGGTAGGTCCATCACTTGATCTGCGTATGGGTTTCCACAAAATCGCGCCGTACTACTACACAGGTTGGCATGAGCCGGGCTCAGAGCTTCAATTCCTAGTGAACAAGCGCACTTGGAACAAGCTGCCTGAAGATCTACAAGAAATCTTACGTGTTGCAATGCGTACCGCGGCTTACGACATGTACACACAAGCTACGCACGAAAGTGGTAAGAACTGGGTTTCAATGAAGACTGAGTACCCAGATGTACAAGTGAAAGACTTCCCGCCAGCGGTTATGTCTGCACTGAAAGAAGCGAACGATCGCCTACTTGCTGCACATGCTGAGAAAGATGAATTGGCGAAAGAGATCCAAGCTTCACAAGCAAGTTACCTAGAGCAAGTGCGCTCATGGACGGATATTTCACATAGAGCTTACCTAAATAGCCAAGCGAAATAATCGCCCCTTGTTGAACTGAATCTAAATGAACCCGACGCTTTTCTTATTGAGTATTTAAGAGCGAATAAGCCGAGGGTTCATTTTAAATATAATAATTAAATGCCCAAGAACCCTTTCTACGTCGTGCCTATTGCTAGCTATAAACTGAATCGTTTTTAGTTGGGTTAGCTGTACTGCGCGATGTCTTTTCAAATTCCATGGAGTCGGGAATGCGAAGTCTAATTTATATTGAACGCCTGTTTAATCGTATCGGTGATGCACTGGGATGGCTTTCCAGTATGTTGTTTATTTTACTGATCGCCAACGTCGTGTATGACGTTGTCATGAGATATGCATTCAACGATGTCTCTATCGCCTTCCAAGAGATGGAATGGCATCTGTTCTCTGCCGTTTTCCTATTAGGTGTGCCATATGCCATCAAAGCGGGTGGTCATGTTCGAGTCGACGTGTTCTATGAGCAGTTGAGCTTTAAAGCGCAAGCCATTATTGATCTGTTAGGTACGCTTATCTTCCTACTGCCGTTTTGTTTGCTGGTAGCTTGGTTTGGTATTGATGTGGCCAAAGAGAGCTATGAACTTGGTGAAACCTCAGGCGATCCGGGTGGCCTGCCGTATCGCTGGATCATCAAAGCCATGATCCCGTTGTCATTCTTCTTAATGGCACTCAGTGGCGTAGGTTTGATCCTGCATTCACTGAACAAGATTTTTAATCCGCACCTTATCCATGCAAACAATATTCATACAAAGAACAAGTAGAGGCTGAACATGATTGGAATAGTAATGTTTTTCGTAGCCTTGTTTGCACTTTTACTTGGCTTCCCAGTAGCGTTTACCTTTGGTGGTATCGCGTTAATCTTTGGTGTTTGGGCTGAGGGCATCGAAATGTTTGCCTTCATGCCATATCGAATTCAATCAATCATGGAAAACACGGTGCTGATGGCCGTTCCATTGTTTGTTTTCATGGGGCTTGTTCTGCAAAAGACCAAGCTTGCTGAGCAGTTGCTTGAGTCTATGGGGCGATTGTTTGGTGGTGTTCGTGGTGGTATCGCGATTTCAACCGTACTAGTAGGTTCACTGCTTGCGGCTTCTACTGGCGTCGTTGGTGCTTCTGTTGTTGCAATGGGACTTATCTCATTGCCGGTAATGCTCAAATACAATTACGATAAAGGCTTAGCCTGCGGCACTATTTGTGCGTCTGGTACGTTAGGGCAAATCATCCCGCCATCTATCGTGTTGATTCTATTAGGCGATGTTCTTGGCGTGCCTGTTGGTGACTTGTTCCAAGCCGCAATTTGGCCGGGCGTGATGTTAGTTGGCGCGTACATCCTTTATATCTTGATATACGCTAAGCTCCACCCTGAAGCGGCTCAACCAATTGAGCGAGATGATTCAATCAGCCGTAAGCAAGAAGTGTTAGATGCACTTAAAGCGATTCTTCCACCTCTCGCGTTAATCATAGTGGTACTGGGTTCAATCTTTGCGGGTGTTGCTACGCCAACAGAGTCTGCTGCTCTCGGTGGTGCAGGTGCGATGGTACTTGCTTTGCTATACGGTCAATTCAGTTGGTCGATGGTGTATGACGCGTCTAAAGAGACGGTGAAAGTCACGGCGATGGTATTCGCTATCTTGTTGGGTGCAACAGCGTTCTCGATGGCGTTTACCTACACGGGTGGTGACTATCTGGTTGAAGAGTGGATGCTACAACTGCCAGGTGAGAAATGGGGCTTCCTGATCATTACTATGTTGGTGATTTTGATTTTGGGTTTCTTTATCGACTTCGTAGAGATCTGTTTCATCATCGTGCCGATCATTGCGCCAGTTGCTGAACTGATGGGCATCAACATGACATGGTTCGCTATCCTTATCGCGATGAACCTACAAACCTCTTTCTTAACGCCGCCATTTGGTTTTAGTCTGTTCTATTTAAAAGGGGTAGCACCAAAAGGCGTGACGACTAAGGACATCTATCGTGGCGTGATGCCGTTCATTCTGATTCAAATCCTCGTACTTGGATCACTTCTCGCTTTCCCTTCTTTCTATGGAATGTGAGTGAAGCCTAGAATGTGAATGATATGTTTCAACGACTATCTATAAATTGATAAAGTAAAACGGCTTATTGATGTTCAGTAAGCCGTTTTTTGTGAGGGAAAGGAATGCCTCTAAAAGCCAAGCTGATTTTGCTGACACTGCTCCCGTTGCTGCTCGTAACGGCGAGTATCAGCTGGATCTCGTTACATCAAACCAAGACATTGGGTGATAAAGAAGTTGAGATCTTTAGAGATAGCCTAATCAAGTCGCGCGAAAACGCCCTCAAAGACACGGTTGACCTTGCGTTCGATGCCATAGAACACATCTATAACGATCCAAATATCCAAGAAGCTCAAGCCAAAAAAGAAGTTCGAACCATATTGTCTAAACTTAGATATGGCTCTGATGGGTATTTCTTCGCCTATGATCGCCACGGGACCAACTTGGTTCATCCAATACAGCCAGAGTTGATAGGTCAAAACTTACTGCAACTGCAAGATGAGGATGGCGACTTTCTGATAGAAGCTCTGTTAAGAGAGGCGCAAACCGGAGGTGGTTTTCACCAATATTTGTGGCAAAAGCCTTCGACGGGTGAGGTGGTGTCTAAGTTGAGCTACGCCGCTTGGCTAGAGCGTTGGGACTGGATGATTGGCACCGGTTTGTATATCGAAGATGTGCATCAAGAAGTGGCTTCGATGCAGGCCGCAATAAACAAGAACATTGAAACCACGTTCTTTTCGATTGTGGTGATTTTGAGCGTGACGGTCGCCGTTATTATCGTGCTTACCTTAGCCATCAACATGCATGAACATCGCATTGCCGATAACAATTTGAAGGAACTGGCACATAAAACGGTGATGTTTCAAGAGGACGAAAAGAAACACTTAGCGCGTGAGTTACATGATGGTATTAATCAATTATTAGTGTCGAGTCGTTGCCACTTAGAGCTACTCGGTAATAAGCTACAAAGCGAAGACCTTAAAGCACATTTGAATAAGTCACAGCACTCACTGATGCGAGCGATTGAAGAGGTGAGGCACATTTCACATCAACTTCGCCCAAGTTCACTGGATGACATAGGCTTAGAAGCGGCATTGTCTTCGTTGTTATTAGATTTTCAGGCGCACTCCGGCATTGAGGTGGAAACTTTATTTAGCACTCAACCGGGTAAGTTAAAATCAGAAGCTGCAACGACCTTGTATCGAGTGGTACAAGAGTCCCTGAATAACATAGAGAAACACGCACAAGCGACCAAAGTAACGGTTATCGCCCAGCAAATTGGTAACGTGTTGCAACTGCTTATCCAAGATAATGGTGTCGGTTTCAATACCTATAAAGCGATGGAAAAACGAGGGATCGGGCTGCGTAACATGAGAGAGCGAGTGGAGTTCATTGGCGGTGATTTTGAGTTGATGAGTGAGATTGGTTTCGGAACGGAAATTACGGTGTTACTGACACTAGAAGGATTAGTGAATGAGTGAAGTTATTCGAGTTGTGATTGCTGACGATCACCAAGTCGTACTGGATGGCTTTATGGCGAGATTAGAACTCGAGCCTGATATTAGCGTGATAGGCACAGCCAGTAACGGATTAGAAGCGGTTGAGATGGTGAAAACGCTGCGCCCTGATGTGGTGTTGATGGATATCAGCATGCCCATCATGAATGGTATTGATGCGACCCACCTGATTAAAGAAGAAGACCCTGAAGCCAAGGTGTTGATGCTGACCATGCATAACAACCGTGAATACATTATGAAGGTGATGCAGTCGGGTGCGGTCGGCTATATGTTGAAAGAGATTTCGGCTGAAAAAATGGTGCAGGCAATCAAAACGGTCAATCAAGGCTCAACCTATTTCTGTGAAAAAGTAACGCAGAATTTGTTTACTCAGCCGATTACTCCGACGCCATCTGTGAAGAATCCATTGAGCAGACGTGAAGAGGCTGTGCTGAAATTAGTCGCAAAAGGGGAGAGCAGTAAAGAGGTCGCGAAGGCACTGAATATCAGCTATCGAACGGTCGAAACCCATAGACAGAATATTAAGCATAAGCTGGACATTCACTCTACAGCAGAGCTTGCTAAATACGCAGTCAGCTCCGGGCTTGTGGACTGATCTTACGCTAAATTACATTAAATGTGTAATTTAATTACTAAATGTGCAATTTAGGCCTCCTTTATGGAGGTTTTTTTAGTATTTTTGCGACAGGTTGATATTCTTCATTTCGAAATTTAAGCGCCGAATGCAATGTTGCAAACAGTGCGCTGCAAATTAGAGAGGAAGCATGGAGCCTGTAAAAGATAGGTATAGTATTGAAAATACCGATTATACAGTAGGACAAGATAACGTTCAGAAATGGGGTTTTGATGTTCATAACCCAGTATTTGGAATCAGTGCAGGGGCGATCATTATCTTCCTATTGGCACTTCTAGTCTCAGACCCTGAAACCGCAAAAGCGGCGCTTGATGGAATCAAATGGAAAGTCATCGGTAACTTCGATGGTTTCTTCATGTGGGCAGCAAACATCTTCGTTATTTTCTGTTTTGCCCTCATTGTCTCCCCGTATGGCAAGATACGTATTGGTGGCAATGATGCCAAAGCAGAGCACTCAAACCTATCTTGGATGTCGATGTTATTCGCCGCGGGAATGGGTATTGGCCTAATGTTCTGGGGTGTTGCTGAACCAGTGGCTTACTTCACTGGCTGGTATGAAACGCCATTAGGTGTTGAAGCTTACTCTCCTGAAGCGGCGAAGTTAGCGCTCGGCGCGACCATCTACAACTGGGGTCTTCACGGTTGGGCGATTTACGCTGTTGTTGCTTTGGCGCTTGCCTTCTTCACCTTCAATAAAGGTTTACCTCTATCAATCCGCTCTATTTTCTACCCTATCTTAGGTGATAGAACTTGGGGTTGGTTTGGTCATATTGTTGATATCGTTGCTGTGCTTGCAACACTGTTTGGTCTTGCGACTTCATTGGGTTTAGGTGCTCAACAAGCAACAAGTGGTATTAACCATGTATTTGGTACCGATGGCGGTATTGGCATGCAACTGGTTGTTATCGCAGTGGTCACTTTCTTAGCAACAATGTCCGTTGTTCGTGGCATCAATGGTGGCGTAAAAGTACTAAGTAACGTCAACATGCTGGTTGCTTTGGGCTTGCTTATCTTCGTAACCATCGCTGGTGGCATGGCGGGTATTAAAGCTATCCCAACCGCTCTAATGGGCTACATTGAAAACTTCATTCCTTTAAGTAATCCTCATGGTCGTGATGATGAAACGTGGATGCAAGGTTGGACGGTATTCTACTGGGCGTGGTGGATGTCTTGGTCTCCATTCGTAGGCATGTTCATCGCTCGTATCTCTAAAGGTCGTACGATTCGTGAATTCATCGTTGCTGTATTGTTCATCCCAACGACCGTAATCATCATCTGGATGGCTATTTTTGGTGGTATCGCGATTGATCAAGTGGCGAACAAGGTGGGTGAGATTGGTGTGAATGGTCTGCAAGATATTACACTTTCTCTTTTCCATACTTACGATGCACTGCCAATGAGCTCTGTGCTTTCAGTGGTATCGATTGGGTTGATTATGGTGTTCTTTATCACCTCGTCTGATTCAGGTTCATTGGTTATCGATAGTATTACCTCTGGCGGTAAAGTCGATGCCCCTGTTCCACAACGCGTATTTTGGGCGTTGATGGGCGGTGCGATTGCAGCGGTTCTATTGTGGGTTGGTGGCACGGAATCTATTCAAGCATTACAAGCTGGAACGGTATCAATGGCGCTACCATTTGCTTTCATATTATTGCTTATGTGCCTAAGCTTATTGTTAGGTTTACGAACTGAAAATCAATTGGTTAAGCATCAAAATGCTTTGAGTTAAAAGTATTTTTGATAAAAAGGTCGGCATAGTCGGCCTTTTTTTCGTCATAAACTTGAGTAATTACGTGAATTTTGTTTGTAATTTCATCGAACCGATTCTGGTTTACTGAAAACAACAAGTTAACCTGCTAAACTTCAGACATCCAAGTATTTGAATTATTGTGACAACAACTTGTACTACTTGGATTGTATGTTCGAGTTTGTAATTAAGTCGCAGGTAAGTAAGGGATACGAGGTCAATAGACCCTATTAGTATTCCGTAGAGAGGGATAATGACTAAAGGTATAGATAAATACAGTATCGACAGTACGGATTACACTGTTGGTCAAGATAACGTCCAAAAATGGGGTTTTGATGTTCATAACCCAGTATTTGGTATCAGTGCGGGACTTATCGCCTTATTCTTGATCGGTGTTCTACTTACAGATACCGCTTCAGCAAAGGCAGCACTAGATGGTGTTAAATGGCAAATTATCAATTCATTTGATTGGCTGTTCATCTGGTCCGGTAACATTTTCGTTATTTTTTGCTTGGGCTTGATTGTTTCTCCATTTGGTAAAATCCGCCTAGGTGGCGTTGATGCAACCGCTGATTACTCATTCATGTCTTGGTTGTCCATGCTGTTCGCTGCAGGTATGGGTATCGGTTTGATGTTCTGGAGTGTGGCGGAGCCAGCTGCTTACTACACAGGTTGGTATGAAACGCCGTTAGGTGTTGAAGCGAATACACCAGAAGCGGCTAAGCTAGCACTAGGTGCAACCATGTATCACTGGGGACTGCACCCTTGGGCGATTTATGGTGTAGTGGCATTGTCACTTGCTTTCTTCTCTTACAACAAGGGATTACCTCTTTCAATTCGTTCTATCTTTTACCCAATCTTAGGTGATAGAGCTTGGGGCTGGGCAGGTCACATTGTTGATATTCTTGCAGTTCTTGCAACCCTATTCGGTTTGGCGACATCGCTTGGCCTAGGTGCACAACAAGCGGCAAGTGGTATTCAGCATGTATTCGGTATTGAAGCGGGCTTAGGGCTGCAAGTCATTGTTATTACAGTGGTGACTTTATTAGCGGTTGTCTCCGTACTTCGTGGTATTGATGGTGGCGTTAAAGTTATCAGTAATATCAATATGCTAGTAGCTTTCTTACTGCTGATCTTAGTTGCGCTAATCGGTTATGCAGTGACGCTGGGTTCAATCCCAACAACATTGATGGCATATATCGAAAACATCATTCCGCTGAGTAACCCTCACGGCCGTGAAGATGAAGCTTGGCTACACGGTTGGACTGTATTCTACTGGGCTTGGTGGATCTCATGGTCACCATTCGTAGGTATGTTTATCGCTCGTGTTTCTAAAGGTCGTACGGTTCGTGAGTTCATCACAGCAGTACTGATTGTACCGACTACCGTGACTATCATTTGGATGTCAGTGTTTGGTGGTATGGCGATTGACCAAATCGTGAATAACATTGGTATTCTTGGTCAAGAAGGTTTAACCGATGTATCGCTAGCGATGTTCCAAATGTTTGATGTATTACCATTTGGTACTCTGCTTTCAATCATTGCGGTTGTATTGGTTTTAGTCTTCTTCATTACATCGTCTGACTCAGGCTCTCTAGTAATCGATAGCATCACCGCGGGTGGTAAAGTTGATACGCCTGTGCCTCAACGTGTGTTCTGGGCGTTCCTTGAAGGTGCGATTGCTGTCGCTCTATTGTGGGTTGGTGGTACTGAAGCAGTACAAGCTCTACAAGCGGGTGCAATCTCGACGGCATTGCCATTCACCATCATTCTATTACTGATGTGTGTGAGCTTGCTAATGGGTATGCGTACAGAAAAACGCTAGGCTTTCTAAGCTAAAATCTACTGCAATTTATACGCAGTAGAGCGGTAAATAATATGAAGGCAGAAGAGGAAACTCTTCTGCCTTTTTGTTTTTTTACCGTACTAAATCTGACATTATTTCTAATAATCACATAGTAAATAGCGCCTTAAATTTGGCGACAAGCCAAGGAATTGACATTAGGTAAGCTTATGGTTTGCTTAAAATTATATTCCGATATTAAATTGTGAAATCGCTCGAATTTAATACTGATATTGGGTAGTATGCGCGGGATTTCCCACCACTCGTGAAACTTTGACATGAAACTAACACTAAAGCAGAAGTTGATAGGTGCTAGCCTATCTGCTGTTGTCGTTATGGCTACAGCGTTGACTTGGTTGTCAGCAAACCAATTATTTGAACAGACTCGTAATGGCGTATACCTACGAGCTGAAAGCGTATCTGAAGCAGCATCTGAAGGTATTAAGAACTGGATTGATATCCGTACCGATATCGCATCAGCATTTAATGAGTTTTCACGAGAAAGTGATGTTGTTCCTTTCCTCAAGCAAGCTCGTGTAGCGGGTGGCTTTGACGATATCTTTTTAGGTACTCCAGAAGGCGGGATGTACCGTTCACACCCTGAACGTAATCGTGCAGATTACGATCCTCGTCAACGTCCTTGGTACCAAGAAGCAAACGCTGCAGGTAAGCAAATCATCACCACTGCTTACCAAGATGCGATTACTAAAGCGCTTCTAGTAACGATTGCAGAACCTGTTCGCCACAACGGCCAACTTGTTGGTGTTGTTGGTGCAGACGTACTTATTGACCAATTGGTTAACGATGTAATCAGTCTTGATGTTGGTGACAATGCATACGCAATGCTAATTGATGCCTCTGACGGCACATTCCTAGCTCACCCAGATTCAGCATTAAGCTTGAAGCCGGTAAGCCAACTTTCTAATGACATCTCTATGCCTATTATCGAGAACGCAGTGCGTACGGGTAGTATCGAGATCATCAAAGAGCGCGGTGCTGAGAAGCTGCTTTACTTCACGAAGGTACCTAACAGTAACTGGATCTTCGCGGTTCAGATGGACAAAGCAACAGAAGAAGCGAACCACTCAACGCTACTTACTCAGCTGATCATCACTGCTGTAATTATCACGCTAATTGTAATCGTACTTGTGTCTTGGTTAGTGAGCTTCCTATTCCGCGACCTAAACCGTGTTTCAGCTGCTCTTGAAGAAATTGCTTCAGGTGAGGGCGACCTTACTCAACGTCTTGAGCCTAAGAGCGACGACGAAATTGGTCAGCTTGCTGCAAACTTCAACCGTTTTGTGGGCAATATGCACACCATGGTGATCAAACTAAGCGAAGTATCTGCTGCGCTAGGCAACCAAGCACGTCAAACGGCTTCTCAAGCTGAAGAACGTAGTGCTCGTATCCAAATGCAACAAGACGAGATCAACATGGTAGCAACAGCCGTTAACGAAATGGCTGCTGCAACACAAGAAATCGCAGGCAACGCTGACCACACAGCTCAGAATTCATCTGAAGCGGTTGGTGCGTGTGAGCACGGTACTGGTCAGGTGACACAGACGCAAAGCTCTATCCAAAACCTTGCTCAAGAAGTTCAAATTGCAACCAACGTGATTCTAGAACTTGAAGAGCACGGCAACAGCATCAACGCTATCCTGTCTAACATTCAAGGTATCGCTGAACAAACGAACCTACTTGCACTTAACGCCGCTATTGAAGCAGCGCGTGCCGGTGAGCAAGGTCGTGGTTTCGCGGTAGTAGCGGATGAAGTTCGTGTTCTGAGCCAACGTACACACGGTTCAACGCAAGAAATTCAACAAACGATTGAGTTGCTACAAGGTACAACAGGCAAAGCGGTTAACATCATGAACGATAGCCGTACACTTGCTGAAACAAGTGTTGATGACGCGAACTCAGCGGCTGCAAGCCTGACGCAAATCCATGCTGCTGTTGAACGCATCAGCGACATGGCGACACAGATTGCTTCAGCTGCAGAAGAGCAAGCGTCTGTAACGTCTGAGATCACTCGTAACACTGAGGGAATCCGTGACGTATCTAACGAGCTAGCGGACGAAGCACACCAAGCTGCAGAGCAAGCTGCGCAGCTTTCTGAACTGTCTCACGAGCTAGAAAGCGAAATCAGCCGCTTCAAGCTGTAAGCGCTTAGCGAACAGTGATTAATTTGGTCCCTAAAACGTACTAAGTTAATCCGCGAGAACGTTATTTAAAAGCCGAATGTGAATACCACATTCGGCTTTTTTGTGTGTGCTAGTCAGAGTTATGAACCCCAGCTAGTTGTTCGGGTAACCTGGGAACTTAGCTTTAAGGGCCGCACGAGTAGGGAAGTACTGCTCCATAAATGTAACCATCGCAGGGTCATTAGCTTGTAGCTCTGTGAAAGTTGCAGAACTTAATTCTTGGGCGCTGTAACCCTTATAGTTCAGGTCGTAGTAGGCATAAAGAGAGTAGGCTAGGTACTCTTGGTCGTATGACTCAGCGTCTAAATCAGCTTCGACAATCGTTGAGTCTTTACCGTTAGGAAAGTAAGAGTCTGCAAGAATCGCTTTTTCATTGAGCTCATCGAGTTCTTTTTGCATTATTCCCCATTTCGATGAAGATGATTGTACCGCTAAGTTCATCACACCGTAATCGTGAACAAAGTGAATAATCTCTTCGAACGCAGCGTCTCTTTGAGTCACTAAGTCAGGCTTGTTTTCGCCAGTCGATGTGTCAGTTGTTTCTGTCGCAAACAGATCTTGGAAACGGTAATGTTCATCTAAGAAGTCACCTCCATCTCTGTCAGACCACTCATCATCGTAAAAGAATCCCATGGTAGCTTTACTGTCGTAAATAGCCTTAGTTACTTCTGCTGGGAAGCTATCTAGGTAGTACTGCATGATGTTCTTAACGTGAGCGACTTTTGCTGCACCGTTATTTTTTGACTGGTCTTCAATCAACAGTGGAATCTTATAACCGTGTGCTTCTACGCATGTGCGTTGCTTGATGCCATTGGCGAGCAAATCACCTGTGGTATTTGTGATAACAGAACAGTCGTTAGTTGGTACACGAGCGAACACCTCAGAATTACTTTGAGCGAAGTACGGTACAAATTGAATGCCATTACTTAAAGTGTTACCGACACGAACATAAAGGTTCATAGGTCTCATTTGGTCGATATTAAATTTGATGCCACTGTTATCAATAATGAACTGCTTATTGATAGTCACTGTATCCGCTTTTTTCCATCGAATGACGTTGTTTATGTTGTTTTCGACCTCTGCGATAGCAAGCATTTCAGGTGTCGTTGTTGAGTTAAAGTTTTCGTAGTAAATATCGAAGTTTTCAACGCTAAACGTTTTTCCTGCAGAGTTTGTTGCCGTTACTGAAAAGGTAATATCAGCATCGTTTTGGGTTTTGTAATTGCGCTCAGGAATACCGTGAACTTGCGCGAAATTGCCGCTCGCTTTTTGTGTATTACCATACTGAGTAATATCAATGTTCACGTTTTTGTCTGTACCCGCAGCAATCGATTTTACGCTGAATTGCAGTGAGTAATTACTTCCTAAGTTAACCACTGAGCTAGCGCTTGATGCGTCGATGACATTCTTTGATGCGTTGGTGTTATTACCGTCGTTGCTTCCGCCACAAGCGGTAAGCATCGCTGTAAAAACAAGAGTTGGAATAGTGAGTTTGTGTACCATAGGAGACCACGTTATCTGCAAGCTATAAAGCCTGCATGTTACAAGAAATGGCGTTTGCTCTTGGTAAGCTATTGTAAGTTGTGTATTGATTGTGCTTACAAATGACTGGGGTGTTATTTATTAGGGTTATCATTCGGCAGCTGCTTGATACTCGAATCACAGACAATAAAAAAGCCCGAGCATGGACTCGGGCTTTGAATGGTTTTTTTTATAACTTATGAAGGAGCTAGATTGCCTGGCGAAGTTGGAAGTAACGTCCTTCTTCGTTTAACAGCTTCTCATGGGAGCCGTGTTCAACAATCTCGCCTTGTTCAATCAGAACAATCGAATCCATCGATTCCAGACCAATCAAACGGTGCGTAATGAAGATAACCGTCTTGCCTTCAAAATGCTTCTCAAACAGTGCCATGATGCTCTGTTCAGTTTGCTTATCTAAGCCTTCTGTTGGCTCATCGAGAAGCAGAATAGGGGCATCATGAAGAATCGCACGTGCGATACCAATACGGCGCTTCTCACCACCAGACAGTTGACGGCCACCGTCACCCAACCAGCTATCAAGTGCAGTATTCTCAAGCAGCTTTTCTAGACCAACATCTCTTAGGATATTTGCTAAGTGATCATCGGTTGCTTCTGGTCTTGCAATCAACAAGTTGTCACGCAAAGTACCATTTAGAATGTCGACACGCTGGCTTACCACACTGATCGATTCACGCAGTTGTGACTCGTTCCATTGTGTCAGCTCAATGCCTGCGATAGAGATGTAACCCTTTTTAGGGTCCCAGTAACGAGTCAGCAGTTGAATCAGAGTTGATTTACCAGAACCCGTTTGACCAACAATTGCGATCTTGTTCGTTGCAGGGATCGTTAGGTCAACAGCGTTCAGAACACTGCGCTCAGAATCAGGGTAGTTGAACGTCACGTTTGAGAACGTAATATCAAGCGGCTTGTTGATGTCGAGCTTCTCGTCCGCGAACTGAACTTCAGGCTCTGACAGAATGACTTCATTCAAGCGACGCGCTGAAGACAGAGTTTGACCTAAATGCTGGAATGCGCCTGCGATTGGCATTAACAATTCAAAACTTGCCATAGTTGCGAACGCCATTAGCGCGATGAACGGGTCTGGTGCATTGCCACCCACGCCATCAGCCGCAAGCCAAAGCATTAGAACCAGCGTTAAACCGTTGAACAGCATTAGCGCAGCTGAAGCCATACCGGTTAGGTTAGCGTTTACAAACTGGTTCGCCATTAGCTTGTGTTGGGTTTCTAGAATCGCATTACGGTAACGTTCTTCTGCACCGAATAGAGTCAGTTCGCTGTAGCCTTCAATCCAATCTAGTGTCGTTACACGAAGGTCTGCTTTGTTTTGTGTAAGCTCGCCACCGTTACGTTTACCCAGCTTGTAGAACAAGACAGGCCAAATTAACAGCATGATCAGAAGGATAGAACCTAAGATCAGGCCTAGCGAGGTATCAAACCACATCAAGAACAGCGTCAGGAAGAAGATACCCAATACACCAACCGTCACAGGGCTTACTAAGCGCAAGTAAACGTGATCCATTGCGTCGACATCAGCAACCAAGCGGTTAAGTAGGTCAGCGTCACGAAGGTTTGAAATACGACCTGGGATCAGCGGAGCCAGCTTCTTGAAGAAGAAGATACGCAGATCAGTTAATAGTTTGAATGTTGCATTGTGGCTAACAACACGTTCACCCCAACGACCCGCAGTACGGCTCATTGCTAAACCACGAACACCACCGCCCGGCAGCATGTAGTTGAAGGTTTCACGCGCAATCGTAAGGCCTGCAACTGCAGAAGCTGAAATAAACCAACCCGATAGCGTTAACAAGCCGATAGAAGCCGACAGAGTAGCAAAAGCCAGTAGCATGCCTAGCGATAGGCCAAACCAATGCTTTTTATAGAGTTTCAGGTAAGGCAGTAAATCACGCATCTAAATTACCCTTATTATCTTGTTGAGCTAAGTTCGCGTTTAGCATCTCTTCGAATAAACCACCCGCAGTTGAAAGCTGAGAGTAATGACCTTGTTCCACAAGACCACCATCGCGCATAACCAGAATGTTATCGACCGATTGAAGAGGAGCAAGTTGGTGCGTCACAAGCAGGGCTGTGCGGCTTTCGATATTGCTATTAATGCCTTTCATCACTAACTGCTCACTGCGAGTATCTAGGCTGGCAGTGGGTTCATCGAGCAACCAGAATTGGCCGTCTTGAATCATTGCGCGAGCGAGTGCCAAACGTTGAGATTGACCAACAGACAGGCCACCTGAGCGATCAGAAATCATGTAATCTAAACCATGCTCGTTTACGAATTCGTTAGCAAATGATTGCTCAAGCGCGTTTTGGACAACTTGGTCAGTGATATCATGTTTACCTAGAGTGACGTTGTCACGAATGCTGCCGTGCAACAACAATGGGTTTTGACCAACCCAACTAATCGTTTTACGCCAAGAGGCTAAGTCGAGGTCACGTAATTCAACACCATTGATTTTCAAGCTTCCTTCATAAGGCATGAAACCAAGAATCGCATTGATCAAACTTGTTTTACCCGCACCACTTGGGCCAACTAACGCAGTTGACTGGCGAGTGTTCAGTGCAAACGAGATAGGGCCAACCAATTGAACACCTTCAGGGCTCAACACTTTCAGCTCTTGAGCTTCAATATTGATGCCTTGAGCCGGATCGAGTTGAGTGTCGCCTGATTTAACCTTAGTGATGTCGGTTTCTAGGAACTCGACAATACTTTCGGCTGCGCCAACCGCTTGTTGCTTCGCGTGGTAGAACGTACCTAAGTCACGCAGAGGTTGGTAAAACTCTGGCGCTAAGATAAGGATAAACAAACCAGCGAATAGCGTAATGCCTGCACCGTAGTGACCGAAGTTAAGCTCACCAATGTAGGTGAAACCAAAGTAAACTGCCGTCATCGCAATAGAGATAGACGTGAAGAATTCAAGCACAGCAGAAGACAAGAAAGCGATCTTCAATACATCCATGGTACGCGTTCTGAACACTTCAGATGCACTTTTCAATACTTCTGTTTCAGCGCTAGTACGGTCGAAAAGACGGATGGTTGTCATTGACTGCAAACGGTCATAGAAGTGACCAGAAAGACGTTGCAGTGCTTTGAAGTTTTTACGGTTTGCATCGGCTGCTTTCATACCAACAAGTGCCATGAACATCGGCACCAGTGGAGCAGTAATCAAGAAAATCAGTCCTGCTGCCCAGTTTACAGGGAATACTACGACCAAAATAATGAACGGAATCATTACCGATAGAGACATCTGAGGTAAATAACGAGAGAAGAAATCTTGCATGTCTTCTACTTGTTCTAACAACAGCGTTGCCCACGTACCGGCAGGTTTACCTTTAATGTAAGCAGGGCCTAACTCGCGTAACTTATCAAGGATGAGTTGCCTGATGTAGACACGGATCTGTTCACCACAGCGATAACCTGCGATTTCACGTCCCCATGTACAGCCCGCACGGCCAACGACCGATAATGCCAAGCCTGCGAAATGACCAACCAGTTCAGATTTATCGACATTCTCGATGATCAGTTGGTGAAGAATAGAGGCGAGAAGAGCTGCTTGAGCAATTAAAAACACGCTTGAAAGTACGCCAAGGCTAATCGCAATCATAAGCCAGCGTTTCGCTAACTTACTCTGTTGCTTAAGCCACTTGTTCAAGCTGCGTTGTTTTTTCTTATCCATTATGAAGGCTTAATGATAATTATTATTTGTTGAGGGCGGCTAGTATACAAAAGAAAGCCCAGTGGATATACCACTGGGCTCTAGGGATTTACAACAAAATGTGATGACGCCCTGCATCTACTGAGGCGAGAGCACCGATAATCAAATCTGCAATCTCAGATTTACTTATCGTTAAGGCCATCTAGGAAGCGTTCAGCATCCAGTGCAGCCATACAACCTGTACCAGCAGAAGTGATTGCTTGGCGGTAGTTGTGGTCCATCACATCACCCGCAGCGAATACGCCAGGGATGCTGGTTTGTGTCGCGTTACCTTCCAGACCAGACTGAACGATGATGTAATCGTCTTTCATATCCACTTGGCCTTTGAAGATTTCAGTGTTCGGTTGGTGACCGATAGCGATGAACGCGCCCATTACGTCGATATCTTCTGTCTTGTCAGACTGAGTATCTTTAATACGAACGCCCGTTACGCCCATATCGTCACCTAGAACTTCGTCTAGCGTGCGGTCAGTGTGAAGAACAATGTTGCCGTTCTCTACTTTGTCCATTAAACGCTTCACTAGGATCTTTTCAGCGCGGAACGTGTCACGGCGGTGAATTAGGTGAACTTCAGACGCGATGTTAGATAGGTAAAGTGCTTCTTCAACTGCTGTGTTACCACCACCAACAACCGCTACTTTTTGGTTGCGGTAGAAGAAACCGTCACACGTTGCACAAGCAGAAACGCCGCGGCCTTTGAATGCTTCTTCAGACTCTAAACCTAAGTACTTAGCCGATGCACCCGTTGAGATGATCAACGCATCACACGTGTACTCGCCAGAATCGCCTTTAAGACGGAAAGGGCGGTTTGAAAGGTCGACTTCGTTAATGTGGTCGAACAGGATCTCTGTTTCAAAGCGCTCTGCGTGCTCTTTCATGCGATCCATTAGAGCTGGACCCGTTAAACCTTCAGCATCACCCGGCCAGTTTTCCACTTCTGTTGTGGTTGTAAGCTGACCACCTTGCTGCATACCAGTAACCAGAACTGGGTTTAGGTTTGCACGAGCAGCGTAAACTGCAGCTGTATAGCCAGCAGGGCCAGAACCAAGAATCAATAAATTACAGTGCTTTACGTCGCTCATGAGGACTCCGAAATTGAATTTGTTTTTATTTATAATCGCTTAGGATTGTATGGAAAATATGGAGGCAATAAAAGTGTAAACAAGGGCTGAAGTGTAATTAATCGTTATAGGTTAGAACATAAGCTATTTTTAGGAACTTAGGTACATCAAGGGATGTTGCATTATTAATGCGTTGAGTGAGTCTTAATGTCGCATGGACATATAGTGGCCTATTGCGGTGAAATCTGCCTTAACCAAGAAATTTTAGAACGTAAGGGGATAGGACTAAACTTTGTTGTCGAGTTACTTGTGTTGACATGGTGTAAAGCAGACAGCTAGATTGAAAAAGCCTCGCATTTGCGAGGCTATGAATCTTCTGTTACCAATGATAATTAAAGCTCTGCGATCAATTCTATTTCTACTAGAGCATCTAATGGTAAACGAGCAACCTCTACGCATGAACGAGCCGGTTTATGTTCGCCAAAAAACTCAGAGTAAGCGGCATTGAACTCTGCAAAATTATTCATATCAGACAAGAATACCGTCGTTTTAACAATGCTCTCTTTTTCGCAGCCAGCTTCCGCAATAACGGAACTTATATTACGGAAGATTTGCTCAGCTTGCCCCGTCACGTTACTAGCAGAAAACTTCATTGTTTCTGAGTCTAGAGGTAGCTGACCAGAAAGGTAAAGCATACTGTTAGACTTGATAGCTTGAGAAAAAGGGCCAACTGCTGCAGGTGCTTGTGTCGAGAATACAATTTCCATGAAAACTCCAAAATATCATCGTGTGATGATGTGAAAAATAATTAGTAAATGCGCGTGAAGCCGTTTTCTAGATCTTCAATAAGATCAGATACGTTTTCGAGACCTACATGGATTCGAACTAAAGTACCTTCAAAATCAACAGGGTTTGCAGGGCGAATAGCATTCAGCTCTTCAGGTTGATTAGCAAGAATCAACGACTCGTAACCGCCCCATGAATATGCCATTGAGAAATGCTTAAAGTTGTCTAAATATTCTTCAAGTTCTTCTTGGCTGAGTCTTTTATTTAGGACGAAGCTGAATAGACCATTACAGCCTTTGAAATCGCGAACGTAGAATTCATGACCTTTACAGCTTGGTAGTGCAGGATGGTTAACTGTTGCAACTTCTGGGCGCTCCGTTAACCATTTAGCCACTTCGATACTAGCTTTCTCGTGTTGAGCTAAACGAATTCCCATAGTACGTAAACCACGTGAAGCGGTGTAAGCTGTATCTGCATCGACCATCTGACCCATAAGGTAAGAACGCTCACGTAAACGATCCCAACAACGCTCGTTGCTTACGGCCGTACCCAACATTGCGTCTGAGTGGCCAACGATGTATTTAGTGCCCGCTTGAATTGAAATATCGATACCGAATTCCAGTGCAGGGAATAGAATACCTGCAGCCCAAGTGTTGTCGATCATAATAACGACATCTTCAGATACAGCGCGAACCGCTTTGACAATAGCTGGAATGTCTTGAACTTCCATGGTTACTGAACTTGGCGACTCTAAGAAAACTACTTTTGTATTAGGTTTTACTAAATCAGCAATTTCAGAACCAATTGTTGGGTCGTAGTATGTTGTTTCTACAGCCATGTCTTTAAGAATGATATTGCAGAAATCTTGAGTTGGCTCATAAGCGGCACCCGTCATAAGAACGTGATCGCCCGAGGCAACGAATGACAATATAGAATTTGTTACAGCAGCTGCACCACATGGGTATAGCGCGCAACCCGCTCCATTTTCTAGCTCGCACATAGCATCCTGTAGAGAGAAGTGAGTCAGAGTGCCGCGACGTCCATAGAATAATTCACCTTTTGCACGGTTTGCTGTTGCGTCTTTCTTCTCTTTAACACTGTTAAACACAAGTGACGATGCACGTTGAACTACAGCGTTTACAGAACCTTGTTGAAAACGAGGTTTGCGGCCTGCGGTAACTAATTTTGTTTCGATATGTTTACTAGTCATTTTTTTATCCTATGCCAATTGTTCAGCAGGTTGTGATAGTTCTTGAGGCTGTTTCTCTTTACCCATGAAGCGTTCTACGATTTGTGTTGCGTTAATGTCGTGCACAACGTTGAGTACTGTTGCAGGCGCATCACATATAGTGCCGATTACTACGAGTACTGGAATTACTTCAAGTGGAAGGCCGAGCGTAGTGACAATGAAAATCTCACCTAAGAAAGCGCCGCCCGGTACACCACCGATGATGATTGCCGATAGCACAGCAATAACCATGGTCATAACGAATACATCAAAACTAAACGGAAGCCCTAAAACTGCGTAGATAAAGACCACTTTGATTGCCGCAGTAATAGCAACGCCTGATTTATTAAGGTTTACGAAGAGTGGGATACAGATATCGTATATTTCTTTTTTGATACCCATGCTGTCAGCCGCTTTGATAGTGACTGGTAGAGTGCCAAGAGAAGAACATGTGCCTAGTGCTGTAATTGATGGGGCAGCTGCGTATTTCCAGAACTGCTTAACGCCATTAGTGCCACCACCGATGTATGAGTAGACAGTTGCGCCAACTGCGTAATAAACAACCATATATCCGCAGAGTAGGCCGATAACTGTAGCAAGAGGAGCTAAGATTGAACTGTCTTGAGATGCCATTGTTGCAGCAAAGAATGCGCCAAGGCCGACAGGAGCGAGTTTCATAATAAGGCCAACGATGTTCATCACTATAGCGTTAGCTGCATCAACTAACTCAGCAATTTTCTTACCTTGCTCACCGGCTTGGCTAATCGCAATTCCCGCCAGTACAGACATGATAATAAGCGCAAGAATGTTCGATTTAGATAATAAGCCCACAAAGTCATTGGTCGTAAACATGCTGACAAAGTCCATGCCACCAGCACTGCCTGTAAATTCTTGGCTTAAGTCGATGGTCACACCTTGAGATAGGTCAAATAGCTGAGCGATACCAACAATTCCCAGTGATGGGAAAAATGCCATTGCAATTGAAATCGTCAGTACTAAGCCTAGAATCTTGCCAAGTTTCTTTAAATCAGTCATGCCCGCAATTGAAGACATTACACTAAGTGAAACTAAAGGAACGATGACCATGAATAGAAGGTTAAGAAAAACTTGACCGATTGGTTTTACCTTAAGTGCAAGTTCTGGTGCGGTTATTCCAAAGATTGCGCCAATAATAAGCGCCAATAGTAAGACTATTGATGAGCGGTAAGGCTCTAGCTTTTTTAACATAATGTTTCACTCTTGTTAGTAATTGTGATTAATAATTAATTATACGGACACTTGAATTTGGAGTGATTATGGAGAAAAAATTATACCAAAACAGTGATTCTGATCTCTAAAGTGGTATTTGTGGATAATTTTTTATAATTTAATGTATTAGATCAATTTTTGTGATAATTTTTTATTAAATAAAGAAATGGAGCGATTTAATGAACTACTTAGTCCCGTATGAACCGATTGTTGATATGCTTGCTGACTTTTTGGGAGAAAATGTCGAAGTAGTGTTACACGATCTTAGAGATATGGAGTCATCCATATACAAGCTTAGAAATGGACATATAAGCGGTAGGGTGGTTGGAGATCCTGTGACCAACCTTGTAGTCAAATCAATCGCTACAGATAATTCGGTTGATTATGAATACAACTATGTAGGTCTTTCGAAGGACGGAAAAAAGTTAAAATGTGCAACTCTTTATATTCGTGACGAGAATAAGAGAATTGTTGGTGCTTTGTGTATCAACATGGTTGTAGAGCAGTTTTTAAATGCTAAGAAATTTATTGACTCGTTTCTTGCTGGTTATGTGCCAAATGAGGAAGGCAATAGTGTTGATGAGCATATTGGAGTTAGTATCCCTGAGATGGTTGATATTCGTATCGATAAAGTGATTGAAGCTTACCCTGTGACGCTAGCTGAACTATCGAAGGAAGACAAAATTGCTATTGTTACGGATCTAAATAATGAAGGGATATTTTTGTTAAAAGGAGCTGTTGGAAAAATAGCGAATAAATTAAACATCTCTGAGCCTACTGCTTATAAATACTTGCAACAGCTTAAATAATGACCATTTAACTCTAGCTGCACTATGACGGTTCAAGTTAATTGCAATGTTTAGTATGTAATGTGTATAGCTCATTGGTTTTTATAAATATAAAAACCAATGAGAAATTTTAGATTAGAACTTAATGGAGACAAACGTTTTCGTGGTTTAAAGATCGGCGAAACCATCGCCTTCTTCATTGATTGTTGCTGACGTCTTTTCGATTTCGAACGGCCATATCAAAATACGCCCAAATAGCTGTATATAAAGACAGTGTTTAACTATAAGATTATAGGCAAGGTTTGATAGGCAACGTTAGAAAGATGAGGAACGAGCAATGAACTTACTCCCAACAGGTACACAGTTAGGTAAATTGGAACTACTGGAAGTGTATCAAGACGTTTTAGGGCCGAAGTGCTTTTCGGTTAAGAATGAAAATACCCAAAGGTTTATGGTGTATTGGAGTGGGGACTACGACAATGGCCAGTGCATTAAGTGGGCTTACATTCCTGTGACCAAACCATTGCTAGCTAGCTTGCTAAACAAAGAAATGAGCTTTCACGATGCGTTTCACCGTTCAGACAAGCTTTACCTAGCGACTATCTACACAAACGAAGTAGGGAAGCCCGCAAAAGTCGAACTACTGAATGCTTCGAACAAGCACCTAGTAAACCTACCGCCCGTTGATTTTGAAATCGATCTTGAAGAAGTTTGTGTTTTTTAGTGGGTGTAAGACGTACAGATTCTTAAACTCACAATTGGACAAAAGCTTGTTTGTTGGATTAGCCAGCCCTCCTTTTGAAGGATATCAAGGAAAAAGAATCCGGACTCATTGAGTTCGGCTTTGTGAGTTATCAAGGGAATTATTCGAGAAGATAATAAATATTATGACTAATCCTATTAATTGTTGATTTTACGCACGTTGTTAGACGATAAACCAATTCTTCATACCTGAAGTGCAACTGAGCTCTATTATACTTAGTTCTTATTTTGCGTGTTAAGGTTAACGATGATGAATGCGGTAGAATCAATAGTAGAGTGGTCCAAGGATAAGCCCATATGGTGGAATCTAGCACTAAAGGTTGCTCTTGAAGAAGGAGAGCTAAACCAAAACCATATCGATTTTATTTTTAATTTTGCGAAAAGTGTTGAGGGCTTGGAACCAAAACATCCAAACCATGAGCAGTTGTTATCACCGATTGACATATCGGGCTACACGGCCGAAGAAAACTCGGTTCGACTGATTAGCTTGTCTCAAGTTGAAGGTGTTGCTGCGTTAGCGGAAGAGCAAAAATTAGATTTTAGAAAAGATGGATTAACTATCGTATATGGAGACAACGGGGCCGGTAAGTCGAGCTATACGTCAATTTTAAAACATGCGTGTTTGACTCGGGGAGCATTGAAACCTATTGCGGGTAATGTTTTCACTTCTGCACCTAAACCTCCGCAAGCTTTACTCACACTCGAGATTGATAAGACACCGACAGAATTAACTTGGAGTGATGGTACATCAAACAATAATGCTGCCAAGTCTATTCGTGTATTCGATACATCTTCAGCACACCACTATTTATCTAATGAAGATGCTTTAGGGTACAAACCAATAGGTTTGAACTTAATCACAGAGCTTACAAAGGTTGTGGAAAGTATAAAAAACAGAATAAGTGAAGATGTAATGGGTAGTAACGGTTTTGTTGCTATTCCATCGTTAAATTCACAAAGTAAAGCTGCATTATTCCTTAATCAAATTTCAGCGTTAACAAATGAAGCTGATATTGAATTGCACTGCGCAACTAAGGAAGAAATTGAATCTATAAAACCATTGCAGGACGAATTGGTTAGCGACATGGCCAAATCGCCAGAACAAATCAGAAAAAGTTTAATTAAGCAGCGTAGTTATATTGCCCCCTTACTTGAGTCATACAAGAGGCCTATCGAAGTACTCGGTCCTAGTAATTTCGATGTGTTAAAAGGTTTAGAACTCGACTATCAAGAAAAGAAACAAGTATCTGACGCGTTGAGACAAAAGACACTGAGTGATCTGCCGTTTGATAATATTGGTGATACACAATGGACTGTTCTTTGGGGAGCAGCAAAAGACTTCTTGGTAAAAGAAAATAAAGGCCAACAATTCCCTCCAACACAAGGCGATTCCTGTCCGTTATGCTTACAAGATATCCAAGAGACGTCGGCCGACAAATTACAAGAACTCGAAGCTTTTCTTAATGACAAGGCCGCAAAAAATACAGCTGAAGCTCTGAAAGCGCTAACTCAGGCTAAATTTTTCGTTAAGTCTTTGAGTTTGAATGTTGCCCAATTTGAAGGTGTATTGAACGACCTTGACGTAATTAAACCTGGGTTAAAAGTTGGGCTTGAGGAATTAAACCAGAGTTTAATAAACAGACAGGCTGTTTTATCAGGAATGCTACCCGAGTCGTTAGACGGAATTAGCTTGTCTCATTTCCAAGCACTGCGGGAAATAGATAAAGATCTGTTCACGCAAATCGGAGAACTTGAACAGCAAAGCAGTAACAACGAATTTGTGGCTAAGAAACAAGCAAGGCTGACCGAGTTAACAGATAAGGCCTACATTGCCAAACACAAAGCAAACATCATAACTAATGTAAGACGGTCAAAAATAGTAGCTAAGTTAAATGAAATCTCAGGTCAGTGCGCTACGAGAAGTATATCAACGTTGTCAGCTAGGATTTATTCGAAAGGTGTTATAGAGCCACTAAAAGAGTATTTTGTGAAAGAGCTTAAATCCTTTGGTTTTAATAGATTTGACATCAACGTTAAAACAAGAAATAAAGCCGGACAACAGCAATTCAAATTAGAGCTAGCAAAGTCAAACGAATCTGTTGTTGGTAAAGTTGCTAGTGAAGGTGAACAAAGGTGTATCGCAATAGCGAGCTTTTTATCAGAAATGAAAGCTGATTCTAGAAGATCTGCTGTTCTATTTGATGATCCAGTGAACTCGCTTAGCCATCAATGGAGTGCAAAAGTCGCAAAAAGGTTAATAGAGGAATCATTAGAACGCCAAGTCATTGTGTTTACTCACGACATAGTATTCTACAAGCTACTACTAGAAGCTTCGGATAGCCTAAAGCAAGATAAGGTCAATTGCATCAGCCTCGAAAGATCTAGAAATAACTCCGGCCTTGTAAGAACCAATCCTCCGTGGGACGCGCTTCCTACATCGAAGCGAATTGGAGTTTTAACTACTAAGCTCCAAAAGCTTCGAAAGATTGATGAGACAGGAACAGAGACTGAATTTAGAGAAGCTGCTGCGGTTTTCTATAGTTTTCTACGTGAAGCATGGGAGCGATTGGTTGAAGAGAAACTATTAAACAAAGTTGTAAATAGGTTCGAAAGAGGTGTGCATCTACAAAGATTAAATCGAGTAGAGGATATTACTAATGTTGATTTAGAGCGTATTCACCGTGCATATGATAAATGCTGTATCGACCTTGTTGGTCACGACACAGCCGCAGGTATACGTCCATGCCCAACGATCGATGAAGTGGTAGCAGATTTTGAAGAAATCAAAGACTACCTCAAACACCTACAAACTGATCGAAAAAGAACTTAAGGTTAGCTGACGCTGAAAGACAGGTGGAATCTACCCCCGTGAAACATCACGGGGGTTAACAGCATAAGAAAAATGAATAAGTTTTAGTATGGTAAAAGCCCATGAATAGGGTGTGAATGAGAAAAAGGTCTAGCCAATAATGGGGCATACACGTGTTAGCGAAGAGTGCCTAACATTTGTGAACACATGCCGTTTATCTGGAAGTAACGTCGTCGTTTTAGTAGATTTCAAACGCATCATGCTTTTGGTTTTTAGATGCCACTGAGAAAAACCCACCCGCAACATTTCACTTCAAACATCTTCGAGACTAAAAGAACTATCAAGTTGCTCTTTTAAAAGAAGTAAGCCATTGAGGGCGGCCGAGTTCCCCCCGAACTCGACCTGTTCCAGACGCGCAAGCAAAGGCGTTTGGTTTCTGGCTTAGTCATAAATTAACCAATTCCCGTTTGTTGTGTAAATAATCAATAGCTTGGCAACTGATAGGTAGGTCGTATTTTGCTGTGCAAAAGCATAGAAATGAATAATGGCGAGAGTGAGGGCTGAGCTCATGTAAGGAGGCTGACGTATTGAAGTGCAAGGGCTGACACAATATGAAACATAGCTTGCTAGTTTATAATATCGTTAAATTTAAATTTGTAGGGATTTATAACTAGCTAGTGGAGTGTGCTAGTTTTAAGAGTTGGTCATCTTTTATTCTGGTGTTATACACTGCTTTTGAATTTCAAGTTAGATTTAGTGTCTGAATTATTAAATCTGACGGGATAAATGATTGTTTAATGTTGATTTGGCAAGATCTTCAAGTATCCTTTATGTAAACAAAACGTTAAATATCGAAAGTTAATTAACAATCATTAAGGAGTCGATGATGTTACATGCTCACGAAAATACCCTACATATTACCCACCTCAGTAACCACGCAATTGAGGAGTTGTCACCGTCATTCTCTAAGCTTCCAAGTACAGAGCACGCGGATGGTCAGTTTCGATTGAGAAGGTACTCGGTGGTTCAATTCAGTAATGGACAAGTCGTAGAGCTAGACAAACATAACTTTGTTCAGTCTGAAGACATTAATCACTTTCAAGGTGACGTTGTTCGCCAATTCGAGCCAATTGAAGCACCAATTCTAAGCAGCGAAGGCATGCAAGAGATGTGTGAACTGTTTATTGAAACCAATGGGCTTGAAGACGGACAAGAAATCGAAATCCACCAAATTCGTATCGCTGCCATTTTTGAAGAGACGCAGGTTGCACCAGAAGGTGTTCACCAAGATGGCTTCGACCACATCGCTTTAATTGGCGTTAACCGTCATAACATTGTGGGTGGCGAAATCATGCTGTACCAAGACTCACATGAAGCACCGTTCTTTAGAAAAGTGCTGGAAGACGGTGAAGTCGCAATGCTGGCCGACAGCAAGCTTTGGCACAACGCACAACCGATTCGTACCATAGACCACGATGAAATGGGCTACATGGATGTGTTTGTTCTAACGGCTAAGGATGCGCGCAATGTCCTTCACTCTTAATGATGTGCGCCAGCAGTTTAGCGCGCTAGGCCAGTACCATAACGGTAAGCCGGTGACCTTTTTTGATGGGCCGGGTGGCTCTCAGGTTCCTGAAAATGTTTTAGCATCCATGACGGAATACCTTGGGCACTTTAATTCAAACCTCGGCGGTCACTACTTTTCTAGCCAAAAGACGACAAGCTTAATGCAGCAAGCGCGAGAAGCGGCGCAAGCACTGCTTAATGCGGAGTCTTCTGGCAACGTTGTGTTCGGCGCGAACATGACATCGCTGACCTTCCAATTGAGCCGAGCGATTAGCCGCGATTGGCAAGTTGGCGACGAAGTGATTGTTACTGCACTAGACCACTACTCGAATGTATCGAGCTGGCAACAAGCAGCAGACGACAAAGGCGCGATTGTCCGCCAAGTTCGTGTAGACGAGTCGGATTGCAGTCTAGACATGGCACACTTTGAGTCTCTGTTAAATGAGAAGACCAAGCTGGTTGCTGTGACCTTTGCTTCGAACACCACGGGTTCGATTGTTGATATGGCGAAAGTTATTGAGCTTGCACATCAGCACGGTGCGCAGGTTTATGTCGATGCGGTTCACTACGCTCCTCATCACTTGATCGATGTTCAAAAACTCAATTGTGATTTCTTAGCGTGCTCGGCTTATAAGTTCTTCGGCCCGCATGTTGGCATTGTATACATTGCACCTCAATGGCTGCATACGTTAAAGCCATACAAGGTTGAGCCTGCAACTAACATTGGCCCAGGCCGATTTGAAACTGGAACACAAAGCTTCGAAGGTCTTGCAGGTGTGATTGCGGCGGTGGATTATTTAGCGCAGTTTGGTGAACCAACAGATTCACTGCGTTCTCGTTTGGAACAAAGCTACGCGCTTTATAACAAGCATGAAAGCCAGTTGAGCGAGTACTTCCTAAAGCGCTTAGGTGATCTGGAAGGGGCAAAACTCTATGGTAAGACGGAGTTTGATTCGAACCTAAGAACGCCAACGTTTGCCATCACCTTTGATAACCACTCTCCAGAGTTCATCGCTAAGAAGTTGGGTGAGCATAATATCTGTGTGTGGAACGGACATTTCTACGCATTAGGTTTAGTGAAGCAGTTGGGTATTGAAGAGCAGGGTGTAGTGCGTATTGGTTGTATGCATTACAACTCGATTGAAGAGATCGACTTGCTGTTCAATGTGCTTGAAGGGATCTTGCGAAGCCATTAGCAGAAGTAATTAGCAAAAAGTCACTAGCACTTAATAGCGACAGAATTAGAAAAGAGCATATTTCTCTCATGAATATTGAGTTGGAAGTATGCTCTTTTTGGTTTCACCGCGATTATTTAGTTAGCGCCAGTGACCTAATCAAGACAGTAATTCGACTAAGAAAGCTGCTCAACAATCGCTACACCCACTGCGTGTGCGCTAGTTGGGTTCTGGCCTGTAATTACTCGCTCATCAACAATCACAAGCTCTTGCCAAGGTTGAACCTTGTTGAAACGTGCTGCGCCACGAGCAAGCGATTCTTCTAGTAGAAACGTAATGTCATTGATGGTACCAAAGTCGATCTCTTCTTCACGTGTAAAGCCAGTCACCGATTTAGAGCTTAGTAGCTTCTCGCCGTTGCTCAGTACGATAGGAAGTAGGGCTGCAGGGCCGTGACATACTGCCGCGACAATACCACCATCTTCATAATGCTTTGCTGCGATGCTAGCGAACTGTTCATTGGTTGCTAAGTCTGAAAGTAGACCAAAACCACCTGGGTAGAAGATAGCGTCGTAGCTTTCTGCATTAATTTGGCTTACTGGAATCGTGTTGTTGATGCGGTTTTGGAAATCATCATCCGCCAAGATATCAGCATTAACCGTATCTCCCTCAATATCCGTTCCGTAGAGTGGGGCTTTGCCACCATTGATAGAAGCGATATCGTATTCGAATCCAGCAGCCATGATCTCTTTAAGAGCGTGGGTAAGTTCTGGAGCGTAAGTACCGTTAGCTTGGTCTGTATCGCCAAGTGTTGCGTGGTTAGTTACTGGAATTAGTATTTTTTTCATGATTCATCCCTTTGAGCTGCTGTTTTTATTTAGGTGCTGACGCTTAGTGCTAGGTATCGTGTTGTTACTTAGCTATCGCCGTCTTGTTGTATCTAATACTAGTTCCAAACCAATTAAGTGATAATATGCAAAATAGGCAAAACATTGTTGCTATATAGCAAAGATAAAATACGAGTAGATTAAGTATGGATAGCTTTGAAGGGATTAATGAATTTGTTGCGGTTGCTGAGTGTCACGGCTTTTCAGCAGCCGCCAAGCAGTTAGGTTGCAGTACCAGCCATGTGAGTCGGCAGGTTTCAAGGTTGGAAGAGAGAGTGGGAGTGGCTCTGCTTGCGCGTTCAACAAGGTTGGTTAGCCTGACTGAGTCTGGCCACACTTATTATCAACAGTGCAAAGACCTAGTGATTGGGTTGCAACAAGCGAATGAGCAAGTTACGTCTCAGCAAGCTCAACTTAGCGGTACTTTGCGTGTCAGTGCTGCAGGTGCATTTGCAGAAAACCATGTCGCGGCAGCGCTGATGACGTTTGCCAAAGATCATCCCGATCTGACCATTGAAATGAACTTCAACACCAAGATGGTGAACTTTATTGAAGACGGTATCGACTTCGCGATTCGTTACGGTCGGTTGGATGACTCTGGGCTGGTGGCAAGAAAGCTTGTCGATCGCCCAATGGCGGCTGCAGCCAGTAAAGACTATATAGAGCAATTTGGTACGCCAACTCATCCAGAACAGCTAAAAATGCACAGCTGTATTATCGCCAACAGTGACCAATGGTTATTCGAGAAAGAGGGAAAACCGTTAAATGCAGTACGAGTTCATGGGCGCTGGCGCAGCAACAATTCGAGCGCAGTACTGAAAGCGTGTGAAGAGGGGCTTGGTGTTGTCTACCTTCCCAAAAGCAGTTTCAATGGCGGTCTGACTAATGGAAAGCTTGTCCCAGTACTTGAAGAATATTGGGGAGCAGGAACCAGCAGTTGGGTCGTATATCAAAACCGCCGTTTTTTACCCCAGAGAGCACGACTGGCGATCGACTTCTTAATCTCCTATTTTTCGGATTGGAATGAATAGCGAACAAGTTTTAGGCGGTGAATACTAGCTAAGCAACTTAGATTTAAGCCGAAAGCAGAAAAGGTAATGCTTACATAGATATACGTTATCTTTTTTTGTTTTTTGACGCGCGTAATCAGATTGAGATGCTTGTCTACTTTTGGTGACTCGTGTTAGCGATTGAATTGTAGAGAAGCCACCAACAGTACGATATACTAGATATTATATTAATGTCCCTAACGCGTAATAGATTATGTGGAAGCGTTGGCAGGATGTGTTCTTATGCTCCAGTGATGAAGTGTAGCTAGAGTACGGAGTTGGCAATGTCTTCAATAAATTTCGAATCCACGTACGGTGTAATAACTATTCAAGATATGAATGTAGTTAGTGTTGATGCTAATTATGCTCGTATTTATGGATATCAATCACCAGAAGAACTACTTTCCAATATAGATAGCTTTCTCGATCTCATACCTGAAGAGTTTCACGTTCTCGCTTACCAAAATTATCTTGAAACCGTCAGTGGTCAACGCGACCCTCAGGTCCACACTTATACCAATGTTGATCGCAATGGTAGAGAGTTCACCGTGTTTTCTATCGACCATGTAACGGAGTGGCAGGGAAGACCGGCACTTCAAGTCACGGTTATCGATCTTTCCCCAGCTATTCAGCTACAAAATGCAGTGCGTGAACAAGACAAGATGTATCAAGATATGATTATGCAATCAGGACAGGGCATTTTGGTTCATCGAGATTTCAAACCTCTGATGGTCAATCAATCGTGGGTCAAATTACAAGGTGGCACTTCCATAGAGCAAGTATTAGCGCTGGATTCGATCCTCGGATTGGTGCCACAGCAGAATACAGACGGTATCAGTAAACATTATCACGCGATTGTGTCGGGGGAGTTGTCGGGGACCAGCACGGTGGTCGAAAACATTGGCTTCGACGGTGTTCATCGATTCTTCAATATTTACGACAATGCCATTATGTGGAAAGGTCAGCCCGCGGTTCAGGTTGTGCTTGAAGATGTGACGCAAAAGGTGATGTTGGAAAAGCAGTTGGTTCACCAAGCGAACTACGATGAAATGACGGATCTGCTCAATCGTAGGGCGATTTACGAATGGCTAAGAGAGCATATTATCTCTGAAAATTACCTCGTTTGTATGCTGTTGGATATCGATGATTTTAAGTCGATTAATGATACTTTCGGTCACATGGTGGGCGATGAGGTGATTTGTGCTTTGGCTAACATCACCAAGCGCAATGCCGAGAAAGTCGGAGGAGTGGCGGGCCGTTGGGGTGGTGAAGAATTCATTATATTTATCCCACATGCCTCTCTTGAAACTGCGCGCGAGGTTTCAGAACAAATTCGTCAAGAGTTCAATCAAGCCGAGTTCAAAATCGATGAGAAGGTTCGATTTAATGTGAGTGTCAGTATAGGAATAAGTGATAGCCGAGCCTGTGAAGACGGTGTCACTATTGACGCACTCGTGAACTTAACCGATCAATCTCTCTATCGCGCGAAAGCCAACGGCAAGAACTGTGTCGATGGAGATGTGGTCGCGCTCTAGTCTTTGTACGTTGCTTTATTAAAGCTGATCGTCTCATCTGAAATGAAAAATGCCCTGAAGCAGAAGCCTCAGGGCATTTTTGTATCTCACTTGTGATGGCGCTCTGCTGATTAAGCAGAAACCTCAACTTCGTAAGAACCGAATTTACGGATGTTAATCACACCAGTATCCAAGATAAGGTATTGACCTTTAATGCCTTGAAGTACACCAGTCACTTCAGGGTTCTTATCAAAGTTGTGCGATACAATCTTCACTGGGTGCTGTTCAACGGGGTAGCTCAGTGAAGTGATGTTTTCGCTCAGAATCTCGATAGCATCGTCGCCAAACTTCGCTCTGATCTCTTGGATTTTATCCTCAACCAATGGCAATAGTTCTTTGGCTTTTTCTACCAATTCCATATCGTCACCGTCGCCTTTTAGTAGCGTGCGCCAGTTGGTTTTGTCAGCAATGTGCTTTGCTAATTCAACTTCGATCAGGCCAGAAATCTGACGTGTTTTTACCTTTAAGATAGGTAAACCTTGAGTCGCGCCCTGGTCAATCCAACGGGTAGGGATTTGAGTATGGCGAGTGATACCTACCTTTAGGCTTGATGTGTTCGATAAGTAAACGAAGTGATCAACCATGCAGTTCTCTTCGCCCCATTGAGGCTCACGACAAGTGCCTTCATCGTAGTGGCAAGTCTCTGGTTTCATGATGCACATGTCGCAGCTTGCTAGCTTTTTCATGCACACAAAGCAGTGGCCTTGAGAGTAGCTTTTCTTGGTTTTCTTACCACATGAGCAGCAAAAAATATTGCCAGTGTGAGTGAGGTTGATGGTTTTACCAATCAGAGGGTTTAGCTCTACAAACTCTTCGCCTACAGGCAAACGGTAGGTAACCGCGCCATCAAGGGAAGCACTCATCTTTTTGAGTGTACCTTTTGCTAATAAAGACATGACATTACTCGTTGTATTTTGATTATTATTTCGTCGACTCGATTGCGCTGCGAGCAGGCAGTACGGTTAACGATGATTATGCGATGAGTATAACAAATGGTACCTGTTTTTATACGCAATATTACTTGATTCTCGATGTAAATAATCTGAATGAAATATAGGCATAAAAATATAGTATGACATTTTGTTCAGCCGTGATATAACGTTTTTTAGTGATTTATTGGCATCAAGATCACTAATTTATCTGACTTGTTTTTTATCGTGAAATCCCAACTATAGGGATCTTAAGCCGGAAGCTTAGACGTGAATTGGATCCATAAGATTGTTATTTTTTTAGTTATCGCAACACTTGCCATTGTGCAGTATTACCGTGTGAGTGGGAATCGTGTGATAACTGAAATTACTCCTGATAGATATGAGTTTATCGCAACCAGCGATCAAGTTGACAGGGGGACGAGTACCTCTCAATTATCCTATGCAAATGGGTTACATGTTCTCGATTGTGAGTTGAAGGCCTCGGAGTATCCTTGGCCTTACTGCGGGTTATCAATTCGTATCGATCCAGATATAACCACAGGTCTTGACCTTTCTCAGTATCACACTTTTAGAGTGAACATCGATTACCATGCAGAGGCCGACTCAAGCGGCCGTTTGAGAACCTACCTACGTAACTACAACCCTGCTTATTCGGTTCCTGATGATGAGTACACACATAAGTACAACGGAATGGAATTTTCTCCAGGAATCGATGGTGGTGTGATTGAGATTCCGATTAAAAACCTGCAAGTGATGACATGGTGGTTGGCGGATAACGATATTGCGTTAGAGCACTCAGCACCTGAGTTTTCGAATGTGAATATGGTTGAATTTGCTACTGCATCTGGTGCAAAGCTTGGCCACCATCGAATGGTTATCCGTAGTATTGAGTTCGAGGGATCTTATATTTCAGGCGAAAGCTTGTTCCTTATTTTACTGTTTGTTTGGGTTGGAACAGGCAGCGTATTTTTGGTATCAGAATTACATACTTCCAGAAAGCGCATGGTGATCGCAGAGAAAAGACATCATCACTTAAAGAACGTCAATCGAGCATTGAGAGAACAGAATTTCGAATTCTCGGAAATGGCTCATCGAGACGAATTAACTGGAGTTTTAAATCGTCATGCTATTCGTGATTGGCTAAAAATGCAGTCTCAGCAGGTTAAGCAGGGGCATGGAAAGCTAAGTATGTTGTATCTTGATATCGACTATTTCAAGAGCGTGAATGACAAGTACGGACACCAAATGGGCGACGATATTTTACGAGAGTTCAGTATGGTGGTCGGTAGTTCGATCAGCGCTTCCGATAAGTTGGTGAGGTGGGGTGGTGAAGAGTTTATTGTTTTTTGTCCGGAGACTGATCTTGGCGAAGCACAACGAAAGGCTGAGAAAATCCGACTCTTAGTCAGCCAGCACCTTTGGGTTCATGGCGATCCACTGACATGCAGTATTGGTGTTGCTGAGATGAAACAAGAGCGAGTGACAGAGACCATTGCTCGCGCTGATGAAGCTTTATATCAAGCGAAGCATTCAGGTCGAAATCAGGTGATCTTGAGTCACTAATCTGAAAATTGTTTTGATTAGTTTATAAGCCACGCGTGCATATGTGACGTGTGGCGTTTTTATGGCTGATAGATGAGTTTACCCTCTAGAGCCTTTGTTTGTTTGGAAAATGTACAAAAATGATTTCTCTGTTCTTTAAATGCTTGCTGGGTGCAGCGGCGGTTTTGTTGATTGCGCTATTGTCGAAGAGTAAGAGCTTCTACATCTCTGGTTTAGTGCCGCTGTTTCCGACCTTTGCTCTGATTGCTCACTACATTGTCGGCACGGAACAAACCATGGTGGAGTTACGTACCACAGCGCTGTTTGGCTTGTTTTCTTTGGTGCCGTACGCTGCCTACCTAGGTGCCGTGTATGTGTTTAGCTATCGTTACAGCTTAGTGTCGACTCTGTCGTTAGCAACAGTCGTGTGGGTTCTGTGCGCATCTATGCTGCTCATTGGTTGGACTCGTGTTGTGCCGAGTGTGGCGTAAGAGGGCGTTCTTAAACGGGAATGATTACTTGATAGGAATGCAAATACCCAAACAAAAAAGGTGGCGCGGGGCCACCAAAAGGGAAAAGCGTTTCTTTTTTTATGTGCCCGTTCAGTGGTGACTTCATACTAAGTGATAGTTTCAAACTGAGCGGGCATTTTTGTACTGGTTGAGCTGGGGGGAAACTCAACCAGTTTAGAGGAGTATTCCCTAAAAGTACTTGTCTATAAACATAAGTCTATTGGACGTTAGTGCTTACCAGAAAATCCAAGCGAACAGAGTCAGAACTAGGATACAAACTAGGTTCAACACCATACCGATTCGCATCATCTCTTTCTGCTTGATGTGACCCGAGCCAAACACGATTGCGTTAGGTGGTGTGGCTACTGGTAGCATGAAGGCACAAGATGCAGCAACCGCAATCAGTGCAGACAAGATAACTGGAGACATCCCCAGCGCTTCAGCAATAGTCGCAAATACAGGGACAAGCAATGCCGCACTCGCCGTGTTACTCGCAAATTCCGTTAGGAATACCACGAACGCTACCACGGCTAGAATCGTAAGCAGTACGCCAGCTGTTTCTAAAAATCCGCTTAGTGAGTGTGCTAGGAATACGCTGGTTCCTGTCGCTTTCAGAATATTACTTAAACAGATACCGCCACCGAACAGGATAAGCACACCCCAGTCTGTTGTTTTCTCTACATCTTTCCATTCCACCGCTCTAGAAGCGCCAAGCAGTACAATAGCGCCAATCGCTACCAAGCTATCAAATTTAGAGAATCCGCCAATCATTGCATTGATTGGTTTACCGAATATCCAAAGCGTTACCGTTAAAAGGAAGATAGACAGTGTGATTTTCTTGCTGTTTGTCCACTCAACTGGGGCATGGTCTAGCTCGAATTTGTGGTCAAGCTTTGGTTTAGTCATCACGTAAAGAATAATCATCGCGATTGGCAGTAAGATCATTGAGATAGGTAAGCCAAGCGCCATCCACTCTGTGAAGCTCAAGCCAACTTCTGCCGCTGCAATTGCGTTTGGTGGGCTACCAACCAAGGTTGCGATGCCACCGATTGATGCACAGTAAGCGATACCCAATAGCACGAACACGTAGGTGTTGCGGTCTTCACTTTGGTCGACTTTGTTCATGATGCCAAGAACAAGAGGAAGCATCATTGCAGTGGTGGCTGTGTTTGAGATCCACATAGATAGACCGGCACTCACACCGAACAACATGAACACAGCGACCGACATTCTGCCTTTTGCAATCAGCAGTACTTTGTCAGCAATCGCTTTATCTAGCTCTTGTTTGTTCAGTGCGGCTGCTAATGCGAAGCCACCCATGAACAAGAAGATGATTGGGTTTGAAAAGTTAGCCAGCGCTGCGGGCGTGTTGAATACACCAAACAAGACAGCCAATAGGGGAACGAGCAAAGCGGTGATGCTGACGTGAATAGCTTCTGTTAACCATAGAATGGCAACGAACACGAGAATACTTAAACCTGTATTCACTTGCGCTTCGAATGGCAGGGTATTAAGCAAAACTGCAAATAGCGTGAAATTACCAATTAATATCATGCTGTTGCGGGTAAACAACCAGTGTTTCAGTGTAGTAACAAGTGCCGTCATAAGACGCTCCTTTTGTTTATCCTCGTTTTATTGGTGCACGACTTCATTGAGTCGTGCTTATTATTTTCGAGGTATATAGCTTGATGTAGGGTCAGACTTTGTTGGAAGAATGTTACTCAAGTTAATAAAGGAGTGTTGGTGTGTTTTTGCTTAACAATGGGGAAGTGTGAGGCAACAAATTCAAAATGTGTAGTTTTCTACACATCGATCTCTTCAGGGGCTGCAATCGGGCTTGTTGTAGGGTCGACAACAGGGTTTACAGTGGGGTCAGTAATAGGGTTTGGAATCGGAAATGATTCCGGTTTTGGGCTCGGTTGAATAGGCTCTTTAGGGCCAAGAAACTTTGGCGTTGTCCCCATAATATACAGATCAAGGAATGCTTTGGTACGCGCAAACACTTCACGTAAACGTATCGTGGTTCCGGAATGGTGGGTTGGTCCTGAAACGGCTAAACACTGCGCGTGAATATCGTAAGAATTGGCGATGAATAGCGCTCTTTCACAGTGGAATTTTTGAGTGATGATCAGGAAGTTATCGGTATCGAATATCTTTTTGGCGCGAACAATCGAGTCTAAGGTTCTGAACCCCGCGTAGTCGAGATTGATACGTTCATCGGGGACGCCGGCTTTCAACAAGTCGCGCTTCATCGTCCACGGCTCATTGTAAGAGCGATGAGCGTTATCGCCACTCAGTAGAAATTGGTCCACTTTTTCACGATCGAACAGCTCAATCGCCGCTTCAATTCGGTGCTTATAATAGTCGTTGAGTGTTCTACCCAAATATTTGCTTGTGCCAAGCACAACTGCAACCTCAAGCTCGGGCACTTCATCAATATCGTAGATGATGCGATCTTCCGCTTGCCATGAAACCCAATAATCGATCGCAATAACCGCAGCGCTGCCTACCAAGAACACAATAAATGAGCCATACAGAAAACCTTGCAGTTTTTTGTATGTTTTTAGTAAGTAGTTTCGGCAAATGTGAGAATTGAATTTCACTCTCGGCATAGTCCTTTGACTGAGCATTATTTTTTGAGTGCTCGATAATACCAAATAAAAATGAGAAAAATCAGTTAAAAAGACAAGACAGTGTAAAGAAAAAAGCCCCTGCAATGGCAGAGGCTCTTAGAAGAGGAATTAACGCTCTTTATTCCAAGCGCAGTACGCTTTATTCAAAGTACAGCACGCTTTATTAGAATGCCGTGCGCTTGTAGCGACGGTAAACTGGTTGCCAGAAGTGCTGGTCAATCGCTTGTTGTAATGCTTCTTCAGTGATCTCTAGAGCAACACCTTGCTCAATCGCTTTCTTACCAACAGCAAAAGCAATCTTCTTAGATACGGTGTGGATCTCTTCTAGTGGTGGAAGTAGAGCGCCCGAACCATTGATAGCGAGTGGAGAACACGTAGCAAGTGCACGGCTTGATTCCATTAGCATTTCGTCAGTGATACGTGAAGCATTCACAGCCAATACACCAAGGCCAATACCTGGGAAGATGTAGCTGTTGTTACACTGAGCAATTGGGTAAGTCGTGCCGTTGTGAACTACTGGCTCAAATGGGCTACCTGTCGCAACAAGTGCTTGGCCATCAGTCCAACGAATAATGTCGTTTGGTGTTGCTTCAACACGGCTTGTTGGGTTCGACAGTGGGAACACGATAGGGCGTTCACAGTGCAGGTTCATTTCTTTGATGACTTCTTTGCTGAATAGACCTGGAGCACCAGATACACCAACCAATACTGTTGGTTTCGCGTGGCGAACAACGTCTAGTAGAGAGAAACCAGTGCCGTCGCTTTCCCAGTCTTTGGTGTTTTCGTTGGTTTGAACCAGACGCTGTTGGAAATCAAGCAGGTTTTGCATGCCTTCCTGTAGCAGACCCCAACGGTCAACCATGTAAACTTGAGAGCGAGCTTGTGCATCGCTGATACCTTCAGACACCATTTGAGCAATGATAGCTTCAGCAATACCACAACCTGCAGAACCGGCACCTAAGAAGGTAATACGCTGATCTGACAGTTTGCTGTTTGCTGCTTTACATGCTGCAAGTAGAGAGCCAACCGTTACGGCAGCTGTGCCTTGGATGTCATCGTTGAAACAACAGATGCGATCTTTGTAACGCTCAAGCAGTGGCATTGCGTTCTTTTGTGCGAAATCTTCGAACTGAACTAATGCATCAGGCCAACGGCGTTGAACCGCTTGGATGAACTCTTCAACGAATGCATCGTAGTCAGCACCTGTGATACGAGGGTGACGCCAGCCCATGTACATTGGATCAGCAAGACGTTGCGGGTTGTTAGTACCCACATCGAGCACGATTGGTAGCATGTAAGCTGGGCTGATGCCGCCACACGCTGTGTAAAGTGCTAGCTTACCAATTGGAATACCCATGCCACCGATGCCTTGGTCTCCCAAACCAAGAATGCGCTCACCATCCGTAACCACGATAACTTTAACGTTGTGGTTTGTCGCATTATTCAGTAGATCATCGATACGATCGCGGTTCGGGTATGAAATAAACAGACCACGACCACGACGGTAAATATTTGAGAAGTTCTCACATGCTGCGCCAACCGTTGGCGTGTAAATGATAGGCATCATTTCAGAGATGTGGTTTTGAACTAAACGATAAAAAAGCGTTTCATTAGTGTCTTGGATGTTGCGAAGGTAGATATGCTTATCCATATCACTTTCGAAGTTACAATATTGTTTGTATGCACGTCCTACTTGCTCTTGGATTGTTTCGGTTGTTTCCGGTAACAAGCCTTCAAGGTTGAAAGAACTGCGTTCTTCAGCAGAGAATGCGCTGCCTTTGTTTAGAAGAGGTGTACTTAGTAGAGCAGGACCAGCATAAGGGATATATAGAGGGCGTTTATCGTTGTTCATTGGATGCCTAATATGGGAGAAAGGGTAACTGAAAAATGATAACGGTTTAGTTATTCAATTGTAAATAGTTTCTCCGCGATCTGAGCAAACAAAATGATATTCTTACCTCTGTCCCACACTTATCGAATTTCAACACGATAATTCGTTATACTTTGCTCACACTTTTTCGCGACGCTCCTTTTTTATGTCATTACTTCCCATCGATGCTTATCAAAATGTATTCCACGAACAAATCGTTAATTCTCACCTTGTCGTAGAGGCTGAAACCGGATCGGGTAAATCTACGCGATTGCCAATTTGGGCTTCCCAACATGGGCGAGTGTTGGTGGTGGAGCCAAGACGCATCGCGTGTACATCACTGGCTAAATATCTCGCACAACAATCGGGCGAGAAGCTTGGGAGCAAAGTGGGCTATGCGATTAAGCTAGAGTCTGAGTACAACGAGCAAACTGACGTTGTTTTTGTGACGCCTGGTATCGCGCTGCGTTGGCTGTCAGAAGATGGGCTCGCTAGCTTTGACGTGATCGTGGTGGATGAGTTTCATGAGAGACGCTGGGACATCGACTTGCTGGTGGCGATTCTGAAACAAAAAGCGAGTCACCGTTTGGTGATCACATCAGCAACCATTGAGGGTGAACGCCTTGCTTATTATTTGGATGCGAATCGAATCAGTTGTGAAGGCCGAACTTATCAAGTTGAGATTGAACACAGAGCGAATGAATCCAGAACTCTGCCTGATATCCGACATCTAGAGCAGCGCATCGCGGAAGAAGTGAATCATCAATTAATTGCGTCTTCCGGCGATATGTTGGTTTTTCTGCCGGGTAAAAAAGAGATTGTGCAATGCGAACAAGCCTTAGCGAAAAATCCAGATATCCAAGTCATTAAATTGCATGCGTCGGTCAGTGATAAAGAGCGAGATTTAGCGTTATCGGGTCGGAATATCAATACTGCAGGTAATGGTTTGAGAAAGGTCATTCTTGCGACCAACGTTGCAGAAACCTCATTAACCATTCCTGACATCGGTGTGGTGATAGATTCAGGATTAGAAAGGCGCACCGTTCAGCGTAATGGCAGAACAACTCTGATGCTTAAATCCATATCACGAGCCAGTGCCAAACAACGAGCTGGCCGCGCGGGTAGGGTCATGGACGGCGTTTGTGTGCGTCTATATGGTGAGCATGCGGCGTTAGAGTTAGTCACACCGCCTGAATTGCAGCGTGAAGAGCTGACCGAGCCTATGTTGGCCGCGGCATGTTGTGGATCTCCGCTTGAGAGTTTGTCTTTCCTCGATCCTATTCCTGAGAAGTCACTAAATAGCGCAACTCAAACCTTGCTGACGATGGAAGCAATTAACGGCAACCATCAAATTACCGAGCATGGCAAAAAGCTGTATCCGTTGCCGATTGACGCTCTGTATGCCGATATCGTTACTCGAATCAAAACCAAAGCATTAAAAGAAGCGATGGTCGATCTTACAGCGGCGTTATCCGTTCCGGCTCGCTTGTATCAATTACCGAGCAATGCTGAACATCTGGAAGCGCTCGCGCAACAGGAGAAAGAAGGGTGTGATTTATGCCTGTTGATTCAGATTGTGCGTGGTCGCGAATATCCGAATCTAGAAATAGATCAACAAGCACTGAATGAAGCACAAGGATTGGCGAAGCAAATGCGTGAGGTGTTTGAACTTCCTCAGTTAGAAGTCGCGTCACGTTTCCAGCGCATTGAACTGCTTAAGACTATTGTAAATCTGCATCCTGAATTGGTGTTTGTGCGCCGACTGAAAAGGAAAGAAGCCTTTGCCAATGGAGCGTTAGAGGTAGTACTTGGTCGTCAGAACCGTTTCCCAGACAATGCACAAGCGATGTTGGTGCTTGATACCCACAGCTTGCCGGGAAGAGGTGTTAAGCAGACACTGACCTTAGCGACGGTCACGGCCCCCATTCCTCTTGAGCTTATAGTTGATGCTCAGCTAGGAGAGTGGGAGCAAGGCGAAACAATAGTAAATGACGATGGCGTTTTTACCGAGATGGCGTTGATGTATGCAGGCCGTACAATTACAACCAAGCTCGTCGTGGCTGAAGGGCAACTATCATTGAAGCCTATCGTCGACCTTGTGTTAAGTGGGGTTCAGCTTCCCGGTTTTGCAAAGGTTCGCACTCAAGAAATCAAACACTGGCAACTGTATGTGAAACTCGGTCTCGATGAGCAAACACAATACACACCAGAAATTGAGAACATTAACTTTGAGCTATGGTTTATAGAGCAGCTTGAAGTGTTAGGTGTTACTGATGTCAGCGAATTGGAAATGTTTGACCACGCAGACATACCGTTCGATGGCATTCCAACTTGGTTCTATTCAGAATTTTCGGAGAAATATCCGTTTGCATTGAGCCTTGCCGACTTGCAACTCGATGTAGAATACTTGCCTGCGAGAAAGCTGATTTACGTTCACTATCAATCGGGTAGTCGAAAGTTATCGCCAAAACGTTGGGAGCTGCCGACATGGTCAGGCTGGCGTATTCAGTACAAAAAAGCGAGCCGAATAATTGATATCAAATAGATGGATAAGTTTTATCTCTAAAATATTAATCAAATAGGTGCATATATGATTTTTCAGTGCTTATTTTGTTACAAGTTTGATTTTTATATGCCTTTTTAACCAATCAAAAGGTCATAAAAGACTATTCTTCTATATCCTATTGCTATAAAGAAAGAGTTGATAGATATTGAGTATATTGTGTTGCCAAAGTGTCGGGGGACATCATGGATAAACAGGAAGAGACGCGTGTAGAGTTCGATTACACAACATTTCTTGGCGCCTCATGCAGTAAAAAATGGACTTTTCTGGAAGCACTCACCACAATTGCGCCAGTGTTTAGTACCGTCTGGCGAGATAGCATTAAAGAGCTAGCAAGCCCTGAAGATCGTTTATGGCAGATGGCATTGAAATCGATGTCGACGCGTAAAAGTGATGAGTCGAACATTGTGACCTTACTCAAGCTCGCGAAGCTGGAAGGAATCAATGAGCTCAAAGTGGTGATGCCATATTCTCTTGAAGAAGAGCAGATCGAGTATATTGAATCGCGCAGTCATTTAGTGATTGCGGGTAATTCAGGAGAAGAGTTCACTATTAGGCTGTAACTTCAGTTCGCCGATAACCTCTCTCAGGAATAGTAAAACGTACACGTGAAAAGGGCCTCAATGTTGAGGCCCTTTTAGTATCTAAAATCTGTGTTTACGAGCTTATTAGCTTTCTAGCTTTTTATTTTGAGATTAAGCAATTAAGCGACTAGTCGATTAGTCGATTAGTCGATTAGTCGATTAGACCATAGTCAGCGCGCAGTACATCAATGATCTCTTGCTTAGGATTTTCGCTCAGTACGATCTCCGCACCTGTGATTTTCGCTGCGATATCAAGGTAAGTGCGAGACAGAGACATTAGCGAATCAAGAGGCAGTTCATTGTCACGAGCCAATGCTTCACGTTCTGGCATGCGTTCTTTGTTCAAAAGAATGTCGGCATCAGGGAAGTAGTTAAGCAAGAACTGACGGAAGCCTTCTTTTGAATTCTCAACGATGTTGCCGTTGTTGTATTCCTGAGTATCCCAAATGCGAGATGAATCTGGAGTGCCCACTTCATCCATGTAGATAAGCTTCTCTTTGCCTTGAGCATCGTTCACGTAACCGAACTCGAACTTAGTGTCGACAAAGGTTTGGTCTACTTTCGCCAGTGCTTGACTGATCACGTTGAAGCCTTCTTTTAGCAGCTTCTCGTAATGCGCGATGTCACTTGCTTGAGTAAAGTTGAACGCTGCAAAGTTATCTTCGATGTTGCTACGTGTGATGTTCACATCATCAGCTTCTGGAACGCCAGGAATGCCTTTCAAAATCCCTTTTGTTGAAGGCGTGATCAGTAGCTCAGGCAACTTTTTGTCTTTCTCAAGGCCTTCAGGCATCTCGATACCACAGAATTCACGCTCGCCATTTGCGTAAGCACGCCACATAGAACCTGTGATGTATTGACGACAAATCGCTTCAATCATCACTGGGCGAGCTTTTTGTACAATCCATACGAACGGGTGAGGGATATCAAGAATATGACTGTCAGCAAGTCCGTTGTCTTTAAACAATTTGAACCAGTGGTTAGAGATAGCGTTCAGAGCCGCTCCCTTACCTGGAACACCTTTCAGATTCCCTTCACCACGCCAGATACAATCAAATGCAGAGATACGGTCACTGATCACCATGATTGCTAAAGGTGCATCTGGTGCTACATCGTAGCCTTTCTCTTTAATTAGTCGTTGGCTATCTTCTTCAGTTAACCAGTAAACCGAACGAACCTTGCCACTGTGGACAGGTTTATCAGTGCGGATTGGGAGGTCATCATTTACGGCAAGAACTTGATCAGCGAGGCTCATTTAGACATTCCTATCTTTTATCAAACGTCATACAGAGAAGTGCAATGTGCACATGATTAGACGGGCATTATACTCAATCTACTATTTGCTTCCAGAGAAAAAAGCAAACGATTGCTAAATCTATTGTTTAAATAAAAACCCCCGCCTAACAATCCGCTAAAAAATTGGCGAATTATAGGGCAGGGGAAGGCAGTATATTTGGACTGTGTTTTGGAGCTATGTTTTGTGAGCTCAAAGGTTAAGCTATGTTTGTTAGCTAAAAGGCTAAGCAAGGTAGCTTAGTGAATACGCTCTGAATTTGCATCCATAAAGAAGACTTCACATTGAAAACGTAACCCTAATGTTCTTAGGTACTGTTGGCTGAACTGATCAATCGATGCACTTGCAACAATCGCACTCGCATTCTTAGAGCGGATGGCTTTCTCGACCGTTTCAACTTCCGTCATCTGGTGAGAGGCTTTCATATGAATAACGCGGTCACAGCAAACATTATGTTGCTTAAGCTGCTTTGCCGATGGTCTTGGTGTTTGAGCTGTAAACAGTAACCACTGATGTTGATTGGACAGCAACGCCATTCTTGCAAACAACGCTTCCTCGTTTGAATTTTTGCTTTTACGAGAAACTGATGTAAATGCGCAGTGAACTAGCGGGCTAGAGTGTTGTGCTTTAACGTGTGCTTGAATCATTTTGCTGTCCTTATATACATGCTGTATGTGTATACAGTAGTTTTAGTTGCTTATAAGATCAAGCGTTTTTTGCGGGATTATTGGACGATTTCGTCTGATATTATGAATGAAATGCAATTAAGTCATTGAAATAATTTGATAAATTAAATTTGAATGAATTTGCTATTTTGTCTCATAAGTTGAAAAAATGTGAGCTTTATACAGGTGTATACAGTGGTTTTGACAGAAAAGTACTGTATACACCTGTATAGAGATAGAGATAGAGATAGAGATAGAGATAGAGATAGAGATAGAGATAGAGATAGAAGATCTAAAACCACAGGCACAAAAAAAGCGCCTTAGGCGCTTTCTTATATTTCACGGTGTTGCTTATCTCAATGTCGCTTGGGAGAGTTTTGCTCTCATTTCCATTTCACCAATATTGAACTGGCGAACATCAATGGTTGCAATATCATTGCACTCTTTACATGCATGATGACACTTACCATCTAGGTAGTCGTGCTTTTTAACTAGGCTTGGCTTTTTGCACCAATCACAAACGCCTTCTATTGTGAACATATTCTCTCCTCACCTGTTTAAGTCAGGTGTATTTTCGGCGCAAATTATGACACAAGTAAGACCCATTAGTTAATAGTTTGTTACCCGTTTTTGAGAGGGGGATCGATTGCAACACCAATAAAATCGATATCTTTGAGATCTAGAAAAATGAAGATGTGTATTTGTTTACGGTTTTGTAACATTTTGTAAAATGGTTTTTAGCGCATTGTTCAAACGTTTCATTTCTTCGTCACATCCGTGACCATCTGGATGGTAGATCTTTGATAGCTGTTTGTATCGGATCTTGATGCTTTTTTGGTCAGGGATTGAGCTAGGTGTGTAGCCAAATAGCGCGCAGGCCACCTGCAAATTACTCAGACCTTTACTGTTTTTCTGCTTCTTCAATTCGTGGAACATAGTGTGCAGCTGGCGTTTCTGCTGCTTAATCGTATGGTCCTTCGAGCTAAGCTGCGCTTCAAGTGATTGTTGTTGCTGTCGCGAATCACCTGACTTTAGAGCTTGTCTTTTTCTTAAGATAACGAGAGTCGCAATGATGCTGATAATTGAAATCAACACGGTCAAGGCTGTGCCAATCAGATAGTCTGAATACGTTAGGTTGGAACGTGTCGCCTGCTCTTCGTATGGCAGAGGCGAAGGGAGAGTGCTTGCTCCCTGTTGATTAGATAGCCCTTGATTCGCGCTGGTTTTATTTTTGACGTTGTCGTTGAGCTTCTCAATCGAAGAGATCTGCTTTGCACGTTGCTGATTGAATTGCGCTTCCAAAATACGGTTGTACCCCACTTCTGCTTGTGGATTATCTTTTAAGGCTGCTTCATACCATAGCTGCGCTTCATCTAGCGGTTGAAGGAGGTCTTGTTCTAGCGAGGATTCGTAGATCTTTGCGACTTCGATAGGCGCGCGCTGGTTACCTTGCAATGCTGCTTTAATAAACCATTCCAAAGCAAGCTTATTACTTTGTTCAACACCAGTTCCTGCCAAGTACCATTCGCCCAGTCTAAATTGCGCGTTTGGGTTACCGCTTTCTGCTGATTGCGTGTACCAATATAATGCATCACTGGTGCTAAGAGGGACGTCAACACCCGATTCATAAGCTTGAGCTAATTGGTATTGAGAAATGGGATCTTGAGGTTGTGATTCTAGCGAAAGCTCGTCATTACTTGCAGCGTGCACTAAATGTGGTGTGGCCAACGGTATCGTGGAAAAGATGAGGGCTAGAAATAGAGTTCTAAGCAGTGACGATGACAAAAAGTTGGATAGGATTAGGATAAGCAAAAGATAAGTCTCGTAAAAAAGCCCAGAGTCGATATGTCAGTATGAATACGCTTTATGGTTGTTGGTTATTAGTATTACATTAATTGAGTAACATAACTGATAAACAACTATATAGAGGTTAATTCAATAGATAAAGACGGACTGGGCTTTAATCGTGCTACTTAAGCGGCAAGATTTGAATTTCTACGCGACGGTTACAAGCACGACCTTGAGAGGTATTGTTGTCACATAGAGGGTAACGTTCACCGTTACCACGAGCAATAGCACGACCTGCTGCAACGTCTTGAGAGATCAAGAATGCGCGAACAGATTCAGCACGACGCTCAGAAAGGATTTGGTTCGTCGATTCGCTACCAGTGCTGTCAGTGTGACCTTCAATCACTAGGCTAGTGTCTGGGTATTCAACGAGGATGCGAGCAACGCCGCGAAGGGTGTTGTGAATGCTTGATTCCAAAGCGTAAGAGCCAGAATCAAAACCGATGCCGTTTTCTAGGCGAAGTAGAAGTTGGTTCTCACCGACGCGTTCAACTTGAACGCCTGAATTCATTAGCTCTTCACGAAGGGCTGCTTCTTGTCGGTCAAAGTAGTAACCAATACCACCACCAACAGCCGCACCACCTGCTGCGCCGATAAGTGCACGTTTACCACGGTCTTTAGAGTCACCAGTTGCAGCACCAGCAACGGCACCAGCGAGTGCACCAATTAGAGCGCCTTGAGTTGCAGAGTTAGTCTCAGATTCGCCAGTTGTCGCGTTTTGGCGTTGAGTTGCCTGACAACCCGTTAGAGCGACAGTAAGTGCTAGGGCTAGTGTGATTTTCTTCAACGTATTTTCTCCATCATGTACTACTGTCAAACGCATGAGTTACGAATGACAAACATATAGTCCTATAAATATTGTTGATGGTTTTAACAATCTGCTGAGGAAATGTAAAGAGCAAGCATTATGATGTAGGTAAATGACATGCTCTACGATTTGGTGATTTTTTTAGCTGCCTGGGTGCCGCCAACAGGTCGATTAACAGACAATTTACGACCTTTCTTCAAACCAACTTCATAATCAGCAGTAAGGTTTTTCATCGCTTCTTTGAGTTGTTGCTTGAACGTTTCGCGGTCTATATTTTTGAATTCTTTATCAATGTAGTTATTGATCTTGTTGTTTGATTCGTCGTCTGGAGTGATGGTTGGCAGCTTTTCAAGCGCACCTTCTACCCAACCTGAAACAAACGAGTTAACGCGACGTGTCACTTCTAAGGATCCTGTGCCTGAACCAGCAAAGCTATTTCTGAATTGGCCAGTGTGCTCATTCAGTTCGCGATAAATAATATCGAACGCAAAGGCTGCGAAGATAGCGCGATCGGCTTCACCAATGAACTCAACACGCTTAAGGCCTTTGTGATTCAGTAACACGGCTTCTACGCCAAACTTGGTGTTGATACCGCGAATAACACGCAGCAGTGTAGAACTGATATTTGCAGGTAACAGGTGACTGGACTGAGTTTTCCCCATCTTGATAAATTCAATATCGTCTTTTTCGAGACCATATTTCAGCATCAAGTTATGCGCCATTTTTATCGCATTGGCAGCTTCATTGACGTTCGCAGAATTTCCAAGCTCAAGACACTTGGCAATTTTCTTTAGGGCTTTTTTCTTATCCATCGACAATTTAATCAGTACCGCAAATTTTTAAAAGTCCAACATTTTACATGTTTTCGCGGGTAACAGAAAGGCAAAACTCGTTTGATGACTCAGTGAGACGGGGAATATCGGACAGCAGAAGCTAGCTTGGTTACACAAACAAAAACGCCATCAAGAGCATTGATGGCGTTAGTGACTTGATTTTTTAGAGTGACTAGAGCATTAGCACGCTAGATACCCAGTTCATCGAGTAGATCTGCTGCAGAATCGTTGCCTGAGCTTTGTGCTGGCTTGTTTGATTCTTGCATTTTTTTCTGAGTTGCTTCAAGAATGCTATCCGGGCATTCGTCTTCTGCGATTTCAAATTCTTCCAACTGGATGAACTCTGTCTTATCCATTGCAAGCTCAAGATAGAAGATGTTGTTATTTGCAGTAGAGAAGGTCACACGGCGAGCTTGTGGGCGATCTAGGTTGGTATCAACAGACAAGTTCACTTGCTTGTTCAGCGCAAGCATCTTCGGTTGGTTTTGTGTGATGTTAGTTTGTAGCTCTTTACGGATCTTATTGGTGAAGTCACCAACCAATTGGTTCATCAATTCACCTAATACATCACCTACTTCGTCTGAAGTATGAAGTACAGCGAGTTCGTTTTCAGGCATGCCCATATTGCGCATGTAATTGGTGTAGATCTCTAGCGCTGCTTTCGACGTAAAATTGATAACAACAAGACCAGAAAAACCGCCGTCAAACAGAACGAAGCAACCAAAGTCTGGCTTTAAGCTTGTCTTGTTGATCTTTTGAACCATGGCTGAATAGGACACCTGAGAAGCCGTCGCTGAAGTAAGTACGCTTGAGACTGATTGGCATAGTTTAAGAAGGATATCTTCAGTTGTGACTGTTTTGTTTTTTTTCATTGTGATGTGCTCGTGGAGATGTCTTAAACAAAATGTTATTCAGTATATTGCTACTGAATTAAGACGAAAGTGACTATTTCTCCATTCTTGCACTGAGATTCTGATTTGATCACCTTTTTATATGATCTTAATAGTAGTAAAGTGACGAAATTCAAAGAAAATTATTAAAAATCTCAGATAACCCAATGCTGATAGGATCAGCGAAGTAGGGGCAGGAAGCAAATGTTACCAAGACTTCAACTCAATGCTGATGTCGATCCAGTTGTCGTACGCTTTTTAGATGAACTAAAAACAGCGGGCTTTACTGGCGACATTGAATCTCAATATTCTAGCCGTTTGGCTGTGGCGACTGATAACAGTGTCTATCAGCAATTGCCGCAGGCGGTCATCCTTCCTAAAACAACGCAAGACGTTGTGCTTATCGGTAAAGTGGTTTCTAAATCCGCTTACGAACGTGTGACTTTCTCCCCTCGCGGTGGTGGTACGGGAACCAACGGACAATCTTTAACAAAAGGTATCGTGGTTGACCTATCAAGATACATGAATAAGGTTCTTGAGATTAACGAGAAAGAAGGCTGGGTAAGAGTTCAGTCTGGTGTCGTTAAAGATCAATTGAATGATGCAGTTCGCCCTTATGGTTACTTTTTCTCTCCAGACCTTTCTACCAGTAACCGAGCAACTTTAGGCGGCATGATCAATACCGATGCTTCGGGTCAAGGGTCATTGAAGTACGGTAAAACGTCAGACCATGTATTGTCGCTGCAAGCGGTGTTCGCAGATGGTTCATGTCTAGAATCTGATTTATCACATGGCTTACCCGTTGAGGGTGAATTCGCTCACCATGCACTTGCGGTGACTGAGGCGGTTTGTAGAGACAAGCGCGCTCAAATCTTAGATAAATTCCCTCCGCTGAACCGCTTCTTAACAGGCTATGACCTAAAGAACGCGATAAGTGAACAAGACGATAGCTTTGACCTGACTCGCGTTCTATGTGGCGCTGAAGGCTCGTTAGCATTCATTACAGAAGCAAAGTTAAACTTAACCAAGATTCCAAAAGCGCGCACACTGGTCAACGTCAAATACAACACGTTTGATTCTGCGCTGCGTAATGCGCCGTTCATGGTAGAAGCTAAAGCGCTGTCTGTTGAAACGGTGGATTCAAGAGTATTGAACTTAGCGAAGCAAGATATTGTTTGGCACACCGTGAGCGACCTGCTGACCGATGTACCGAACAAAGAGATGCTTGGCATCAATATGGTTGAGTTTGCAGGTCAAGATGAAGCGGAAGTTGAACAGCAAGTTCAAGCGCTGACTGCGCGCCTTGAAACCATGGTTGAAAGCGAAGAAGCGGGCGTGATTGGCTTCCAAGTGTGTAGCGACTTGGCGAGCATTGGCCGAATCTACAACATGCGTAAGAAAGCGGTGGGTTTATTAGGTGCGGCGAAAGGCCGAGCTAAGCCAGTCGCTTTTGCGGAAGATACTTGTGTCCCACCTGAAAACTTGGCTGACTTCATCGCTGAGTTTAGAGTCCTGCTTGATTCAAAAGAGTTGAACTACGGCATGTTTGGTCACGTTGATGCTGGCGTTTTGCACGTTCGTCCAGCATTAGATTTGTGTGACCCGATGCAAGAAGCCTTGATGCATGAGGTCTCTGATGAAGTGGTTAAGCTGGTGGCGAAATACGGTGGCTTAATGTGGGGTGAACACGGTAAAGGCTTCCGTTCTGAGTATGGACCAGACTTCTTTGGTGAAGAGCTATTTACCGAATTAAGACGTGTTAAAGCGGCATTCGACCCGCACAACAAAATGAACCCTGGCAAGATCTGTACGCCCTTAGAAAGTGACGCTGAATTGGTGAAGGTCACTGATACTAAGCGTGGTTTCTACGATCGTCAGATCGACGTACAAGTTCGTGACAGCTTCAAGCAAGCGATGGAATGTAACGGTAACGGCTTGTGTTTCAACTACGATACGAGCTCGCCAATGTGTCCTTCAATGAAAGTTACGGCTGACCGACGTCATTCACCGAAAGGCCGCGCAGGCTTGGTTCGAGAATGGTTGCGCCAACTGACTGAACAAGGTGTAGATATTCTCGACCTTGAACAAGAAGCGTTGAAAGACAACACACCCGTTAAAACCATGGTTGAGCGTGTTCGCAACACGATGAACAAACGCCATGAGTACGATTTCTCGCATGAAGTCCATGAAGCGATGAACGGTTGTCTTGCATGTAAAGCATGTGCGAGCCAGTGTCCGATCAAAGTTGATGTGCCGAGTTTCCGTTCACGATTCTTAAATATCTATTACTCTCGCTACCAACGTCCTGCGAAAGATTACTTGGTGGCTAATATCGAGACCATGCTGCCATTGATGGCGAAAGCGCCGAAAGTGGTGAACGCAGCATTGGGTCAAAAGTGGATCCAAACCGCAACGGCTAAAACGATTGGTTATGTTGATGCACCACTGATGTCGGTGCCGACGCTAAAAAATCGTCTGTCAAATAAAGAGCTGCAACTCTTCGACTTACAGTATTTAGAAGGCTTGTCTTCTGAACAGAAGAAACAGCATGTGTTGATCGTTCAAGACCCGTTTACCAGCTTCTATGATGCAGAGGTGATTGAAGACTTCGTCACTCTGGCTCAAAAGCTTGGCAAAACACCAGTACTACTGCCGTTCAAACCGAATGGTAAAGCGCTGCACATCAAGGGTTTCTTAAATCGTTTTGCACGTGAGGCTAAATCGACTTCTGATTTCTTGTCGATGGTAGCTGACATCGGCATTCCTTTAGTGGGTGTCGATCCGGCGTTAGTACTTTGTTATCGCGATGAATATGTCGAGATCTTAGGTGACAAACGTGGCGACTTTGATGTGCTCACGGTGCATGAATGGTTAATGCCATCGTTGGGTGAATTCGAAGCGCGCTCATCAAGTGAAGAGATGTGGTACTTGTTCGCTCACTGTACTGAGAAGACCAAGATGCCAAACGCTGAAAAAGAGTGGGGCGCAATCTTTAAACACTTTGGTGCTGCGTTAACCAGTGTTCCTGTCGGCTGTTGTGGTATGGCGGGTACTTTTGGTCACGAAGTCGATAAGCTACAAATGTCGAAAGACATATACGGTCTAAGTTGGAAGCCAAGGATGCAAGACTTACCGAAAGAGCGTTGCTTAGTGACAGGATATTCATGCCGAAGCCAAGTGAAGCGTTTTGAGGGTGAGAAGCTTGCCCACCCATTACAGGCGCTAGCCAAAATTCTTTAATACATTTAGCCCAGCAATTGCTGGGCTTTTTTCTAAACTAACAATGGAATTGTTAATAAGGAAAGCTATGAGATTTCTTGAATTAAAAGTCCCCCCGGTTGCTCTTTTTATATTGGTCTTAGTCGCCTCTTACTTCAGCGCTCAACAGTTGAATACAGGGGCAGTAGGATTGCCGTTTAAGTTCATCATTCTTGGTGTCGGAATAGTTTTGAGCGGTGTTATTGGATTGGCTGGTGTTTGGGAATTTCGAAAACAGAAAACTACTGTTAATCCTATTAAGGTCGGGACAGCTTCTACCGTCGTCGATAGCGGGATTTTTGGCTACACGCGAAACCCAATGTATCTAGGGCTATTCATCTTACTGTTCAGCTTTGGTTACTTCTTCCAGAATATCTTCAGTGTACTACTCAGCTTTGGCTTCGTAATCTACATGAATTACTTCCAAATCAAACCAGAAGAGCGAGCACTAGAGCAATTGTTCGGTGCGGAATATGTTGATTACAAACAAAAGGTTAGACGTTGGGTGTGATTTTTTCTGTGGGGTAATGAGTTAACCAATCACTAATATCCGTTACGTTTTCAAGGTAAGCCATATTTTGGTGTGCTTACCTTTTATATTTATTTTTTATCAAATAACCTGCCCGTCATTATTAAAACAAATGAAAGGTTAGGTAATGAAAGTTATCCAGACAAAATGGCTGCCACTAAGTATTTATGCGGTTGGCCTCTCTTCAATGCCGGTGTTGGCAGATATCTCCCCTCAAATTATCAACGGTAACGAAGCGACAAAAGGTAGTTGGCCATTCATGGTCGCTCTCGTTTCAAAAAATATGGACGCCTACGAAGGGCAGTTCTGCGGCGCAAGTTTCATTGGTGAGCGATATGTACTCACAGCAGCACACTGTATCGAAGCAAGCAGTAACCAAGATTTTGAGGTTGTCATTGGTGTCTCTGATCTTTCTTCGCCCGACGTAGAGCAGCACCGCTATTCTGTTGAGCAAATTTATACCCATGAAAATTATACTCAAGAGCCTGCGAGCAATGACATTGCCATTATTGAGCTTAGTGACAGGCCCACGAAGTCTGCGGTCAACCTTGTCGATGGTCATGTCCGTGATAATTTGAATGCAGGTCAGATGCTAACGGTCATAGGGTGGGGTGACCAGAATTCATCAGAAGAGCAATACTCATCGACGAGTAAGTTGCATCAAGTGAATGTTCCCTTGGTTAGTCAGCGTGAATGTAACCTTGGTCAAGGAGATGGATATTCAGATATTGGCTCTGATGCTTTTTGTGCTGGTTACAAAGAAGGTGGTCGTGACTCATGTAATGGAGATAGCGGTGGCCCAATCATGTTATACACCAATGGTAACTACGAACAGCTAGGTCTTGTGAGTTGGGGGGAAGGTTGTGCACAGCCAAATGCATTCGGCGTATACACCAACATAAGCCACTTTGCTGACTGGATTGATAAGAAGACGGCAGGTTTTAGTTACCAAACTAAAGTGATGTTAGGCGCTCAACCTTTGGGCCTACTTGAACACAAGTTTGAATTTACGAACAAATCAGATCAAGAGATTAATGTAACCAACGTATCTTTAGCTGTCGGTACAAACGATCCCATAACTTACAATGGCAGTGCAATCATAAAGAGCAATAGTTGTATGACGCTATCGCCGAATGAGAGTTGTGAAGTGGCTGTAAGCTACAACATAGACTCAGTGGGTAACCATGGTTTTGGTGTCAAGCTTTCGACCGACTCACTAGTCGATGTGGTGACGTCAAAGGCATATGCTATTGGCGCGAATGAGGTTTCTGACACGGTGAACGTGCTCGTCACTCTACCTAAAAATGGTGTATACAGCACCGAAGCTTGGGATGTTGAAGGGAATACGATAGCTTCACCGGATATCGGCAATGGCCAATCCACCGCATTCATTGTTGAAGGTATCCCAACTGGTACTGTGTCTTTGGATCTAACCGTATTTTCTGAAGAAGAACATGACTATATGGAGATCTATATTAACGGCTTTGAAGTCGGCGCGTTTGCGGGGCAACTATCTGGGACTGTTGAATTGCCAATGGCGAGAGCTAAAGACAATAGTTTTATGATTGCGTACAGCAAAGATGAGGTGGGGGCTGCAGGGCATGACAGAGTGACCATTAAGAACTTTGCTTATACCGATGAGATTAAAGAGTTAAGCTTAACGGAAGACCCAATCATCAAAAAGACAGGTGGTTCACTAGGTTGGTATTGGCTGGTGATGCTTTTAGGCGGCGCGATGAGACGTAAGTCATTTTCGTTATTTAAGAGGAAAGGTAGTCATTAAAGACCTGTGACTGTCATTTAAACCATGGTCTATTGTTAAGAATGAAAAAGCCCAGCTTGAGGATATCAAGCTGGGCTTTATTGATCTTACTCTAGAGCTTATTTACATCGAGATGTGTAAATAAGGATGCTGATTAAGCGGCAGCTGCGAACTGAGCTAGAAACATCTCTTTACGCTCGTTGAAGCGGTTTACTAGGTCGTCGACAGAAGCTTGGTCGTATGGCTTAAGACCACTTGCTACCATGCGCTTCACGCCTTTACCGACTACTTCGCCGTCTTCTTTGAAGTCGAAGTTCAGAGTCACGATGCCACGCTTGCCTTCAACATCAAAAGTTGCGCCAGAGAATTCAACTTCTGGGTGAGACAGGTCTAGGCGAGTAAATTCAACTTCCATGCTCTCGTAAATCACAAGAGGACGTTGGCAGTTGATCATCATCTGTTGTTCTTCCATAAGAGGAACCATGATGTGTGGGAAGTTCATGCCAGAGAACTTAACGTAGTTTGTTACTACGTGCTCGATGAACGCTTGGTCGTGGCTCTTTTCACCTTCACAAGACATGTGTAGGTACTCTTTGCCTTTCTCGTCAACCAGTGAGCTTTCTTTCTCACATTTGTTGTCAACGCTTAGCGCAATACCGTTACCAACCATACCTGAAAAATCAAAACGCATTTTTTGGCTGATGCCTTCTTTCTGCAGAAGAACTGCAAACAAAAGGTCGCCAGGCACGCAGAAGCGCTTGTTGTCTTCATCGTGAATTGGGTTGAAGTCAGCGGCTACTTTTTTAGCAAAGTGGCTAGCCTGTTCACGAGTGAATTGAAATTGATTGTCTTCAGTAGAAAAGTAAGGTGTCAGAAACATAGTATCGCTATTAGTCATCAAATCTGGGGTGGATTATAGCTAACTAACTTCGCTCTAATGGTCTATCCAGTTAACTTTTCTTATATATCAACCGATTAGATAAATACGTTGGATGGTATGTGGGGATTTTAAGGAGGATATGGTGATTAGCTCAATGCAACAAGGGCTAATCAATAGCCCTTGTTTATATAACACTCTAATGAGCGTTGTTCAGATTGTTTCTGTCTTAAAAGCTACACAGAGTCCCCTCAGGCATTAGGTGGTTATGCACTGATAACTTGAGTAATAGGTTAGCTTGTTCAATATCCGGAGCAAAATATCGGTCTTTATCGTAGAAGCTGACTTTTTCACGCAGAATCTGTTTCGCTTCTTCGACACGAGGGGACGATAGATTTGGTGCTCGGAAATCGAGTCCTTGTGCTGCTGCTAAGTATTCTACTGCCAATATTCCACGGGTGTTTTCAGCCATGTATCTAAGCCTACGAGCGGCAAAGGTGGCCATTGATACGTGGTCTTCTTGGTTTGCAGAAGTAGGTAGGCTGTCTATTGACGCAGGATGCGCTAAGGTTTTGTTCTCACTCGCCAATGCTGCAGAGGTAACCTGAGCAATCATAAAGCCTGAGTTCACGCCGCCGTTATCGACCAAGAAAGGTGGTAGTTTGCTTAGTGCACTATCAATCAGCAATGCCATTCTTCGTTCAGACAGGCTACCTATCTCGGCAATGGCCAACGCAAGGTTATCGGCTGCCATTGCGACGGGTTCTGCGTGGAAGTTACCCCCTGAAATAATATCGCCATCATCAGCGAAAACCAGCGGGTTGTCCGATACCGAGTTCGCTTCAACATTTAAAATTTCAGCTGAGTTACGAATCTGCTGTAAGCAGGCACCCATCACTTGAGGCTGACAACGCAGTGAGTAAGGATCTTGAACCTTTTCACAACAAGTGTGTGATTCACCAATCTCACTCTTTTGATCGAGCATATGGCGGTAAGCAAGCGCTGCATCCATTTGGCCACGATGACCACGAACGCGGTGAATACGAGGGTCAAATGGGCGGCGACTACCGAGTGCTGCTTCAACAGACATCGCGCCACACACTGTTGCAGATGCAAACAAGTCTTCCGCTGCGAACAGACCTTCTAATGCGAATGCAGTCGATGCTTGTGTGCCATTTAACAGCGCTAAGCCTTCTTTCGGCGCTAACGTGATTGGCTCAAGGCCTGCGATCTGCATTGCTTCTAAACCTGTGATGATCTTGCCGTTGTGACGTGCTTGACCTTCACCTAGCAGAACGGTACTCATGTGGGCAAGGGGAGCAAGATCTCCAGATGCACCTACTGAGCCTTTCTGTGGTACACATGGGTAAACCTGTGCGTTTACAAGATCAATAAGGGCATTAATCACTTTGAGGCGGATACCCGAGTAACCGCGAGACAAGCTGTTAATCTTCAATACCATCATCAAACGCACGGTTTCATCAGACATAAATTTGCCAATGCCCGCTGCGTGAGAAAGTACGATACTTTTCTGTAGAACTTCGAGATCTTCAGGGGCGATTTTGGTATTTGCTAGTAAGCCAAAACCTGTGTTGATGCCGTATACAGTGCGATCTTCAGCAATCACTTGTTCGACAACGTGCATGCTCGCTTCAATATCAGGGATAGCTGCAGGATCCAGTGACAGGTTCACAGGGCTACGGCTGATTTTACGAAGTTCAGATAGGCCTAGAAGTCCTGGCTTAAGTAATAAATTCAACATGTTATCTCCAGGTATTAAAGGCGACGAAGTTCTTCGTTTAGCATAGGTAAATCAAGCTTCTGTTCTTTAGCACACTGCTTGGCAATATCGTAACCCGCATCTGCATGACGCATCACGCCGGTTGCTGGATCATTGTGAAGTACGCGAGCAATACGTTGCGAAGCATCTTCACTGCCGTCACAACAAATCACCATACCCGAGTGTTGTGAGAAGCCCATACCAACGCCGCCACCGTGGTGCAAAGAAACCCAAGTTGCGCCACCAGCTGTGTTCAGAAGGGCATTCAATAGAGGCCAATCAGACACTGCATCTGAGCCATCCATCATGCCTTCAGTTTCGCGGTTCGGGCTCGCTACTGAACCTGAATCTAGGTGGTCACGACCGATAACAACTGGTGCTTTTAGTTCGCCATTTTTAACCATTTCATTGAATGCTTGGCCTAAACGTTCACGATCTTTCAATCCAACCCAACAAATACGCGCTGGTAGGCCTTGGAACTGAATGCGTTCACGCGCCATATCTAGCCAGTTATGTAGATGCGGGTTGTCTGGAATCAGTTCTTTTACTTTTTGGTCTGTTTTGTAGATGTCTTCCGGGTCACCAGATAGGGCAGCCCAACGGAAAGGACCAATACCTTCGCAGAATAAAGGTCGAATATAAGCAGGAACGAAGCCTGGGAAATCAAATGCGTTTTCCACGCCTTCTTCTAGTGCCATTTGGCGAATGTTGTTGCCGTAATCTACGGTTGCTGCGCCGCGGTATTGTAGGTCGAGCATCGCTTGAACTTGAATCGCCATCGATTGTTTCGCGGCTTTCACCACTTTTGCTTCATCAATGGTGCGCTCTTGCGCTGCTTTCTCCATTGTCCAACCTTGCGGTAAGTAACCGTTCAGTGGATCGTGGGCAGATGTTTGGTCAGTTACTACGTCAGGCGTGATGTTACGTTCAACTAACTCTGGGAATACGTCTGCGGCGTTACCTAATAGACCAACAGAGATAGGTGTGTCTGACTCTTTAATCATTGCCATTGCTTCATCTAAACTGGTGGCTTTTTTGTCTACATAGCCAGTACGTAAGCGGTAGTCGATTCGTGATTCATCACATTCAACCGCGATCATTGAGAAGCCAGCCATAGTTGCAGCAAGAGGCTGAGCGCCGCCCATACCGCCAAGGCCGCCAGTTAGAACCCACTTGCCATTCGCTTCACCTAGGAAGTGCTTCTTCGCGATAGCGACAAAGGTTTCGTAAGTACCTTGAACGATGCCTTGTGAGCCAATGTAAATCCAGCTACCTGCGGTCATTTGGCCGTACATCATCAAGCCTTCTTTATCGAGTTCGTTGAAGTGTTCCCAGTTTGCCCAGTGTGGAACAAGGTTCGAGTTAGCGATCAGTACGCGAGGTGCGTTTTTATGAGTCGGGAATACGCCTACAGGTTTACCTGATTGAACAAGTAACGTTTGATCGTCTTCTAAACGCTCTAATACTTCAACAATCTTGTCATAACATTTCCAATCACGTGCCGCGCGACCGATACCGCCATACACAACCAGTGCATGTGGGTGTTCTGCCACATCAGGGTCTAGGTTGTTCATCAGCATACGCAGCGGTGCTTCTGTTAACCAAGATTTAGCGCGCAAAGTGGTGCCATGAGGTGCGCGAATTTCGCGAGTCGTGTCGAGACGAGGGTCACTGTTGTGGTGTTCCGTCATTTTGGAATTCCTTCTGTTTCACGTTATATCGTTGTAGTTGTAGTTGTAGTTGTAGTTATCGGTATAGCTGGATTAGTCGCCTGCCATTGCACTGGTAATATCCCAACACAAACGTGCCGCCAATCGAGCCGTTTGGCCATCGATGTCGTAGTCTGGGTTATATTCCGCAATGTCCGCGATAATGAGTTTTTCACTGTGTTTGAAAATCTGTTCTAGAAAAGGAGCGAGTGCTTCATAGTTCACGCCTCTTGCTGCTGGTGCACTTACACCCGGTGCAGTCGCCGCAGGGAAGACATCGAGATCAATAGTGAGATAGAGGTAATCACAGTCAGCGATGAATTTTTGCAACTTAACCAGTTGAGCGGCTTGGTTTACTTGGGTCATGTTGCGGTCGTGTTCATACCAAACGCCCAGTTGGTCGGCTTTGTTAAACAGCGCTTTGGTATTGCTAGCTGCACTCACACCAAGACAAGCGTAATGAAACGGCCATTGATACGTTTGGCAGTAGTCACTTATTTGGTTAAACGGTGTGCCTGAGCTTGGTTTGACGTCAGCGATGTCGCTTTCAAATTCACGAAGATCAAAGTGAGCATCAAAGTTAACGATGCCTATCTTAGGTTTGCGCTCTGGTTGAATTTTATCAAGGTGTTCAGCTTTTTTATGTAGATGCTCAGCGAGGCCTTGGAACGATGCCCAAGCCACTTCGTGACCGCCGCCAAGGGTAATCACTTTGTTAGTGGATAGAACATTGGCAATCACAGAAGCACACTGTTTTTGGCTAACTTCGAGCTGACCATCATTACACTCGATATCACCGAGATCCGCGATGTGTGCGTCACTGTGCCAAGCCATATTAGCTAACGCTTGACGAATCAGGTTGGGTGCTTGTTTCGCGCCCACGCGTCCTTTATTTCTTGCGACACCGGCATCGCTGGCAAAGCCCACCAAGGCGATAGCGCTGTCAGTCAGATCGTCACTTAAATCACTACTTTGCACTTGCTTGGTAATGTGATGAACGCGAGTGCCGAGTGCGCCATCTTCAAGATCATTACGCCCAGTCCACACAAAGTTATGTATGGTTTTTACGTTCTCTTGAATGCCGTTGGACTTAGATTGAGTCATGACACACCTCGCCATTAACAATGCGTTTATGCAGATGAGGTACACCTACTTGATAGCTTAGATCGGCAGGGTGGTCGATATTCCAGATAGCTAAATCAGCGGCATAACCCACTTCGACTTTGCCTTTGGTTTGTGAGTCGCCAATGGCAGCCGCAGCATTACACGTCACGCCACGCAGTGCTTCTTCAGGCGTTGTGCCAAACAGGGTGCAGCTCATGTTCATCATTAACGTTAGGTCAGCAAAAGGAGAAGTACCGGGGTTTAAGTCGGTCGCTATCGCCATTGGAATGTTGTGTTCGCGAAGTAGGGCAATAGGTGGCTGTTGAGTCTCTTTTAGGAAATAGAAAGCGCCGGGTAATAAGGTTGCAACTGTGCCTGATTCTGCCAGCGCTTTGACTCCGGTTTCATCAAGGTATTCAACATGGTCAACAGAGAGTGCACCGTATTTTGCTGCAAGCGCGCTGCCACCCATATTCGAAAGTTGTTCAGTGTGGCCTTTAATCGCGAGGCCATGCTGTTTAGCCGCTGCAAATACGCGTTCGGTTTGTTCTAGGTTGAAGCCGATAGATTCGCAAAACACGTCAACTGCATCAGCTAACCCTTGCTCTACAGCTTTAGGGATAATCTCTTGGCAGACCAGATCAATGTAACGATCGGGCTGCTCTTTATATTCTGGTGGTACAGCATGGGCAGCGAGGAGAGTAGTGGTGATCTTAATACGACGATGATTTTCTAACGCTTTAGCCGCGCGTAACATCTTGAGTTCATCTTCAAGTGTTAAACCATAGCCAGATTTTACTTCGATGCTGGTTACGCCACTTCTTAGCAGGCCATCGAGTCTCGGTAATGCCATTTCAACCAGTTCAGACTCTTGTGCTGCGCGTGTTGCCGTGACTGTTGCTAGAATCCCGCCGCCTTGTTTGGCGATGTCCGTGTAAGAGACACCATTCAAACGCTGTTCAAATTCGTTGGCGCGATTGCCTGCAAATATGAGGTGAGTGTGGCAATCAATCAGCCCTGGGGTGACGAGCTTGTTCTTGCAATCATAGGTGATGTAATCCGCAGAGCTATCAATGCTCGGTTGTTCTATTTCAGAAGCATGTACTTCGTGGTTTGAACAAGAGATAGACACGATTTTACCACTTTCGATAACGATATCTTGAGAGGAAGAGGGCTGATAGCCGTCGGCTCCCGAGCTCATGGAGACCACTCGTGCGTTTTTGAGGATCAAATTCATAATCACCTAGATCTTTGCTAAACATTAAATGTATATACAAATAAATAGGCTAAACGCTGAGCCGAATCAAGTTGATGTTGCAAAAATGTGATCGGCGATCAGGATGATGTTCTTTAATCTAGAAGTATCTTGGAGCTTAATTTGTACTTAGAGCCAGGATGGTAGAGTAATGCAAAGCTGATGAGACGTTCTTTACTCCATGTTCTTCTATTCAAAAGAAGGCAAGGCTCTGATTCAGAAAGCTTTAGTGACGTTCTAATTTGAGAGTCCGGAATAATAGCTTCAACCGTGTGTTCGATCGCACTCAACGGGCAGCTTTTTGAAAGGTATTCGTTGGGTGTAGAGGTTGAAAAATCTTGCTCTAGGTATTTTGGAGCGGCTTGAGAGTTCACCCAGCGCGCTTCCAGTTGTATCGGCGTGTTGTCGGCAAAGTGTATGATTTCACTATAGAACACCTCTGCGTTAATCATCACACCTAACCGTGTAGCCGTGCTTTCATCAGCCTTGATGCTATCGTGCTTGATAACTTCGCTAGTATACGTTTGGCCGCGGTCTTTGATCTCTTGTGCGATGTTGTTGATATCGAGCAGCGGAGATTGCGCTTTTTCGTCTGGTTCACAAACAAAAGTACCTAGTCTTGGTTTCCTGATGAGCTTGCCTTCAGACACAAGATCTCGAATGGCTTTGTTGACCGTCATTCTACTTACATTGAACTGCTCTGTGAGTTCGAGTTCGGTGGTGATTTGATAACCCACCGGCCAGTGACCATTGGTGATTTTGTCGTCTATGAACTGTTTTATCTGAAGGTAGAGCGGCGCTTTCGACATAATGAAACCTTATTTGACTATACAAATAGAGTAACGGATTTTTTCATGATTTCAACATTTCCTCGGGCAATGTGACCTTATTCAACATAGATGGGGCAAATTGCTTGATTCTGTGAGGCAAGTGTCGCAAATTGTCACGCAATAACTATTCGTAAATCAGATAATTAGAAAGGGAAATAATATGTTTAAGAAATTGAAGGCCTCGTTGGGCATTGGTGCAGCAAAGGTTGATACCGTCTTAGATAATATTGACGTTTTCCAAGGTGGCGAGTTGTCTGGTAACGTTCACATCATTGGTGGCGATGTTGAGCAACAAATCGATATGATTAACTTGGTTCTCAACACAGAAGTGAAAGTGGAAACAGAAGACAGCACCAGTTACGAAACTTTTTCACTGGGTCGTATTCAAGCCGTAGAGCCTTTCGTGATCCAACCGGGCGAAACCAAACTGGTTCCATTCCGTCTTAAACTTAATGATGAAACGCCAGTGACTGCGTTGAACGCAAAAATGAACCAGTGCCATGTTTGGGTAGAAACCAACCTAGATATTGGCTTCGCGATTGACCCTAAAGACCGTGACTTTATCTCCGTACACCCACTGCCAACAGTCGCTAAAATCATCCAAGGTGTGGAAGCATCGGGCATGGCAATGGTGAAGGCAGACGTAGAGAAGGGCTTCTTAAAAGGCAATAGCTTTGCTTCTCGCTCAGGCTGTTACCAAGAGATTGAGTTTCGCAGCGGCGGCTTTATGAATAACAAAGAGATTGAACTGTCATTCATAGTAGATGGTTCTATGGTTCATTGCTTAGCCGAAATTGACCGCTCACTGAGCTTCCGCGGTGACCAATATATTTCATTTAGCTTACCTGCTAATGCTGCTGATTCAGATATTCGCAATGCAGTTTCAAGAATCATGAGTGCGTAGTTGCCTCTCTGTTAGTAGTGTCTTTCTATTAATAGGTTCAATATGATTTCTAAAGCCGAACTTAAACGTTCGGCTTTTTTGTATTGTAGATAAAGCCAACGAATTAATGATTGAGCTATGGGTAAGGCGTTAGAAGGATCTATATAGAAGAGACATTTCAGTCATATAGTTTTTGTGGTGCTACGGGACTAACATTGTCATTTCATATTATTTCGTTACAATGTTCGGCTACTCACAAATGTGGCATCTGTATTTGCTTCTATGTGGGTATATTTATTATGCATATATCCCCAATCAACGTACTAGTTGATTGAAAGACATATATTAAACATTTTCATGTGTTGCTTGGTGTGCAACACCACTGTAAAGGACAAATAATGCCAATTATTACTCTTCCTGACGGTAGTCAGCGTCAATTTGACAACCCTGTATCAACTCTAGATGTTGCCCTATCAATCGGTCCTGGTCTTGCGAAAGCAACCATTGCTGGTCGTGTAGATGGCGAGCGTGTTGATGCTTGTGATCTTATCGAAAACGATGCAAGCCTAGAAATCATCACAGCTAAAGATGAAGTTGATGGCCTTGAGATCGTTCGTCACTCTTGTGCTCACCTTTTAGGCCACGCGGTTAAGCAGCTTTTTCCAGAAGCGAAAATGGCGATCGGTCCTACTATCGATAACGGCTTCTACTACGATATCGACCTTGAGCACTCTCTAACGCAAGAAGATCTAGAAAAGATTGAAAAGCGCATGAAAGAGCTAGCGAAGACCAAGTACCAGGTTGTTAAGAAGAAAGTTAGCTGGCAGGAAGCGCGCGACGCATTCGAAGCTCGCGGCGAGACTTACAAGATTGAAATCTTGGACGAGAACGTTTCTAAAGACGATCGTCCAGGCCTGTACCATCACGAAGAATACATCGATATGTGTCGTGGTCCACACGTGCCTAACATGAGCTTCTGCCAGCACTTCACTCTACTTAACGTAGCAGGTGCATACTGGCGTGGTAACAGTGACAACAAGATGCTTCAACGTATCTACGGCACTGCATTCCACGACAAGAAGGCGCTTAAAGCTCACCTTGTGCGCCTAGAAGAAGCGGCTAAACGTGACCACCGTAAAATCGGCAAAGCGCTTGACCTATTCCACATGCAGCAAGAAGCACCAGGCATGGTGTTCTGGCACCATAACGGTTGGACTATCTTCCGTGAGCTAGAAGTATTTATTCGTCAGAAGCTGACTGAGTACGATTACCAAGAAGTTAAAGGCCCATTAATGATGGACCGTGTTCTTTGGGAACGCTCTGGTCACTGGGATAAGTACGCTGAAGCAATGTTCACAACTTCTTCTGAGAACCGTGAATACGCTATCAAGCCAATGAACTGTCCTGGTCACGTTCAAATCTTCAACCAAGGTTTGAAATCTTACCGTGATCTACCGCTACGTATGGCTGAGTTCGGCTCATGTCACCGTAACGAGCCGTCTGGCGCACTTCACGGTATTATGCGTGTTCGTGGCTTCACTCAAGATGATGCTCACGTATTCTGTACTGAAGACCAAGTTCAACAAGAAGTTAAAGCTTGTATTGAAATGGTTTACGATACTTACACAACTTTCGGCTTCGAAAGCATCGTTGTTAAGCTATCTACTCGTCCAGAACAGCGTGTAGGTTCAGACGAAATGTGGGACCGTGCAGAGGCTGACCTTAAGCAAGCGCTAGAGGCAATGGACATTGCATACGAGATTCAAGAAGGCGAGGGTGCGTTCTACGGACCTAAGATTGAATTTACTTTGCATGATTGTTTGGACCGCGCTTGGCAATGTGGTACAGTGCAGCTCGATTTTGCATTACCAGAACGTTTAGGTGCGACTTACGTAGGTGAAGATAACGAGCGTCACACGCCAGTTATGATCCACCGCGCGATTTTAGGTTCACTAGAACGCTTCATCGGTATTCTTATTGAAGAATATGCTGGTTTCTTCCCAACGTGGTTGGCGCCAGAACAAGCAGTTGTAATGGGCATTACAGACAAACAGTCTGAATATGTACAAGAAATTACGAAAAAACTGCAAAAAAGTGGATTTAGAGTCAAAGCAGACTTGAGAAATGAGAAGATTGGCTTTAAAATCCGCGAACATACTTTGAAACGTGTACCGTTCATGCTTGTGTGTGGTGACCAAGAAATGGAAGCCGGCGAAATTGCAGTACGTACACGTAAAGGTAAGGACCTTGGCAAATTTAAAGTGGATGACTTTATTTCATACATCCAAGCCGAGGTTTCAAGCCGTAAGCTCAATCTGGAGGAATAGCTATTAAAGGCGGAAGACGTGGCCAACAACCGGCCAAACAAAACCAGCACCGTTTAAACGGTGACATTCGTGGCGTTCGTGAAGTGCGTCTAACTGGCGCAGACGGCGAAGCTGTTGGTGTAGTATCAATCGCTGAAGCGATGGAAGCTGCAAATGAAGCTGGTATGGATCTTGTAGAGATCAGCCCTAACGCCGAGCCGCCAGTTTGTCGTGTGATGGACTACGGTAAGTTCCTCTTCGAGAAGAGCAAAGCTGCGAAAGAGCAGAAGAAGAAGCAAAAGCAGGTTCAGATCAAGGAAATTAAATTCCGACCTGGAACTGATATTGGAGACTATCAGGTAAAACTACGCAACCTGACTGGTTTCCTAGAAGACGGCAACAAAGTGAAGGTAACAATTCGCTTCCGTGGCCGCGAAATGGCTCACCAAGAAATCGGTGTTGACGTTCTTAATCGTTTGAAAGCGGATACTGAAGAATTTGCAGTAGTCGAATCTTTCCCAACGAGAATTGAAGGTCGCCAGATGATCATGGTGTTGGCCCCTAAAAAGAAGTAATTAACGGCTTTGCAAGTAATTAAACCCTGCAGCCTCAGGTTGCGGGGTTTTATTCGCCCTAATTACTATGTTATTAACAACTCAACAATGCGGAGTTATTCATCATGCCTAAGATGAAAACCAACAAAGGTGCTGCTAAGCGTTTCCAGAAAACTGCTGGTGGTATTAAGTTTAAGCACGCTGGTAAACGTCACATCCTGACTAAGCGTACTACTAAGAACAAGCGTCAGCTACGTCCGAACTCGATCCTTCCTAAATGTGAAGTTGCTCAAGTTCTACGTATGATGCCATACGCTTAATTCTTTTTAGTTTATAAATTCGTTTAGTTTAGGAGAAGCACAATGCCTCGCGTAAAACGTGGTGTACAAGCTCGTGCACGTCATAAGAAAGTTCTAAAACAAGCTAAAGGTTACTACGGAGCACGTTCACGTGTTTACCGCGTAGCTTTCCAAGCAGTTACCAAAGCTGGTCAATACGCTTACCGTGACCGTCGCAACAAGAAACGTCAATTCCGTCAACTTTGGATTGCACGTATCAACGCGGCATCTCGTCAAAATGGTCTATCTTACAGCCGTTTCATCAATGGCCTTAAGAAAGCATCTATCGAGATCGACCGTAAGATTCTTGCTGACATCGCAGTATTCGACAAAGCAGCATTTGCTGTTCTAGTTGAAAAAGCGAAAGCATCTCTATAATTTAGAGTTAGCTTAAAGGTTTAAGAAAAGGAGAACTTCGGTTCTCCTTTTTTATTGCCTGTAATTTGGCCTCAAGAGATTCCCAACTCCTTCCTCCGTCAGTTTTGGGAATGACGAGACAAACTTCCGCATCTAATTTTTATTCGCTTGGACAGGCATTCTGGTATATAAACATCTACCTAACCCTTAATGCTAAGCGACTGAATAAATGACCGCACCAACTACTATGACGTTCTTTGGACGTTTTGAAGCTGACATCCTTTCTGGCAAAAAGACCATTACCATTCGCGATGAATCTGAACGCGATTACCAACCCGGTAGCGTTGTTGAAGTATCAACGTTAGAAGAAGGTCGCGTGTTCTGTAATCTTAAGATCATCAGCGTAGAACCAATCCTGTTCGATGAACTGGGTGAGTTTCATGCACAACAAGAGAACATGACGCTGCAAGTTCTGAAAGATGTGATTCAAGATATCTACCCAGGTATTTCTCAGCTTTACGTTGTCTCTTACGAGCTGGTTTAATCGCTAACAACGCACGTTTAGTACAGTTCTTGGATAGATAGGAGGGATTATGACTGAGTTCTCGAGCGACACTAAGCAGCAAATCTTGCTTCAACTTTATTGTCGTGAGCAAACTGACCAGCCGTTAATTCCTCGTACCGATCTCGACATCGATCTTTACGACAGCGAAGCGTTTTTAGTTTGGCGTGCAACCAAGCGCGACTTTGTTATCAGTGATATTGATAACCGTGTTTGGGTAAAAAGCTGCACGGGTGGTTACATTACTGAAGTGCATTTTAAAGCGGATGGCACTCTAACGGAGTACCGTTTGTTTGACCGCTTTAAAACGGTAGGGCAATGGCAGTTAAAAGACGGCTTATTGCACGTTGAGATTACTAAGGGCGATAACCGATATCAATTTGCGGTTGTTGCTAGGGCAGATCTTAATATCCATTCAGCGGTGGAACATAAGAACGGCGACCTGCATTCGTATCTGAAGCTGGTGCAAGCTGAGTGTTAACTCCTTTCGTCGAGCTTACTAAAGTGAGCAATATTCCCAGAAATAACAAAGCCAACAGTGATGTTGGCTTTGTTGTTTCTGGCGAAGCTAACTAAGCGTTAGCATTCTTTAAGTTCTGTTTATCTACGGCGTTTACGCTTCAAAGTTTGTTAGGCGAGAGTGCAGTTCACTTCCAACATCTTGTTTCGCGCAAACCGTTAGCAAGTCATCAATAAAGTACTTTAATGCGCGAGCTTCGATACGACGAATGCCTTGTTGCTGTTCTTCAGTTAGGTAGCCATAGATAGTTGCAGCGCCAAAGTCACCAAAGATCATTTGGCCTTGCTTATTGACTAGGGTGTTGTGCGCATACAAATCACCGTGGCACACCTTGTTGTCGTGTAGGTGATTAAATACATCAATCATTTGAGTAACGATGTTGTCGATTTGCGCGATTGGAAGTTCGAAATCTTCTGGGAAAGTATCACGGGTGCAAGTCTCGAGTGTCGGTGGCAAGCCTAGGTTGTAATAGCTGCTTGGGATAAGCTCCATTACCAACGCAAGGTAATCTTGCTCGTCCACTTGAGCGATAGACTTCACTAGGTTGCTATGGTGACCAGCTTGAAGACACGCTTCCAGTTCATCATGTGGGTAGCCGTCGCTTGTTACTTCGCCTTTGAATACTTTAACTGCCACTTCCTGAGGGAAGTCAAAATCACTGTTTGACCAATTAGCATGAGATATCACGCCTGATGCGCCTTGGCCAAGCACTTGGTTCAATGAGTAGCATTGCGAGCTCACCGCTGGCACGCTATCTAAGCTGCTCGGGTGTTTGCAAAATGGATTACCCGCAAAGGCTAACCAAGCCAGTTTCGGAAGCTTAATAAGGAACTCTGGGAATTCCGTCAGTTGGTTTGCAGACAACCGAACCAGTCCGAGGTTGGATAGCTTTTCCATACTCTCAGGTAAAGCGCGAAGCTGGTTGCCTGCGAGTGCCAGCTTTTGCAGTCTTGGTCTTTCACCCAGTGAGTTAGGCAGAACCTCGATTGCATTATCTGTCAGGATCAACCAGCGTAATTGAGGTGGCAGAGACTCTTCACTCACGGTTTTGATTTGGTTGGTCTTGAAACCGATCATTTCAAGTTGAGGAAGTGACCCAAGAACATCAGGAAGGTGCGTAAATAGGTTATTCGACGCGAAGATAATACGCAGGTGAGTCAGCTGTGATAACTCTTCAGGTAAGTCTGATAGTTGATTCCCCGAAAGATCCAGAATTTCTAGTGAATCGGCGAGATCCAATATTTCTAATGGAAACTCAGTGAGACCTTCTGATAGTTTTAAGCGCTTAATACCTTTAAGTTGCCCTGATTTTAATTGTTCTAGAGTATGCAAACCTTAGCCTTATGAATAGATGTTCGAGGCGCGTAGTGTACTTGTCTCAATCGAGAAAGGCGAGTATCCGCAACAATACCCTCCTATCTAAGCTCAGTGGTCGTTGGTATCAAGGTTAAAGCTGAATACGATTTTGGCTAACGCCGACCTCCTCAACAAAATCGACGTCATGACTGACTAAGATAAAAGCGCCTCGGTATTCACGCAAAGCTGACGCTAATATCTGCTTAGAGTCGATATCTAAATGATTGTCTGGCTCATCAAGCAGCAGTAGTGGAGAGTCTTGCTTATGGCTGACAATCAACATCGCCAGTTTCATTTTCTCTCCACCACTTAGGTGAGCGACTTTGCGGTACACAGAATCACGCCTAAAGCCGATGCCAGCTAACAATGTCCGAGCATCACTCTCTGTGAGCCCATCACTATGTGTCATGAGGCTATCGAACATGGTGTTATGGGTATCCAATAAACCAAAGTGTTGATCAAGGTACACCGTAGATCCTAAGCGTTTGATGGTGCCAGTGTAGTTCTTGTGCTCGTTGTGAATCGCTTTCAACAGTGTCGATTTACCACAGCCGTTTGCACCGCTTAGATAACAGCGTTCGCCTTGTGACAGAGAAAAGTGGATAGCAGTACCAGGCCCATACTCAAGTCGGCAATCTTTAACAGTTAACAGCGCGTTCTTTTTCTTGCTATTACTCTGTTGTAGATACAAGGCCTGCGGTTTCATCTGCTCTTTTTGTTCTTTAAGAGATTGAAGCTGATTTTGATTTTGCTCCTTTAAGTTACTGTGGCTAGTAGCTGACGCTGCTTGTGTTCGTCCGGCTTTGTCTTTCATTGCATCCATTAAGATCTTGGGCTGACTGCCTGATTTACGCAGTCGATTTCCTTGCGCCTCTCGCTGTTGTGCTTTTTCCTTATTAGCCTGAGCTTGGCGCTCCAGACGTTTCTTTTCAGATTGATGATGCGCAATCTGCTTGTCCAATGCTTCACTTTGGCTCGACATTTGTTTGAAGTAATCATCGTAGTTTCCTTTGTAGAAACGTAACCCCAAACTGTTGAGGTGGTAGATTCCTTCCATGTGTCTTAATAAGCTTCGATCGTGACTTACGATTAGTATTTTGCCTTCAAACAACTGGCACTGCTCTAGTAACCAATGACGTCCGTCGTTATCCAAATGGTTAGAAGGTTCATCGAGAATTAACATGTCGTGATTCGACGTAAACAAGCGATGAAGTTGCAAGAGGGCAAGTTGGCCCCCGCTTAATGTGTTGCATGGTGTGGTTAACTCACTGGTTATTTTCAATGTAGCTAAAAGCTGTTGAATGCTTCCTTGTAAATCCCAATCGTCACCAACGATATTGAAGTGCTCAAGTTCGCAGCTACCTCGTTCGATGGCTTGCAAGGCATTGAGCTTTTCAGTGATACCTAAGAAGTCAGCAATGCTGATTGCGCTATCCAAAAGCTCTGAAGGTAATTGCGAGTAAAAGCCGATCGAACCTTGTCTGGAAACACTGCCTGATGTCGGTTGTTTTTGCCCGGTGAGTAACGAAAGTAGCAGCGACTTTCCAGCCCCATTTCTTCCAACTAGTCCTGTAAGGCGCATGTTCAAATTAAAGGTGATGTCTTTGAATAACCACTCACCAGTATCAAGCTGAAATGAGAGATTATTGGCTAATATAGTAGGCATAAGAATACCTCCCTTTACGTGTAAACGAGTAAAAGGGGTGAGGCGCTTTTCTATCTAGACTCTAATGTAGGAATCTAACAATAGATCGCCAAAGACGTTACTTAGGTAGATGACCAATCAAAAATAGAAAACCTGTGATGAGATGATTTCTGTCTTTGAGGTACAGTTCTGTAAGATTCATGTTGTCAAAAGACGGTTCTTTAAGAACTTGATTTGTCGCGAAAATAGATGACGAAGTAACGCCCACTAACCCCGAGTGTCCAAATGATTTTTATAAAAATAAATCGGATGTCAGGATGTTAGTACTTCATTATGGCGTTATTCTCTTTTGAAATGATGGTGGGATGTTACTGAAAGAGGGTGCTTAAAGTCAATATGGTGGCCTGATTAAAATGTATCCAAATAATTAAAGCGCCTATATAACCATGAGATAACCTGAGGCGCTTTAGAGTGTTCTTTGAAAGAATAGCTTCGAAGAGTGTGGAGATTACAGGTTTTGTCCGCCGACAGCACGCCAACACATATCAAAGCTATCATTGATGTACTTGGCTGATTGCTCTTGCGATAACTCGTCCTGTTCGATTAGCCAGTTTGCACAAATCAAAAAATGGCTGTGAATGAAGTGTCTAACAAGATTAATGTCTAACACCATTAACTCACCAGCCTCTTGTCCTTTCAGTACGATGTCATCGAGTGATGCGAACATCTGCGACACGATGACTTCACGAGTTTGAGTCGTTGGGTCAAAATGAACATTGGTGAAGAACTTCATGGCGACTGGGTTTTCTAATGCCCACTCAATCCCTGTCATCCACATGAATTTAAAGGCTTGATAGCGGTTTTGTTCAGCGATTTCTGTGTGTTGAGCCAGAGTAGAAAATAGCTCTACTTTCAACTCACGAAACAGCTCATCAATCAGTAGAGATTTGTTCTCAAAATGATGAAACAGTGTCGCTTTTGCTACACCGGCGGTCTTCGCTATTTGCCCAGTAGATGTGCCCTCTAACCCTTGTTGGGAAAAGAGTAGTAGTGCAGCATCTAGGATTTTTTGCCTTTTTGTAATCATCGATTCAGTACTTTGAACATCATTTTCTTGATTGGATTGTTGTATGGAGGGTGCATCAACTTAGTGAAGTTGATCTTGCCTCGAGTCAACACGGTTTTTGCATGGCTAAAGGTCTTGAAGCCTTCAATGCCGTGGTAGTGTCCCATGCCTGAAGGGCCAATACCACCAAATGGCGCGTCTTCCGCTGCCACATGTACCAAAGAGTCATTGATACAAACGCCGCCTGAGTGTGTATCCGATAGGAATCTGTCTTGGGTTTTCTTGTCGTGACTCATTAGGTACAGGGCAAGTGGACGTTCTCTGGTGGTGATGTAGCTTATAGCTTCGTCAATCGAATCATACGGCACGATAGGAAGCACAGGGCCAAACAACTCTTCTTGCATTGCCACCATGTCGTCATTCACTTCGGTGAGAAGGTGCGGTGTCATTCTGTGGTTCACGTCGTCTTGTGCCTGCGCGGTAACGGTGTGTATCACAGCACCCTTTGACTTCGCATCTTCAACCACGCCTTTTAATCGATTGTACTGGCGCATGTTAACCACTGAGGTTAAGTCTTTGCTCTCAATTCCTGCTTTGTAGAGCTTCTTAAAGTAGCGCTTGTAAGCGGTGATAAATGCATCGACTTTCTCTCGTGGCAGCAAGATGTAATCCGGTGCGACACAGATTTGACCTGCGTTTAAGCTCTTGGCAAATAGGATACGTTCAACCGCGTCAGCGACATCGAAATCTGGTGCGATGATGGTTGGAGACTTTCCGCCTAGCTCTAGTGTGACTGGCGTTAGGTTAGCAGCTGCGGCTTTCATTACGTGCTTACCAACAGAGGTTGAGCCTGTGAACAGGATATGGTCAAACGGCAGCTGACTAAACATAGCAGAAACGTCGGCTTCACCTTCGATGATCGCCACTTGTTCTTCACTGAAACCTTCGGCCAACATTGTTTTCAAAATACGGTTGGTTGCAGGAGTAAACTCAGACATCTTGAGCATTGCAGTGTTACCTGCTGCCAATGCCGTGATGAGAGGACCCAAAGAGAGCATAACTGGGAAGTTCCAAGGCACGATGATGCCAACCACACCTACAGGTTGATAATGCACAGTAATTTTGGCAGGGGTTAGCATCAAGCCAGCTTTGCGGCGTGAAGGCTTCAACCACTTCTTAAGGTTTTTATCACTGTAATTGATCTGGTGTAGGGAAGGGGTGATGTCAGCAATTAAGCTGTCGTGCTTTGCTCGATGGCCATAATCTTCTGATACCGCTTCAATTAACTGCTCTTGGTAGCGCATTAATAGTTTTTTCAAGACTGAGAGATCATTTCGTCTCTGCTCAAGTGTTGGATTAACGTTGTTACGGTAGTGATCTTGTTGTCGGTTGAATATTTGATCCATGTCGTTGGTGCTCGACGTGTTTGGTTCAAGGTCTAGATTATGGCTCATAGTATCCCCTAAATTCTAAGGCTGACCGATTGGTTGGTCAGTTAAAATTACAAGAAGTTATGGTCGAATACAAGATACGGATGAGAAAAGTTTATTTTTTGTGTAATGAACTGGCAATTTAGTTAAGTGGGTCCAACAACGGAAAAGCGGGTATTAAGGAAGAAATGACAGGTTTGCGAGAAGTGATCGTGTGCCTTTGGGGTAGTTAAAGGCACACGCGATTTGCTTGCGGGTTAGGCTGATATTTTCTCGCAACGCATAAAGATGAAGTTAACGTTTTTTGATAGGCGCTCGTACGTTTCTTCAGAGATGGCTTTGGCTTTCTCGTCGACTGTGCCTTCAGTGATTTGTGAAATCAGCAAGCCAGATTGGCTGACAGCTTGGCAAAGCTCGGTTAATGAACGGCGGTAGAAGCTTACCTGAACTGGTGTTCCAACCGTGTTCCACTCTTCTTGAATGAATTCGCGCTCAAAGTAGTTACCTGAAAGGGTGCACTCAAAATCCGCAAAAGGGTGATGAGTGGAAAACACGATGTAGCCGCCCGGTTTTAAAACGCGATACACGTCATCAAAGACAGGCTTTAGATCTTCAATGTAATGCAGCACCAATGGGCACACGATGACATCAGCGCTGTTATCAGCTTCCTTGGGTAAACCAAGAGCTGCATCTTGCGCGTATGCGGTCACATTGGGGATTTGTTTTCCGTTCACTAGGTCAACCATATCTTGAGACAGGTCGGTACACGTGACTTTGTTGGCACCCTGGTCGATAAACCACTGTGCATATATACCTGAGCCGCAACCAAGGTCGACAATATCGAGCCCTTTAACATCGTCTAGTAAGGCTACGGTTGATGGGCGTTCTAATAGGGCATTATAAATATTATCGCGAGCAGCAGAGTCGTATTGCTTTGCGTAGGTGGTGTACATTTCAGACATGATTTAACACTCATCAATGGGTATGGAAGAACAGGATACTGACTATCTTGGTGATAGCGAGAGTTGTGATAGTGAAGTGCCGATATTTGTCACAACCCTGACTTAACATCACCAAATTAGCTTGGAATTTTAGGTGCGATTGCTATTTTGTTTACCTGATTTCTTGTTAGAAAGTGCTTTAAATTTAATGCGCTCCCGCCTGATTTTTAGCCTAAAACCTTGTAATTCCTTACCTGTCACTTTAAGTCGATCTGTCGATAAAAAAACGTAATCGTAACCACAAATATCAATGGTTGGACTCGCTCTTAATAATATCGGTTAATGCAGCCAACAAATCGTATTCGAACGTTTTTGTTGGGTTATACCTCGCTATTCCAAAGAGGTATCTTCTGTCGATGGCCCTATAGTGTGAGGTCTCTAGAATTGGAAAATTCGGTTAATTTGGAACGCATCCGTGCTGAGTATAACGTAAAGCACTGGAGCCAAGGTTTTTATGGCATTGATGATAACGGTGAGGTGTATGTATCACCGAGCGAAACGAATCATCAAGTCCCACTAAGTAAGATCGTAAAACAGTTAGAGCAAAGAAATATTGGTTTACCTGCTCTTGTGCGTTTTCCTCAAATCGTGCATCAGCGTGTGCACAATATCTGTAACGCATTTAACCAAGCGATCGAAGAATATCAGTACGACAACCGTTACCTACTTGTTTATCCGATTAAAGTTAACCAGCAAAAAGAAGTGGTTGATGAGATCTTAGCGAGCCAAGCTCAACTAGAGCAAAAGCAGCTAGGCCTAGAAGCGGGCAGTAAGCCTGAACTATTAGCGGTATTGGCGTTGGCTCAAAAAGCGAGCTCTGTGATCGTGTGTAACGGTTACAAAGACAGAGAATACATCCGCCTTGCACTGATTGGCGAGAAGCTAGGGCACAAGGTTTTTATCGTTCTAGAGAAACTGTCTGAGCTTGATCTTGTTCTTTCTGAAGCGAAAGCACTGGGTGTAAAACCTCGTTTGGGCTTACGCATCCGTCTTGCTTCTCAAGGCGCGGGTAAATGGCAAGCAAGTGGTGGTGAGAAGTCGAAGTTTGGCTTGTCCGCATCACAAGTGCTTACCGTTATCGATCGCTTGAAAGCAGAAGACCAGCTGGATGTACTTGAACTTGTGCACTTCCACCTTGGTTCGCAAATGGCGAACATTCGTGACGTGCGAAATGGCGTGAGTGAAGCAGCTCGTTTCTACTGTGAACTGCGTGACATTGGTGCTCAACTGAAGTTCTTAGATGTTGGTGGCGGTTTGGCGGTCGATTACGACGGCACTCGTAGCCAATCGTCGAACTCTATGAACTACGGCTTGCTTGAGTACGCTCGTAACATCGTGATGACAGTAGGGGACATTTGTAAGCTCTACAATCAGCCACAACCTGTGATTATTTCTGAGTCTGGTCGCTCACTGACTGCGCACCATGCTGTGTTGATCACCAACGTGATTGGTACTGAAAGCTACTCGCCGGAAGATATGGCAGCACCAGAAGCAGACGCACCACTGTTACTTAATAATATGTGGAAGAACTTCTTGGAGTTAGATGCAGGCAATGATGACCGCGCGCTGATTGAGATTTACAACGATACGCAAAGTGATATTGCAGAAGCACACAACCAATTTGCGACCGGTATGCTGAACCTTCAGCACCGTGCTTGGGCTGAGCAGATGTCTTTGCGTATCAACTACGAGCTAAGCACTCGTATGAGCACTAAGAACCGTTACCACCGTCCTATCTTGGATGAGTTGAGCGAGCGACTAGCGGACAAGTTCTTTGTGAACTTCTCACTGTTCCAGTCATTGCCAGACGCTTGGGGTATTGATCAGGTGTTCCCTGTATTACCACTGAGCGGTTTAGACAATGCGGATGAGCGTCGTGCTGTGGTGTTGGACATCACTTGTGACTCTGACGGTACGATTGACCAGTATGTTGATGGTCAAGGCATTGAAACAACATTGCCAGTGCCTGCGTGGAACCCAGATGAACCATACCTAATGGGCTTCTTCCTAGTAGGTGCATACCAAGAGATCTTGGGTGATATGCATAACCTATTTGGTGACACGCACAGTGTCGTGGTGAATGTTGATGAGAGCGGAGAAGCGAACATTGACTACATCAATGAAGGTGACACAGTAGAAGACATGATGCGTTACGTTCACATTGATATGGACCTAATTCGTCAGAACTACAAAGAATTGGTAACGGCTAAAGTACCAGCTCAAGAGCAGCAAAGCGTACTTGAAGAGTTAGAGCAAGGCTTGATGGGTTATACCTATCTTGAGGATTTTTAATGAACGATCTATTTACGAAACCAGATTACTCGCTGTATTCCAATGCGATGACGTTTATGCGCTGTCCATTGGTGCAGAACCCAATCGACAATAATGCTGATGTGGTTGTGCTAGGTGCGCCGTTAGATATGGCGACGTCTGGTCGACCGGGTGCTCGTATGGGCCCTGATGCGATTCGTCGTGCGTCAGTTAACTTGGCGTGGGAAGGCAAAAAATTCCCTTGGGACTTCAATGTATTTGAACACACCTCGGTGATTGATGCTGGCGACCTTGTATTTGATTGTGGTGATGCAGAAGACCTAACTCAACGTTTGGAAGCAGCAGCTGATGCGATTTTAAACAGTGGTAAAACTTTGTTAGGTTTAGGTGGCGATCACTTCATTACACTGCCTTTGCTTAGAGCGTACGGCAAGAAGTACGGTGAGATGGCTCTGATTCACTTCGACGCGCACACTGACACTTACAGTCAGGGCAGTCGTTACGATCACGGCACTATGTTCTACCATGCGCCAAACGAAGGTTTAATTTCGCCTGAACATTCAGTGCAAATTGGTATTCGTACAGAGTACAAGCAGGAAGGTCACGGCTTTAACGTAATTAACGCGATGCAAGCGAACGACATGAGCGTGGACGAGATCATTGCTCAAGTGAAAGGCATTGTTGGTGATAAGCCAGTTTACCTAACGTTTGATATCGATTGTCTGGATCCTGCTTTTGCGCCGGGTACTGGTACGCCAGTGTGTGGTGGTTTGAACTCAGATAAAGTTCTGAAAATCATCCGTGGCCTGCAAGGCATCAATATGGTTGGTATGGACGTTGTAGAAGTGTCTCCAGCGTATGACCAAAGTGAGATTACCGCATTGGCTGGCGCGACGATTGCGCTTGAGCTTCTTTATGTTTGGACGGCAAATCGCCTAGCTAAATCATAATCTTTTACAGCTAAATGCGTAACGCTGCATACTGATTCAAAAGCCCACCAGGTTTAACTTGGTGGGCTTTTTTGTTTTTGGTGGTGGACAAATAGAGTAACTCATCGTTGGAAATGAGCAGCTTCTCCCTGTTATGAATTAATGTGCTATCAGGTGTTGCTTATGCAAGTCGTTTAATTTTTTCTGGGTAGAAAAACATCATCTTTACTCTGGCTGTTGTCTCAAATATGGGACTTACCTCTGCTTTGCTGTTAACGCATATCTCACCTCTATTAATACCCCATATTCGCTAATGATTTATCAACCTTATTACTGTATATATTTATAAAACGAAGAGGTGCAATTACATTGTGCATTTATTTGCATATAAATCAGCATCCTACTAACTTTTAACTCAGGTTTTCAAATCCCAGCCACAATACTTAGATTTGTGAAAAGACGTCTCGTCGCACAGACATGGCATTTTTTATGAGGAAGACTAGGCTTAAGGGTAAGTAAACTATAAAAAAACAGGTGAAATACTTCTCTCTTTTCAAGCCGATTGGGCATAACAATGGATTGCCATTGATGAGAGCTAAATATGTGTTTAATTAAAACCTGAAATTGCTATTACAAATAATTTTCACAGCTCTAGAGAATAGTGCTTTGTGACATCGGGGGATGTATGGATATCGAAGTTTCGCGCCAGGTTGCGGTAGTTGAAGCAACTAGTGGAGATGTCGTCGTAGTTAAGCCTGACGGCAGCGCAAGAAAGATTTCAGTTGGCGATATCATCCGTGAAAATGAGATTGTTATTACTGCGCATGATGCTGAACTCCTAATTGGCTTGCCTAGCGGCCCTGTTGAGGTTGAAGGCAATTGTGTTGGGTGTGTCGATCAAGACTTGGCTTGGGCAGATGTGCCGGTCGCCGGAGAGGTGAATATCGATTTGGCGCAAGCTGCTGATGATTCATTTACTGATGACGATCTTGCGGCGATTCAAGAAGCCATTTTAGGTGGTGCCGATCCAACTCAAATTTTAGAAGCTACCGCAGCTGGTGGCGGTCTAGGTTCTGCAAATGCGGGCTTTGTCACCATTGATTACAACTATATAGAAACTCGTCCTTCGACCTTCTTTGAAACTTCAGGCCTAGAAGATCAATCTGTTGATGAAGATAGGGAAGAGTTTAGATCGATCACGCTCTCATCGGGTGGTCAATCTATTAGTGAAGAGCTCCATGAAGGCTCGATATCAGGCAATACCTATCCTCAATCCTTAACGATTATCGAAACGATTGTTGCTGGTAGTTTGGCTCTCTCTCCTGATTCCTTCGCTCCAGAAGCACTATCCCTTGCTTCACTACTCAATGAACTAAACAGTGATATTACCTCAAGTGGTCAGCCCGTTACGTTCACTTATGATGCGGCGACCAATTCTATCGTCGGTGTTCTAGGTTCGGACGAAGTACTACGCATTGATATTGAAGCTATCAGTGTTGGAAATAACATTGAACTATCGCTGACCACAACAGTTTCTCAACCTATTGACCATGTGCCTTCTATTGGTGGTGGCCAGGTTTCTTATACTGGCGATCAAATTAATATTGCCTTTGATGTTCAAGGTGAAGATTCCGCAGGAAACCCGATAGCAGCACCAATCAGCGCACAAGTTACGGTGTTTGACTGGGAGGACCCGTCAGCAGAAAGCGTGACTATCACTAACGTTGAAACTAGTAGTGCAGCTATCGAAGGGACCTTTTCGATTATTGGAAGTGATCATCTTCAATCGGCAGTCTTTGATGCTAGTGCTCTGGACCAGTTTGATGGGTTGCTTAGTGATAATCAAAACACGCTTGCCAGACTTTCTGATGATGGAACAACGATTACTCTGTCCATCCAAGGCCGAGGTGAGGTTGTTCTCACTATCTCGCTTGATACCGATGGCACGTACAATTTCCAACAGTTTAAGCCAATCGAAGAAGTGAGCTCCGACACTCTTTTGTTTGCATTACCAATCACGGTTACCGATTTTGACCAAGATGTTGTAACCAATACCATCAACATTGCCATCACTGATGGTGATAGCCCTGTTATCACTAATGTTGACAGTATTGATGTTGATGAAGCGGGCATTGTTGGCGGCTCACAAGAGGGCACGGCGCCAGTTTCAGGCAGCGGCAGTATCACCGCGGACATTTTTGAAAGTGATATCATTGACCATTATGAACTTGAACCAGCAGAGTTTAATACTGGTGGCAGCTTGGTTTCAAATGGCGAGGCTGTGCTACTTGAGTTGATTGATGAAACCAACGGTGTAAGAACTTACGAAGGTTATGTTGAGGTCAATGGTTCGAGAATTACAGTCTTTGACGTTAAAGTCGATAGCCCTTCATTAGGCAGCTACGAATTTAATCTGTATGAAGAGCTTTCTCACCAAGGCGCTGAAGACGCGTTGTTGACCTTTGCATTGCCAATTTATGCCGTTGATGCAGATGGCGACCGCTCTGCACTATCTGGAGGTTCGAACACACCAGAAGCTGCTGAGATTCTCGTTAATGTCACAGATGATGTTGTTGAGTTAGTCGATAAGGTTGAATCTGTCACTGAGCCGACTTTAGCGGGCGATACCGTGGTTTCGTATAACCTATTCAACTTTGAAGGTGCAGATGGCTCTACAATTCAATCGTTTAATTATGATGGTGTTGATTACTCGCTAGATCAAAGCCTGCTCCTCGATGCTACTCAAACTTTCGGTTTTACTGAGGGTGTCGTCACTATCTCATTAAACGGTGATTTCAATTTTGAAGTCGCTCGTGATATCGACCACTCAAGTAGTGAAACTATAGTAAAACAGTTTTCATTCTTAGCAGAAGACGGCGATGGGGACACTGATACTTCAACGCTTGAGTTAAGCATTACCGATGGTCAAAACCCGGCGATTAATCTGATTCCGCCTGTTACTTTATCTGAAACGAATCTAGCTGATGGTTCTGCACCAAGTGGAAGCACAGTAAACACAACCAATACGATTACCTTTACCGCTGGTAGTGATGATGTGGCGAATTTCCGCATTGAGCCAACCGAGTTCAATGTAGGTGGTACACTCAAATCGAATGGTTTTGTGGTAGAGATAAAAGAAGATTCAGCGAATCCGGGCACATACATCGGCTTCATTACCGATGGTTCAAATACTGAAATACCAGTGTTTACGATTAGCTTCTCGGCCACCACTCTTGGTGAATACACCTTTACTTTGTTGGAAGCGTTGGACCATGTGGATGGCCTAGATAAAAACGATCTAAGCTTTGATCTTCCAGTTTATGCGGTAGACAGCGATGGCGATGACTCATTGGTCTCGCAACTTAATGTGACTATCGGTGATGATGTTCAAATCATGCAAGATGGCACATTAGATATTGTTGAGCCTAATCTGGCTGACGGTAAGGTTACAACGAATACTATCGATGTAATGCCGGATCAAAGTGCAGATGGCGCGACGATTACTCAGTTCACCTATGACGGTCAACTTCGAACGCTTGACCAGAATGATACTGGCGAGCAACAGTTTAGTTTCACTGAAGGCGAGTTGTTCATCACGCTGCAAGGTGAGGTGCGATTTGAACCAAACCGCGATCTCGACCATACCACGAGCGAAGACATCGTGAAGTCGATTGTGGTGACCTCAAGTGACTTCGATAAAGATTCGGTTACTTCAACGGTTACACTGACCATCACTGATGGCGATATCCCAACCATTGATGTTATTCCAACGGTTAGCTTATCTGAAACTCATCTGAGTGATGGTTCGAACCCGAATGGTAGTGCGGTTAGCCAGACAGAAACCATCACTTTTACCAACCAAAGTGATGATGTTGAAAAATTCCGCTTGGAGCCGAGTGAGTTTAATACTGGCAGTACTCTAAAATCTGATGGTTTAGTTATTGAGATTCGAGAAGAGCCAGCGGGATCGGGTAACTACATTGGCTTCACCACCGACAATTCAAATGTCGAGACCACAGTCTTCACACTAGCATTTAGTAGCACGACATTAGGCGAATACACCTTTACGCTGATAGAAGCGATTGACCACACACCAATTCAAGGTAACAACGACCTAACGTTTAACTTGCCAGTGTACGCAGTCGATAGCGATGGCGATGATTCTCTAATGTCGCCTCTTGCAGTGACGATCACCGATGATATCCAGGTCATGGTAGATAGCGCGTTTACGATTGAAGAGCCGACTGTGGCTGATTTAGCCACGGGCACACCGACAACCACGACCGTGAATGTTCTTGATCAAGAAGGGGCTGACGGCACGACCATCACCCAAATCAATTATGACAACGGCACAGTGTTTACGCTTGACCAGAGCAATACGGGAGAGCAGAAATTTGTGGTTGCTGAAGGTTCGCTCTATGTCACGCTGCAAGGTGATGTGCGCTTTGAACCAAACCGTAATCTCGACCATACAAGTGGAGACATCGTTAAGTCGATAGTTGTGACTTCAAGCGACTCAGATAATGATGTTGTTACTTCTACGGTCACGTTGACTATTGCTGATGGTGACATCCCAACGATTGATAATGTCCCGAGTGTTACTTTATCCGAAACTAATTTGAGTGATGGTTCTACGCCAAGCGGTGCTGCAGTAAGTCAAACAGAGACGATTACCTTCACTAATCAAAGTGATGATGTGGCGAGTTTCCGTATTGAACCGACAGAGTTCAATGTTGGTGGGGCGCTCAAATCAAATGGGCTGGTGGTTGAGCTAAAAGCAGACCCAAGCACACCAGGTAGCTATATCGGTTTTGTGACTGATGGTTCGAACGTCGAAACCAACGTGTTCACGATCAGTTTCTCTAGTGCTAACCTAGGCCAATACACTTTCACTTTATTGGAAGCGTTAGACCATGTGGATGGTTTAGCGAACAACGATCTGAGCTTTGACCTTCCTGTTTATGCGGTAGACAGCGACGGCGATGATTCATTGGTGTCACAGTTGAATGTGACCATCGGTGATGATGTTCAAATCATGCAAGATGGGGCTCTAAATATTGTCGAGCCGACGGTTGCTGATTTAGCGGCGGGAACACCGACAACAACGATCGTTAATGTGTTTGATGAAGAAGGGGCAGACGGTGCGACCATCACGCAATTCACTTATGATGGCGGGGCTGTATTAACGCTTGACCAGAACAATACTGGTGAGCAGAAGTTCGTTGTTGCTGAAGGTTCACTGTATATCACTATCCAAGGTGACGTTCGCTTCGAGCCGAATCGTAATCTCGACCATACTGGTGGAGATATCGTTAAACAGATCGAGGTCACCTCAAGCGATTTCGATAAGGATACAGTGACCTCTACCGTCACACTGACGATTACCGATGGTGATATCCCGACCATTGATACGGTGCCAAGCGTTACTCTGTCTGAAAGCAACCTTGCTGATGGCTCAGCGTCAAGTGGTAGTGCTGTAAGTCAAACTGAGACGATTACCTTTACTAGTCAAAGTGATGATGTGACCAGTTTCCGCATTGAACCAACCGAGTTCAATGCCGGCGGTGCTCTCAAATCGAATGGGTTTGCGGTAGAGATAAAAGAAGATTCTGCTAATCCTGGCACTTATATCGGCTTCATTACTGATGGTTCAAATGCTGAAATTCCGGTGTTCACGATTAGCTTCTCGACCACGAACCTTGGTGAATACACCTTTACTTTATTGGAAGCGTTAGACCATGTGGATGGCCTAGCAAACAATGATCTGAGCTTTGATCTTCCGGTTTATGCGGTAGACAGCGATGGCGATGATTCTTTGGTGTCTCAACTTAATGTAACCATCGGTGATGATGTTCAAATCATGCAAGATGGCACTCTAGATATCGTTGAGCCAAATCTGGTTGATGGCACGGTAACAACCAATACCATTGATGTAATGCCAAACCAAAGTGCTGATGGTGCAACGGTTACTGAGTTTTCTTTTGGTGGCATCGTTAAAACGTTGGATCAGAGCATCGTAGGCGAACAGCAATTCAGTTTCACAGAAGGTGAGTTGTACATCACCCTTCAAGGTGAGATGCGCTTTGAGCCCAACCGTAACTTAGACCATTCCGTTAGTGAAGACATTGTTAAGTCGATAGTCGTGACATCCAATGACTTTGATAACGATCCGGTGACAGCAACCGTTACTTTGACCATAACCGATGGCGATAACCCGACTATCGATGCTGTTCCGAGTGTGGCACTTGAAGAAGCGGATCTGGCTGATGGCTCATCACCAAGTGGTAGTGCGGTTAGCCAAACAGAAACCATCACGTTCACGAATCAAAGTGATGATGTTGAAAAGTTCCGCTTAGAGCCGAGTGAGTTTAATACTGGCGGTACCCTGACATCTGATGGCTTTGTGATTGAGATTCGAGAAGAGCCTGCGGGATCGGGTAATTACATTGGCTTCACCACCGACAATTCAAATGTAGAAACCACGGTCTTCACACTTTCATTTAGCAGCACGACTTTAGGTGAATACACCTTCACTCTTTTAGAAGCGATTGACCACACACCAATTCAAGGTAATAACGACCTAACGTTCAACTTGCCTGTGTACGCGGTCGATAGTGATGGTGATGACTCTCTGATGTCGCCTCTGGCTGTAACGATTACCGATGACATTCAAGTCATGGTGGATGGCGCTCTCAGCATTGAAGAGCCGACTGTGGCTGATTTAGCCTCGGGCACACCGACAACCACGACTGTGAATGTTCTTGATCAAGAAGGCGCAGACGGTACGACCATCACCCAAATCAATTACGACAACGGCACAGTGTTTATGCTTGACCAGAGTAATACGGGAGAGCAGAAGTTTGTGGTTGCTGAAGGCTCGCTCTATATCACGCTGCAAGGCGATGTGCGCTTTGAACCGAACCGCGACCTTAATCACTCGGGCGGGGATATCGTCAAGTCGATAGTCGTCAGTTCAAGCGACTCTGATAGTGATGTGGTGACTTCGACAGTAACGCTAACCATTACCGATGGCGATCTACCAATCATCAACGTCATTCCTGGTGTGAGTCTTTCTGAGGTCGATCTGGCTGATGGCTCTGCGCCAACGGGCAATCCAGTATCGATGACTCAAGTGATTACCTATACCGAGGGTAGTGATGATGTTAGTCATTTCAGAATTGACCCTGCTCAGTTCAATACTTCGGGGGCTTTGAAGTCGAATGGCTTAGAGGTTGAGATTAAAGAGCAGCCAGCGAACTCTGGTAACTACATTGGCTTTGTAAAAGATGGTGCTAATGTAGAAACCAACGTCTTCACGATCAGTTTCTCAAGCACCAATTTAGGTCAATACACGTTTACACTGCTTGAAGCGTTAGACCATGCGGATGGCTTGCAGAACAACACTTTAAACTTCGATGTACCTGTTTTAGCAGTGGATACCGATGGTGATGAGTCTGCAATGTCACCAATGACAGTGACCATTACTGATGATGTACAAGGTGTACAAGACGGGTCATTGAATATTGTTGAGCCTTCACTGGCTGATCTCGTGGCGGGCACACCAACTACGTCAATCATCGATGTTATGCCGACTCAAAGTGCTGATGGCGCAAAGGTCACCCAATTTATTTACGATGGTGGTACAGCTGTCACGTTAGATCCGAATGTATCGACAGAGCAGGTGTTTACCGTAACCGATGGTTTACTGTACATCACGATTGAAGGCGAAGTTCGTTTTGAGCCAAATCGAAATCTGGATCATTCAGCGGGTGATATTGTTAGAACGATTGTTGTAACGACCAGCGACTTTGACAACGATACTGATACCGCGGATGTCACATTAACGATCCAAGATGGTATTGATCCGGTAATCGATGTTGTTCCTAGCGTGAACTTATCGGAAGTGAACCTAGCAGATGGCTCAACGCCGAGTGGTTCTGCGGTGAGTTCAACACAAACCATTACCTACACCGTGGGTAGTGATGACTTAAGCCACTTTAGAATTGCGACCAATGAATTCAACCCTGGTGATGTACTGAAATCAAATGGTCTTGTTGTTCAGCTAAAAGAAGATCCTGCTTCACCTGGCGATTACATCGGATTTACTGATGATGGGGCGGGTAACGTAACCAATGTATTCACCATTGATTTTGATAGTGTCAATAAAGGTCAGTTCACCTTCACGCTGATTGAGGCACTCGATCACGTTGATGGCGCTCTCAATAACGACCTTAACTTCAACTTGCCTGTTTATGCAGTTGATACTGATGGTGATGACTCAGTTAAGCGTGATGTTGTTGTCATCATTCAAGATGACCTCCAACAAATGCAAGATGGCACGTTAACCATCACAGAGCCAAATACTGGCACACCAACTACCTCGACCGTTGATGTCTTGCCTACGCCAAGTGCTGATGGGGCAACCATTACACAGTTCACCTATGACGGTGGAGCTGCGATTACTTTGAATCAAAACATCAGCGGTGAGCAGGAATTTGTTTTCACTGAAGGCTCGCTGTTTGTCACTTTGGATGGCGATGTGAGGTTTGAACCAAATCGTAATCTTGACCACTCTGCAGGCGACATTGTTAAGCTGATTGAATTTACTTCATCTGATTTTGATAAGGATATTTCCTCTTCAACGGTCACACTCACTATCGTTGATGGTGATGGACCAACGTTGAATGTAGTGCCGAGTGTTAGCTTGTCTGAAAGCTTACTGGCTGATGGTTCAACGCCGAGTGGCAGCCCAGTCAGCGTGACCCAAACCATTACTTCACTTGCAAGCAGTGATGACATCGAGAAAATTGTCGTCGAAGTAGGGTTGTTTAATAACAGCGGTGTATTGAAGTCTGATGGCCTTGAGTTGAGCTTGCGTGAAGAGCCTGCTGGTTCAGGTGACTACATAGCATTCACAACGGATGGCTCGGGTATTGAGAAAGTTATCTTCACTCTAGAATTTGATAACACCAACCCGAGTGAGTACACGTTTACTTTGTTAGAGCGTTTGGATCATGTCGACGGATTAGGAAACAACGATCTCAGCTTTGATTTGTCTGTGTATGCACAAGACACCGATGGCGATATTTCAACGTCTAAACCGCTTTCTGTGACCATCAGTGATGACGTTCAATTGATGCAATCTGGTGCTCTTAGCATCACAGAGCCAAGTACGGGCACGCCTACCACAACGACATTTGATGTGATGCCTGCACAAAGTGCCGATGGCGCCACCATAACCAAATTTACTTATGGTAGTCAGCCTGAAGAATCTCTGGTGCAAAGCAATACTGGTGAGCAAGAGTTCGTATTTACGGAAGGTTCGCTGTTTATCACGCTTGAAGGTGATATGCGCTTTGAGCCGAATCGAAATCTGGATCATTCCGGTGGTGACATCGTTAAGACCATTACCGTGACATCAGAAGATAAAGACGGCGATATTGTCACTTCGACTGTGACACTGACGATTTCAGATGGTGCTCCACCGGTAATTGATACGGTACCAACGGTTGCATTGGAAGAAGCGAATCTTGTGGATGGCTCATCTCCGAGCTTACCTGTGAGCCAAACTGAAACGATTACTTTCACAGCGGGAAGTGATGATGTGAGTCATTTCCGTATTGATACCACCCAGTTCAACACGTCGGGCGATTTGAAAGCGGATGGTTTGGTGGTTCAGTTAAAAGAAGATCCTCTAAATAGCGATCATTATATTGGTTACGTTGAAAGTGGTGGTGTCCAAACCGATATTTTCACTATCACTTTTAGTAGTGTGGTGCTAGGCGAATACACGTTCACTTTATTGGAAGAGCTCGATCATCTGCCTGTGCAAGGCAACAACGATCAAATCTTCACTTTACCAGTGATCGCAGTCGACCAAGACAATACCGATTCTGTGATGAAACCTCTTACGGTTACTATTACTGATGACGTGCCAGTCATAACTGATACGACGGTTGCGAGTACGTTTGTGGTTGATGAAGATGACTTGGGCTCTGTGGTTTCACAAGCGACAGGTGCATTTGTTACCACAGAAGGTGCTGACCAAGTAGAGGTTTACGAACTGCGCAATATCTCTGCGCTTGAAGCGACATTGACCTCTGGAACTGAAGCGATTTCTATTACAGAAGTCACAGGAGCCGCGAACACAACCACCTATCAAGGTACGACGACAAGCGGTACTCCTATCTTCACGCTCGCGTTAGCGAATGACGGCTCTTATACGTTTACGTTGTTAGGTCCTCTAAACCATCCAACAAGCCCGAATTCCAATACCTTAACGATTCCATTCGATGTCGTTGCGGTTGATGGTGACGGTGATGACTCTAATCAATATGTATTGCCAATCGAAGTGCTCGATGATGTGCCAGTAATGAGTGCGCCAACAGGTGAAACGGTTGTTGATGAAGATGATCTTGCTGGGATTGGTTCGGATCAATCCGAAGATACCTTTATTAACGGACTATTCACGGTTGATGAAGGTGCCGATGGCGTTGTTAAGTATGAACTGGTCGATGAAGACTTAGTTATCGCGGGCTTAACCTCTGATGGAGAAAGCTTAGAGTGGCTGCCTGTTTCACAAAGCGGCACAACCTTCACTTATGTTGCTCAGACGGTAACCAGCAATCAGCCTGTGTTTGAAATCATTTTTGATACCTCAAATAACAGTTATCAATTTGAGTTGTTCAAACCACTTAAACACCCTGATGGCACGGATGAAAACACCATAGAGCTTGATTTCTCTGTCGTGGCCGAAGATTTCGACCAAGACCAGTCGAATGCTATCGATTTGAAAATTACCGTGACTGATGATGTTCCACTGGTGACAACCCAGTCGATTACTCGTCTTGAAGGTCAGGGCTATGGTAACTCCAAAGTCGACATGTTTGCCAATGCGACGGATGTGGGTGCTGATGGTGCTGTTCTGAGTCGAATTGAAGGTATTACTAGCAATGGCGCTGATATCGTTTTCCGTACAGGAAATAGTGGGCCTTACAGTGATGGTTTCGATTTAAACAATGGTAGTCAAGAGGTTCGAGTATACGAGCAGACCAATGGAGGTGTTGATACCCGTGAACTTGGTCGATTGCGTATTAACTCAAATGGTGAGGTTGAGTTTAGAGCTAACAGTTATCTAGAGCATAACGGTGAGACAATAGATTTCTCTATTAATGTGATTGCAACAGATGGGGATTTAGATACATCAGAAACACCATTAGATATCACTATTACAGATCGAAATTCGTCAGCTATCTCGCTGAAAGTGACTACGTTTGAGGATGCGGGTAGAGATTTAACGATACCTTACGCATCGGGTGACGAACCCGCTTTTGAGAATGATCAAGATAACCAAAGTGGTCTGCCTAATGCGCCAGCGCAAGTTGCTCTGCAAGTTAACTTATACGACCAAGATAACAATGAATCTATTGGGCAGTTGACGATTAAAAGCCCGAATGGAGGTGACAGTCACCAAGGTACTTTTTATTACTTTGATAGTGTTAGCTCGAAGTACATTGAATTAGTGCCTCAGCCAAATGGGAGCATTATATTTGGTCCTCCTCAACTCGAACAAAGCTTTGCTCCAAATCCGAATGAACCAAGACAAACTATCGCGACGATAGAAAACCTATTTTTCGTCCCTGATCAACACGCTAGTTCAGATGAAACTGGTGGCCGAGTTCGCTATGAACTCGAAATTGATAACAATGGTTCACTGGATCACACTATCAATTCAAACTTCAGAATCGAAATTGAAGCGGTGGCGGACATCGCGACTTGGGATGACGCCAATAGCACGTATCAATATCAAGTGAATGAAGATGAAGACAATGTCACGCTGCAGTTGAATGCAGAGTCACAAGACAATAGCCAAACGGAAACCATCACTTATGAGCTTGAAGCTGTTCAAGGCGACGGCAAGTTTGAATTACTTGATCAAAGCGGCAATGTTTTAACACCAGTTAATGGTGTTTACGTTATCGCTGCTGCAGATATTAATAGCACTGTGGTTAACCCAATCGATAACTTCTCTGGGCAAATTGAATTCAAAGCGACAGCCATTACAGAAGAGGCACTCAACCCATACGATGACTCGGCGAATGGTGGAGCAAACGATAAGACAACTGCTCGCTCTGTCGAACAGAATATTATCATTGATGTGACTGCCGATGCCGATCCGGGAACCTTCAGTGTTAACAGGATTCGTATTAACGAAGACAACATTGATGATCCAGATTATATCGGTCCTCTGGCTAACAAAGATGCCTTCACGCTGGACGAAGTGATCACCATGAACGGCTCGGTGGACGCTGACGGCTCTGAAGAGTTGTTTGTTCGTATCAGCAATATTACTGAAGGTGCGGTGCTCTATTTCCTAGGGACCACGAATGTCGTTCCGACGGTCACTATTAATGGTATCGATTACCAAGAAATAGCGTATTCCGATTTAGCAAACGTTGAGGTTGTTCCAACCAAACACAGCAATGTAGATTTCACCTTCGATGTAACGGGCGTAGTCAAAGACACTGCAAACCTATCAACGGGTGCTCAAGTCGATGAAGAAATCCTGGGGACTAAAACGGTTAATGTTGAGGTGAAAGGTGTTGCTGATACTCCTTATGGCGGAACGAATGGCACGGCTTGGAGTGCTATTACAGACGGCTCTGTAAATGGTGTGCAAACGACGATTCAAGAGAGCCAAAATGGCGATAGCTATGCCGAGCTTGATTTCACCGTATTGTCGGGTGAGAGAAAACCGGAGACTGGCACCACACCATTACCGGACGATGGTTCAGAATCCATAACCGTTATCCTTTCGGGTATTCCTGATGGCGTAATTCTGGAGGATGGGGACGGTACGGTTATTGACCTTAACTTTGTCGGTTACGAAACCGGGCCGGGTGGTAGCCCTGACTTATCTAAACCTATCTATGAAGCTAATATTACTGAGGCGGGTAAAACGTCAGGGATCCGTATCAGACCTGTGGACTCTTCAACTGAGAATATTCATATTCAAGGTAAAGTGATTGTGACTGAGAACGATGGTCACACGCTTACGTTCGATCAAGAAATTCGAGTGCTAGTCGAACCTAAAATCGATACTTCTGCGACGTACAACACGGTTACTAATGGTGATGAAGATACCGCGATCAACATTGATTGGCATCCAGAGGGCACTGATTATATTGATGATGATGAACATTTCACCTCGATAGTCATCAGTGACATTCCGAATGATGTTGAAAGTGTTGTGGTTAATGGCGATGTTACATGGGTTTACGATGCCGCTGCAGGTACTTTAACCATCACTCCGAAGAGTGGTCAGACGGCAGAAGACTTTACTCAGATCGCGCTGAACAATAACTTTATCCAGATAACGCCAGCTCAAGATTCGAGCACCGACTTTACGCTTAATACGGTTGTCATGATTGAAGAAAGAGATCATGAGTATGTTGATGCAACTGATCCTGGTCAGGGGATTGCAACAGCCACAATCACGGGCTCGATTGATGTGCGTGTAAGACCGGTTGTTGAACCTGGAGATGCCGACAACAAGATTGTTGTTTCAAACGAAAATGGCACTGGAGATCTCACTACGATTACGGCTGATGCTAATGGCGTAATTAAATTTACAACGAACAGTGATAACACATCAATTTCGGATGAATACGTTGTCCGATACCAAGAAACAGATTTAAGCACAGTAGAAGAACAAGTCGATGAAGTGATAGTCCAGTTAACTAATACCGACGGAAGTGCGCTGTCTGATGAAGTGTTGGGACAACTCGTCGTTAACGGGGCTGCATACGAAGGTGGTGGCCGTTGGGTTGTAACCAATGAAGATGCCTTCAGCGTCAGTGCTCCTCGTGGGCTAGATTTCACCCCTGCCAATGATGCAGATGATGTCGTTACTGATTTCAATGATATCAAGATGACAATTTTCACCTTGGTATCAGATCCTGGTGATGCTAACAATGAGACGTCTGCTCAAGTGCAACGTACGGGAGAGGTCACGCTTTCTTATCCTGAAGTGCTGACAGCCCCAGATAAAGTTGCTGCTGACATTGCTCTAGTGCCAGACAGTGTTATTGATGCCATTGAAGATACACAACTCGATCTTGGTATAGCATTAAATAGCTTGATTACCTTCTCGGGTGAAGACGACTCGACTGACCAAGTAACGATTGTTATCGACGACAGCATCACTATAAATCCAGGAACGCCAAATGAAGTTACATTCTCAATCAGCGTATCTGGCAATAGTGATATTGATTTCGTTAACGGAAAATATGTATTTGAGACAACCGTAGAACAGGGTGTTTCAACAGACTTTGCTGGGTTGCTGCTCAATTTACCTGCAGACTATTCTGGTGACTTTAGGTTGCCAATCTCGATCGTGACTAAAGACCTTCTATCGGGTGATGAGAAGACGTTAGACACAGAGGTGGTTATTAAGGTAGCACCAGATGCAGAAACGGACCCAACAATTGAAGTTAATGTTGTAGGCTCTCTTGATGATCTCTTCAATCCTGTTGATAACGACGGCCAGGCTGGACAAGATCCAGTAGGTTACGAAGACACCTATATTCAGCTCGACTTCAACTCGACCATTTCGGATCAAGTTTCAGGTTTAGAAGGTGGTCAAGAAGAGTTTACGTCCATTACCTTGACCTTGGATGATCCTTCGGTAGGGGCATTCTATGACGATACGGGCGCGTCATTAGGAACAACTGTGACGTTTAATCAAGCTGAAATCGCGGCTGGTGCACTCGATAACGTGCTCTTTAGGGCAATAGCGAATTATCCAACTGGAAATGATATTAACCAAGTGCAGATTAATGTCAGCGGCACAGTGACAGATACAGCATCCTATAATGATCCTGCTTCTCCTGTAGGCACTGCAGCAGACTCAGACACTTTCAATACGAGTGTTAGTTTTGATGTTGTTCCGGTTGTCGATGATGTACTTGTCACAGGGCCGGGCAGTGACCCTGATGTGATTGAGATTACGGGTAATGAAGATCAGCCTATTTCACTGTCTGGAACAGGGCCAGTATCTATTGCATTGACTGACCTCGATGGCTCTGAGCAGTTTGTTTCGGTTAAGTTTACAGGTGTGCCAGACGGCTTCTTGATGAGTGCAGACTCGGGTTCAGCTTACACGATAAAGAACAACGGTGGAGGTGAATGGAGTGTTCAACTACCGCAAGCCTCAGGGCTGTCATTTGACTTGAGTGAGTTGTCGATTTTACCTCCTAAAAATTTCAGTGGTACCGCTGAGTTTGGCGTTGAGGTCTTCACTCAAGAATCTTTGTTGGGTGTGCCTACTGCGGCGGCAAATCTACCAAGCTTCAAACTGCATGTGGTACCTGTGGGCGATGATGTAGATACCAACCCAACCGATTCTGTGACAGGCAATGAAGGTCAAAACATTGATATCGAAATCAATGCGACTATTTTGGACAAAGAACTGTCTGCAACAGGAAGTGGGACGTTTACTGAAAATGCTCCTGAAACACTTCGAGTTGAAGTGGCGGGTGTGCCTCAAGATGCTTCTATTTTCTATCCAGATGGCACGACATTGGCTAGCTACGATCCGGCGACGCAGCTTTGGACACTTGATGTTCCTGCTCAGTCACTCGATAAGATCGTATTCAATTCTGGGGAACATAATAGTGATACAGGCAATGCGCTTGGTATCAATGGGCCATTGCAAATTACGGTTCGCTCTGTGGATACAGACGCTGACAACACGGAATACTTAGGTACTCCAACGAGCTTTGATGTTGATTTAGTGATTGATCCTATTAACGATCAACCAACGTTTGTGAATGTCACCAATCTTGAAACGCAAGAAGACTCAAATGGTGTGGCGATTGACAACTTTAGCATCTACGACGTAGACGCTAATTTTGATAATCCGGATGCACCGTATGTACTGACGTTGGAAATTGACCAAACATTGCCGGGAGCACAGGGCGTATTTGAGTTTACAAGCTCTCCAGATGTGACGTTTGTATTGCAACCTGATGGCTCGCTGGTGATTACGGGTAAAGAGGCCGACATCAATACGGCATTGACCAATGGAGCGGTGACCTTCAAACCAGACCCAGACCAGAATTACCTTAGTCAGGGTGGGTTAGTGACGATCAATGCAACGCTCGATGACGGTGGTAATAACGGTCTGATTGACGCGGGTGATCCGAATACCGCTCAAACCAATCAAACTACCTTCACCATTAAGGTGATGGAAGTGAATGATGCTCCGGTGGCAAACAACGTTGATCTGGGCTCGATTGCCGAGGAAGGCCAGCTTGTTATCGTTGAAGGTGATTTAATTACAGCAAGCTCTGACCTTGAAAATCATAACCTCACCGTAACGGGTGTGACCCTTACTCAAGGCCAAGGTCAATTACAGCGCTTTGAAAACGCTGGTGGTGCTGATAACGCTGCGATTACGGGCCCATTTTGGATATTTACGGCTGCTGATGATTTCAACGGTGACGTTAAATTCGATTACAGCATCATCGATGATGGTACCACCAACGGTGTGGATGACTTCCTAACAGACAATGCGGAAATCAGCCTTGTAGTAACAGAAGTCAATGACCAACCGGTAGCAACCAATGTTGACTTGGGTACCATGCTTGAAGAAGGTCAGTTGATCATCAAAGCTGAAGACCTGATTGCAGCGACGACCGATCCTGAGGGCGATGCCATCACCGTGACTGGAGTCGTTATCGACCAAGGTCAGGGGCAGCTTCAGAAGTTCGAAAATGTCGGTGGTGCGGACGACAACTCGATTAATGGCCCATACTGGGTATTTACGGCTGCAGATGATTATAACGGGGACGTTAAGTTCACTTATACCGTAGAAGACAATGGCACGACTAACGGTGCTGATGACTTCTTAACGGATACTGCAGAAATCAGCGTTGTGGTGACAGAAGTGAATGATCAGCCAGTGGCAACCAATGTTGACTTGGGTACCATGCTTGAAGAAGGCCAATTGATCATCAAAGCTGAAGACCTGATTGCAGCGACGACTGATCCTGAGGGCGATGCCATTACCGTGACTGGAGTCGTTATCGACCAAGGTCAGGGACAGATTCAGAAGTTCGAAAATGCCGGTGGTGCGGATGACAACTCGATCAACGGCCCATATTGGGTATTCACAGCAGCCGATGATTACAATGGCGACGTTAAATTCATTTACACCGTGGAAGACAATGGCACAACCAACGGGGCTGATGACTTCCTAACGGATACAGCAGAAATCAGTGTTGTGGTGCAAGGCGTTAACGATACGCCTATTGTTAATGGTGACAACGTCACTAATTTAATTGACGAAGACGCCGGTCAGTTGTTGAGTGGCATTAATGTCACTGACCCCGATTATGTTGATTCCTATGCTAATGACTTAATGACAGTCACGCTGACAGTGGATTACGGCACATTGAATGTAGCACTCCCAGCAGGGACGACTGTGATGGTTAACGGCAACAACACCGGTTCGATCATCTTAGTCGGTACTCTTAACGATTTGAATGCTCTGATTGATACGCCAACCAGTCCAAGTGGTGTTTACCTCGATGCGAGCTTGTCTCCAACCAATAGCATTGGATTGGAAGTCATCGCCAAAGACAGCGGTAACCCTTCTGGTATCGCGATTGAAACTGCGCCAGTGGTTTATAACATCGCGGTGACACCAGTGGCGAATGCGCCAACCTTGTCTATTGATCCGGCATTCAACTATGTGAGAAATATTACGACCAGCTCATCTGTGGTCGCTAATAGTGGAGTCGCTTTAGTTGGAATTGTCGCTGCATTGACGGACATTACTGAAGAGTTAACGTTGAAGATCAGTGATGTTCCGGATGGTGTTGATGTAACCAGTGATGTGGGTACGGTTTCGCTGGTGGGTGATACTTGGATAGCGACCGCTGATGCGATTGATAGTCTAAGACTCGTCGAGCAGTCATCATTAGGTAAACCGTTAACCCCGGGTAATTACACCTTGAAAGTTGAGGCGGTATCTGAAGAGGCGGACAACAACGATATTGCGATATCTCAAAACATCGATCTGAATCTCAATATTGTTGCCAATCCAATAGATCTCGATCTGTCTTCTGAAACAGACGATGTGCAACTTTTAGCGAGTAACTTTGATACCAACCTCACTGGCGGTACTGGAAATGACCGACTTGTAGGTGGAGCGGGTGACGATACGCTGGTTGGCGGTGATGGTAACGACACACTCATTGGTGGCGGCGGTTCCGATATTCTAACCGGTGGCAATGGTATGGATTCGTTTGTATGGCTCAATATTGAAGATGGCGTTGAAGACACCATTACCGATTTCAATCTATCTGAAGGCGATCAGATTGACCTACGAGAGGTGTTGCCGGAACTGAAAGATGCCACTGTAAACATGACGACGCTGTTACAACATATTGATGCAAAAGTGGATGGAAATGATGTAGAGCTAACCATCACCCCTGATGGTTTGGGCACCGCAGAGCAAGTGATTGTGGTTGAAGACCTTGCTCCTCAGCTAACCTTAAGTGGCACTATGCCTTCGGATATTCTGGATGCACTAGTACAGCAGAATGTGATCACTCACGGTTAAAGCGAACCATTAAACCATAATGAAAGAGGCCAGCATTGCTGGCCTCTTTTTTGTCACTGTATAAATCGAAAAGAGTTACTTAAGAGAGTTGTGGATCAGGAACTCTTCTTCAACGCCTTTCAATTTCATTTCATCCATAATGAAGTTCACGGTGTTCAACAAACGTTGTTCACCTTTTGGAATCAGGTAACCGAATTGGCTGTTGGTAAATGGTGTTTCACAGCGTGCCGCTTCAAGACGTTCGTCAGTCACTTGATAGAACAGACCTTCAGGAGTTTCTGTCACCATTACATCAACTTTACCTTCCGCAACGGCTTGCGGAACGTCTAGGTTGTTCTCGTAACGTGTGAAGCTCGCGTCTTGCAAGTTAGCATCCGCAAAAATCTCGTTAGTGCCGCCAATATTCACGCCAACACGAACAGAAGAGAGGTTCACTTTCTCAATGCTGTTGTATTGTTCTGCTTTGCCTTTCGCAACTAAGAAACACTTACCAAAGGTCATGTAGCCCTGAGTTTGTTCTGCGTTTAACTGGCGCTGCATTTTACGTGTGATACCGCCCATCGCGATGTCGTATTTATCGCTGTCTAGGTCGGTTAGCAGATCTTTCCATGTGGTACGAACAATCTGTAATTCAACGCCCAACTGCTCAGCAACATGCTTGGCTACGTCAATGTCATAACCAGAGTAGGTTTTGCCGTCAAAGTAAGAAAAAGGTTTGTAGTCGCCGGTGGTGCCGACACGAAGTGTGCCTGATTTTTGGATGTCTTCTAGCTGGTCAGCTTGTGCGACACCAGAAAGAGCCAGAGCAATGGAAGCAAGTAATAGTGATGTTTTTTTCATTGTAATTATCTGTTGTGTTTGTCTAGTTGTTAAAAGTAACAGAAAGAAAAGCAGAAAGAGATCAAACCATTGGAAAGTTTAAAAGAAAGTGAGATTACAAAAAATAGAGGTAAGAACACTCTGTCTGAAAGAAGGGTGTAACGGGCGTAATGGAAAGGTTTAGGGAAGGGGAGAAGACACATTAAAGTGCTATTCAGATTTTAAAGTAACAGCAAGTTTGAGTAGCAAACAAAAAGCCCATGTTATCGAATAACATGGGCTTCATTATTGGTTTAACTTGTACTGCTAATTTAGCTATTTAGCAACTGACTCGTTGTTCATCTTAGCCGGAGCTTTAGATGCGTTAACCAGTAGGATACCAACGGTTAGTACCATTGAACCACATAGTAGGAACAACAAGCGTCCTGTTGGTTCGTTTGGAATCAGAGCCATTGCTAGGATACCGAAACCTGCTGTGCTGATAAGTTTACCAAGCATTGAACGCTGTTTAGTATCTAGGTTTTGTTGCTCTTCACCCTCCGCTACTAGCGGCGTATTCCAGTTAGTGAATAGTTGGTCAACTTCTTTCTCACGTTCAGGCGATAGGCCTTTGTAGAAGCGAGAAGTTAGGATGAAGTAACCACCAGTGAACACTACGTGAGCCGCTAGGCTAAGACCAACTTTCAAGTCGCTCCATTCACGGCCAGTAAGCGCTGTTTCCATACCGAATAGGTGCTCGATGTCTTCTGCTTGAAGCGAGATACCGAAGATGTAAGAAACGAAGCCACCAACGATTAGCGTAGACCAACCAGCCCAGTCAGGCGTCTTACGAATCCACATACCAAGTAGTACAGGGATAAGCATTGGGAAGCCAATTAACGCACCTACGTTCATTACGATATCGAACAAGCTCAAGTGACGTAGAGAGTTAATGAACAAGCCAATCGCGATGATGATAACACCCATCATGATAGTGGTTAGCTTACTTACAATAACCAGCTCTTTCTGAGTCGCGTTTTGACGAAGAATTGGGCTGTAGAAGTTCATTACAAAGATGCCAGCGTTACGGTTCAAACCTGAATCCATAGAAGACATTGTTGCAGCGAACATTGCTGACATAAGAAGACCAACCATACCTGCTGGCATTACATTCTGTACGAATGCTAGGTAAGCAGCATCACCCGCTTTATCACCCATTGAAGCGTACTCCAATGCGAAATCAGGCATGAATGCACTTACGTACCAAGGTGGTAGGAACCAGATTAGTGGGCCAACAACCATAAGGATACATGCTAGGCCTGCCGCTTTACGTGCGTTTTCACTGTCTTTCGCACATAGGTAACGGTAAGCGTTGATGCTGTTGTTCATTACACCGAACTGCTTCACGAAGATGAACACAACCCAAAGAACGAAGATGCTCATGTAGTTTAGGTTGTTACCTAACATGAAGTCGCCGTCGAAGTTAGCAACGATGTTAGTTAAGCCACCACCGTGGAAGTAAGCTGCAACCGCACAAGTGATTGTCACGGCCATGATTACAAGCATCTGCATGAAATCAGAAGCAACAACCGCCCAAGAGCCGCCGGTTACTGCCATCAATACTAGAACCATACCCGTTACCACAATGGTTGCTTCCATCGGGATGTTGAATACCGCTGCTACGAAGATAGCGAGACCATTTAGCCAAATACCCGCAGAGATAAGGCTGTCAGGCATACCTGCCCATGTGAAGAACTGTTCAGACGTTTTACCAAAGCGCTGACGAATAGCTTCGATCGCCGTTACCACACGAAGTTGGCGGAACTTTGGAGCGAAGTACATATAGTTCATGAAGTAGCCAAATGCGTTGGCTAAGAATAGGATTACAATAACAAAACCGTCATTGAACGCGCGTCCTGCGGCACCTGTAAACGTCCATGCTGAAAACTGTGTCATGAAGGCAGTTGCACCAACCATCCACCACAACATTTTGCCGCCCCCTCTGAAGTAATCACTAGTCGACGTGGTGAACTTACGGAACATCCAACCAATAGCGATTAAAAAGAAGAAGTAGGCGAGAACAACAAAAGTATCAATAGTCATCTTTTCAGCCTTTTAAATATCATAATTAACTGGGCTTAGATTAACGCGTTCAAAGGTTTATTTGTACTACAATATGCCTTTAGTATGATCTAGGTCGCATTGATTTTTTATGGAACATTAGCTTTCAACTTAAGTTTTTGTTTTAAATAAATTTAATTGGTATCTGGTTTTATTCTTGTTTGAAGTTTATCGACCTTGTAAATGTATATATGTATGACAATATAAGTCAAAGCTAATAAGAAGTGTCACCCATAAGATTTTAGTTATAACCGTAACAAATGTGCTACAAGTGAGCTCAACTTTGCGACACCTTTCATGATTAAAATTACGATAAAACTAGCAATCATCACGTTGTTACTGTTGAGGTAGCTTATTGTTTTTAAGTACTTATTTAATTTTTATGAGCGGGTGTATTGTCCCTAGATTTATTTGATATCAATGTAAGTGAAGGTGAGTAATATTTTGCTCGAATAGTGCTCTTAAAATGCAAGCTAGCCCATTAGTTAAGATTTGGCTCCTTATAATAGTGAATAAAGCGGTCAACAAGCAGAGCGAATTATGGAGCGCTTAGGCGAAAGCTAAAGTGGTTCGTGGTAAATTAAACTCGTATTGATTTGTATGACAAAAATTAAGAGATCGAGAGTGTAAATGGTTGGAGAATTGGCATTTATGTATACTGCCAACCAGAGGCGACCATATAACGCCAAGAGGGGGGCGTTAGCTAAAGCATAGATAACAAAAAGCCCCACCGAAGTGAGGCTTTATCACGAAATCTAAAACAGATTAAGCGTTAACGTGATCAACTGCGTCACGAACCAGCTTGCCTAGTTCGTCCCACTTACCTTCGTCGATAAGGTTAGTTGGAACCATCCAAGTTCCGCCACACGCAAGTACAGAAGGGATAGATAGATATTCGTCTACATTCTTCAAACTTACGCCGCCAGTTGGCATGAATTTAACAGGGTAAACCGCGGTTAGTGCTTTAAGCATACCAGTACCGCCAGAAGGCTCAGCAGGGAAGAACTTCAACGTGCGAAGACCCATTTCCATTGCTTGTTCAACGAGGCTTGGGTTGTTTACGCCCGGTACAATTGCAACACCTTTGTCGATACAGTATTGAACAGTACGAGGGTTGAAACCTGGGCTTACGATGAAATCAACGCCTGCTTCGATAGATGCGTCAACTTGCTCGTTAGTCAGTACCGTACCTGAACCGATTAGCATGTCTGGGAATTCTTTACGCATGATGCGAATCGCTTCGATTGCACACTCTGTACGTAGTGTGATTTCTGCACATGGCATGCCGTTTTCAACTAGAGCCTTGCCTAGAGGAATTGCGTCTTCAGCGCGATTGATTGCGATAACAGGAATTACTTTTAGGTTGGCTAGTTGTTCATTTAATGTAGTCATGAATTCTTTCTCACGTTAATTATGGGCTTGCTTTCAACTAAGCAAATCCTTGATTAATATATAAAGTACGTAATTATAGAGACAAATCAGGCGTCGCTTCTAGAGGTATGATAGCACCTGGATGCTGAATCACGGTCCCTGCCACAATATGACCTGCTAATGCTGCATCGCTAGCGTTACCACCACTTAAGCGTTTAGCTAAGAAGCCAGCACTGAATGAATCACCTGCTGCGGTAGTATCAACGATGTTGTCTACAGGGTTCGGTGCAACGTATCGAGCACTTTGGCTTTCGACTACTAAACAATCTTTTGCACCACGTTTAATGATGATCTCTTTCACACCAGACTCAGACGTACGTGCAATGCACTGTTCAATACTTTCGTCGCCGTACAGCTCTTGTTCGTCATCGAACGTGAGTAGAGCCGTGTCAGTGTACTTAAGCATTTTCAAGTACCAAGAAATCGCTTCTTGTTGGCTTTCCCAAAGTTTAGGACGGTAGTTATTGTCGAAGAATACTTGGCCGCCTTGAGCTTTGAACCTGTCTAAGAAGTTGAATAGCTGCGCACGCCCGTTCTCAGTCAAGATAGCAAGCGTAATACCACTTAGGTAAACCGCGTCAAAAGAGAATAGCTTATCAAGTAGAGCAGGGGTGTCTGGCTGATCAAACATGAATTTCGCGGCAGCGTTACTACGCCAGTAATGGAAACTGCGTTCACCCGTTTCATCGGTCTCGATGTAGTAAAGCCCTGGTTGTTTGTGATCAAGCTGAGCCACTAGGCTGGTGTCGATACCTTCTGCTTGCCACTTTTTCAACATGTCGATACTGAATGGATCAGTACCTAACGCTGTTACATAGCTTGTTTGGATATCTTGCTGTTTTGTTAAGCGTGACAAGTAAAGTGCAGTATTCAGCGTATCGCCACCAAAACTTTGCTTAAGCCCGTCTTGTTTCTTTTGTAGCTCAACCATGCACTCGCCAATGACCGCGATGTTTAATGATTTCATATGCTTACCTTAGCAACTGAGGTTGCGCTATTAATTATTTTAGGAAATCTTCACGCGCAGGGTTGAAGATATCAAGAAGGATGCTGTCTTGCTCTAGTGCAATTGCACCATGCATCATGTGTTTACGAGCGAAGTAAGCATCGCCTTCTTTAAGCACTTTCTTTTCGCCTTCGATTTCAGCTTCGAAGCTACCACGAACAACATAACCGATTTGGTCGTGAATTTCGTGAGTATGAGGATGGCCAATCGCGCCCTTATCAAAACATAGGTGTACAGCCATAAGATCGTCAGTGTAAGCAACGATTTTACGCTTAATACCGTCGCCCAATTCTTCCCATGGGTTTTCATCTAGAATAAAGAAAGAGTTCATTGTGTATCTCCTAATTTGTTTAAATCTATTAAGTGTTACCTAACTTGCGTTTATCATAAGGGAATAGGTTTAATTGTAATACAATATATCTAGAATTGTGTGATATTGATCAAGTGACACTTTATATAACGTAAATAAATCAACAACTTAACAAATGCCTGTTATTTACCATTAGCTATTTATATCAATGACTTACGGTCAATTATGTGATTCTGCTCATCATTTCGTTACGAATAGGTATGATTAAAGCTCATATTGTATTACTTTATCCGGAGTTTGAAAATTTAATCAAAGTTTAAATAGATAAACTCTTTATTGAGGGTGACAAAGAATATGACGACTAAACCAGTATTGTTGACTGAAGCAGAAATAGAGCAACTTCATCTTGAAGTGGGCCGTTCGAGCTTAATGGGTAAAACCATTGCAGCGAACGCGAAAGACCTAGAAGCGTTCATGCGCTTAGCTATTGATGTTCCTGGTCACGGAGAAGCGGGTGGTTACGAACATAACCGCCACAAGCAAAATTACACGTACATGAACTTAGCTGGTCGCATGTTCTTGATCACTAAAGAGCAAAAGTACGCTGACTTTGTTACAGAGTTACTAGAAGAGTACGCAGACAAATATCTAACGTTTGATTACCACGTGCAGAAAAATACGAATCCAACAGGTCGTTTGTTCCACCAAATCCTGAATGAACATTGTTGGTTAATGTTTTCAAGCTTAGCTTACTCTTGTGTTGCTTCTACATTGACACAAGAGCAACGTGACAACATTGAGTCTCGTATTTTCGAACCAATGCTAGAAATGTTCACGGTTAAATACGCACACGACTTCGACCGCATTCACAACCACGGTATTTGGGCAGTAGCCGCTGTGGGTATCTGTGGTCTTGCTCTAGGCAAGCGCGAGTACCTTGAAATGTCAGTGTACGGCATCGACCGTAACGATACTGGCGGCTTTCTAGCTCAAATTTCTCAGCTGTTTGCACCTTCTGGTTACTACATGGAAGGCCCTTACTACCACCGTTACGCGATTCACCCAACGTGTGTGTTCGCTGAAGTGATTCACCGTCATATGCCTGAAGTTGATATCTACAACTACAAAGGCGGCGTGATTGGTAACACGGTACAAGCCATGCTTGCGACGGCTTATCCGAACGGTGAGTTCCCGGCTCTGAATGATGCTTCTCGTACAATGGGTATCACAGACATGGGTGTTCAGGTTGCAGTCAGTGTTTACAGTAAGCACTACTCTTCAGCTGAGGGTGTTGACCAAAACATTCTTGGTATGGCGAAGATTCAAGACGCAGTATGGATGCACCCATGTGGTCTTGAGCTATCTAAAGCTTATGAAGCGGCGTCTGCTGAGCAAGAAATTGGCATGCCTTTCTGGCCAAGTGTTGAATTGAACGAAGGCCCTGAAGGTCACAACGGCGCGCAAGGCTTTATCCGTATGCAGGATAAGAAAGGCGATGTTTCTCAGCTTGTGATGAACTACGGTCAACACGGCATGGGGCACGGCAACTTCGATACGCTGGGTATTTCTTTCTTCAACCGCGGTCAAGAAGTACTACGTGAATACGGTTTCTGTCGTTGGGTTAACGTAGAGCCAAAATTCGGTGGCCGTTACCTGGATGAAAACAAATCTTATGCTCGCCAAACAATTGCTCACAACGCAGTTACGATTGATGAAAAATGTCAGAACAATTTTGACGTTGAACGTGCAGATTCAGTACACGGTTTACCTCATTTCTTTAAGGTAGAAGACAAAAAAATCAATGGTATGAGTGCATTTGCTAATGATCACTATGAAGGCTTTGACATGCAACGTAGCGTGTTCATGCTAAACCTTGAAGAGTTGGAATCTCCGCTACTATTAGACCTTTACCGCTTAGATTCTACAAAAGGCGGCGAAGGCGAGCACCAATATGACTACTCACACCAATTTGAAGGTCAGATTGTTCGTACTAACTTCGAATACCAAGCAAATAAAGAGCTGAATACGCTGGGCAATGATTTTGGTTATCAGCACCTTTGGAACGTAGCAAGCGGTGATGTGAATGGCACGGCACTTGTTAGCTGGCTACAAAACAACACGTATTACACGTGGCTAGGCGCAACGTCTAACGACAAGGCTGAAGTTATCTTTACTCGCACTGGCGCTAACGATCCAAGCTTCAACCTGCGTTCAGAGCCTGCCTTCATCTTACGTAGCAAAGGCGAAACCACACTGTTTGCTTCTGTTCTTGAAACGCACGGTTACTTCAACGAAGAGTTCGAGCAATCGGTAAGTGCACGTGGTGTTGTGAAGGACATCAAAGTAGTCGCTCACACGAATATCGGTTCAGTAGTAGAGATTACGACAGAAAAATCAAGTGTGACAGTGATGATCAGCAACCAGCTTGGTGCGACTGAAAGCACTGAACACAAAGTAGAACTGGACGGCAAAGTATACAGCTGGACAGGCTTCTACTCAGTAGAAACAATTTTAAACCCAGAATTAGCAAACACTGCAGAGCAGGGGAAATAATAATGAGCTATCAACCACTTTTACTTAACTTTGAGGAAGCAGCAGAGCTTCGTAAAGAACTTGGCAAGGATAGCCTTTTAGGTAACGCGCTGACTCGCGATATTAAACAAACTGACGCTTACATGGCTGAAGTTGGCATTGAAGTACCAGGTCACGGTGAAGGCGGCGGTTACGAGCACAACCGTCACAAGCAAAACTACATCCATATGGATCTAGCGGGCCGTTTGTTCCTGATCACTGAGGAAACAAAGTACCGTGATTACATCGTTGATATGCTAACAGCGTACGCAACGGTGTACCCAACACTTGAAAGTAACGTAAGCCGTGACTCTAACCCTCCAGGTAAGCTGTTCCACCAAACGTTGAACGAGAACATGTGGATGCTTTACGCTTCTTGTGCGTACAGCTGCATTTACCACACCATCTCAGAAGAGCAAAAGCGTCTTATCGAAGATGATCTTCTTAAGCAAATGATCGAAATGTTCGTTGTGACTTACGCACATGACTTCGATATCGTACACAACCACGGCCTATGGGCAGTAGCCGCGGTAGGTATCTGTGGTTACGCGATCAACGACCAAGAATCTGTAGACAAAGCGCTTTACGGCCTGAAATTGGACAAAGTAAGCGGCGGTTTCCTAGCGCAACTTGACCAACTGTTCTCGCCAGACGGCTACTACATGGAAGGTCCTTATTACCACCGTTTCTCACTACGTCCAATCTACCTGTTCGCAGAAGCGATTGAACGTCGTCAGCCTGAGCTTGGAATTTACGAATTCAACGATTCAGTGATCAAGACAACGTCTTACGCGGTATTCAAGACGGCATTCCCAGACGGCACATTGCCAGCTCTGAACGATTCATCGAAGACGATTTCTATCAACGATGAAGGCGTTATCATGGCAACGTCTGTGTGTTACCACCGTTACGAACAGACTAAAACGTTACTTGGTATGGCTAATCACCAACAAGATGTTTGGGTTCACGCTTCTGGTAAAACACTGTCTGACGCTGTTGATGCTGCAGACGACATCAAAGCATTTAACTGGGGTAGTTTGTTTGTAACTGACGGACCTGAAGGCGAAAAAGGCGGCGTAAGCATCCTTCGTCACCGTGATGAGCAAGACGACGACCCTAAGACCGCAGATACAATGGCGTTGATCTGGTTTGGTCAGCACGGCAGCGATCACCAGTACCACTCTGCACTAGACCACGGTCACTACGATGGCCTGCACCTAAGTGTATTCAACCGCGGCCACGAAGTGCTGCATGACTACGGCTTCGGTCGCTGGGTAAACGTTGAGCCTAAGTTTGGCGGTCGTTACATTCCAGAGAACAAGTCTTACTGTAAGCAGACAGTTGCTCACAACACAGTAACGGTTGATCAGAAAACACAGAACAACTTCGATACGGCATTGGCTGAATCTAAGTTTGGTCAGAAGCATTTCTTCGTAGCAGACGACCAGCCTCTGCAAGGCATGAGCGGCACAATTTCTGAGTACTACACCGGCGTAGACATGCAACGCAGCGTGATTCTTGCTGAACTTCCTGAGTTCGAGAAGCCACTAGTCATCGATGTATACCGCATCGAAGCTGACGCTGAACACCAGTACGACCTACCCGTTCACCACTCGGGTCAAATCATCCGTACTGACTTCGATTACAACATCGAAACTACGCTTAAGCCATTAGGTGAAGACAACGGTTACCAGCACCTATGGAACGTTGCTTCAGGCAAAGTGAACGAAGAGGGCTCTCTGGTGAGCTGGCTACATGACAGCAGCTACTACAGCCTAGTAACCAGCGCGAATGCGGGCAGTGAAGTAATCTTTGCTCGCACTGGTGCTAACGATCCAGACTTTAACCTTAAGAGTGAGCCTGCGCTTATCTTACGTCAGTCTGGTCAAAACCACGTGTTTGCTTCTGTACTAGAAACGCATGGTTACTTTAACGAGTCTATCGAAGCCTCTGTAGGCGCTCGTGGTCTGGTTAAATCAGTGTCTGTTGTGGGCCATAACAGTGTCGGGACTGTTGTTCGCATTCAGACTACTTCTGGCAACACTTACCACTACGGTATCTCAAACCAAGCTGAAGACACGCAGCAAGCAACTCACACTGTTGAGTTCGCGGGTGAGACATACTCGTGGGAAGGATCATTTGCTCAACTGTAAATGATTAATACCAATCACAGTAAGTAAGTGATCAGAAATAGTGCAGGAAAAAAGCTTGAGAACAAGGCGGAATTTTTCGATAAGTAGTTATTCTACAATCAAAAATTCTAACGAAGTTGTCGAGCTTTTTAACAAGCTAGGATGACCAGTTATTTACTACGATTGGTATAACATACATGCCGTTTAACGATGGCATGTATTGATGTGGCGCTTTGCGGGAACGAAGCATCACATTGCAATTCAGTCGTGATTGAAAAATCGTTCGTTGAAACCAACAACGACTGAAACATCGGGAATAAGTCAAACCGAGTAGCTCACCGTGAGTTGCTCGGTTTTTTTATGCGTGAGTTTGGCTGTGAGGATGCGTGTTAGATAAGGCTAGCTTGAAATTCACGCTCGGAGGGTGCCGCACAGTAATTATGGTTTATCAGGGCCTATACTCATTACATCCATGACATATTAATGACGTAGTTAAAGCTAATAAGTAATACAATAGGCGGTATTCATAGTCTCGAGCACAACCACTAGAATCTTGATGAAGTAGTGAAATACCAGAGTGAGAGGTTGTGTTTCGTTGTTGAAGTTAGCCCGTCTTAACGGGTTTCAACGTATCAGATTAGTCAGAGACAGCTTGTTATCGATTGTTTCCACACTTACTTAGGTTCTCCTTTTAGGTTGGGATAAGAAGGGATTTCGCTGAGTAGCTATCGATTTTATTGCTACTAGCTGACAAAACCTATCGCTGTGGATTATATCAAGTCGATTCCCCGATTTATGGTGGTATTCGTATTTGAAATTCATGCGCTGGATCACTAATAGAAACCTTAAAACGGTTGCCTTAAGAGCTATGGCTAGTTACTATAATGAGCATATAATCATACAATAACATATTTGGAGTTAAGCATGACTAAACCTGTAATTGGTTTCATTGGTCTAGGTCTTATGGGCGGAAACATGGTTGAGAACTTACAAACTCGTGGTTACCACGTAAACGTAATGGATCTAAGTGAAGAAGCTATGGCTCGCGTTACAGATCGTGGTAATGCTACAGCGTTCACTTCAGCAAAAGAGCTTGCAGCAGCAAGTGACATTGTTCAGTTTTGTCTAACAACTTCAGCTGTTGTCGAGAAAATTGTTTACGGTGAAGATGGTGTTCTAGCGGGTATCAAAGAAGGTGCTGTTGTTGTTGACTTCGGTACGTCAATTCCAGCATCTACTCGTAAGATTGGTGAAGATCTAGCGGCTAAAGGTGCTGGTATGATCGATGCTCCTCTAGGTCGTACTCCTGCACATGCCAAAGATGGTCTTTTGAACATCATGGCTGCGGGTGACATGGATACTTTCAACAAAGTTAAACCAGTTCTTGATGAGCAAGGCGAAAACGTATTCCACCTAGGTGCTTTAGGTTCAGGTCACGTGACTAAGCTTGTGAACAACTTTATGGGCATGACAACGGTTGCGACTATGTCTCAAGCTTTTGCTGTCGCTCAACGCGCTGGTGTTGATGGTCAGCAACTGTTTGACATCATGTCTGCAGGCCCATCAAACTCTCCGTTCATGCAGTTCTGTAAGTTCTACGCTGTAGACGGCGAAGAGAAGCTAGGTTTTTCTGTTGCAAATGCGAACAAAGACCTTGGTTACTTCCTAGAGATGGTTTCAGACTTAGGTACTGAATCTCTAATTGCTGAAGGTACTTCTAAAAGCCTACAAGCTGCTGTTGATGCTGGTCTTGGTCAAAACGACGTACCAGTTATCTTCGATTACTTCGCTAAATTAGAGAAGTAGGCTCGAGACGTTGATGGCGCAAGTTAGGTTTAAGAACTCTCGACCTGATTGGTAATCTATCAACGCTAGCCTCAAGATTATTACAACAAGCCCACTCATTTGAGTGGGCTTTTTCGTATGTGGTTATTTTTGTATGTGATTGATTTCGAAATGTGATTGCTTTCGTGTGTAACGGTTTTCGAATTGTTTAGCAGTATGAATAGTGCCAGACGCTTTAGCTGTAGTGATGCGATCCCTACTAAGAGGGTGTTGTTGGTAAAACGGAGAAGACATATGAACGAAGCTAAGAGATAAGCTAAATTCAATCACAGCTGCGTGGGGTAGTTGTTTGTAGCGACGTGAGGCATTTGATTGAGTGTGAACCACAGTTTATTGAACTAGCCATTACCTAACAGAGTGGTTAGCCGAGAATGGTTTCTAGTTGGCTCATCGAATGTGATGTCATGGAGTGGTGATAGAGCAAAGAGAAGGGAGGGCAGTTAACGCCAATAGCCACATTCATCTTGTAAAACACAAATGTGGCTTGTTACGTCTACTCGCTTGAGTGTTTAATCATACATCAATTTATCGGCTTTACTGGCGTTGAACTCTCGCAAAGATCTACGAGCGAGGTGCCTGAAAGGCAGTGCTTTGATGATTTCTTCGAAAGGTTGAATTGCAAAAGCCCAGAAAATCGAACCATCAAAACCAAAAATAATGAGAGCGCACAAAGGAATTGAGATAACCCATTGGCCTGTGAAGTTGATTTTGAATACGTCGGTGGTATGCCCTAAGGCTCTCAGCACATGGCCATGAACTGTGTTGTAACCACGTACGATCGGTAAGAATATATAAAGAGGTGCGATTACCGCGAGAGCGTGATACGTAGACGCATCAAGGTCGGGGTAAATATCACCAATGATGAAGCTTAAGCCTGCAAACATCAGTGCGCAAACAACAGAAATTCCGACAGCAACATCAATACTGGTGTCCACATTTTTGGTCAGATCATCCATTTTCTTAGAGCCTATCGCTTGGCTAATGGTAATAGCTGAAGAGTGGGCCCAGGCTGTGATGAATTGGGTACCCGCGCGTAGCCACGGCATTACCAAGGTGATTGCTACATAAGCATTGATGTTGAGCTGTGAGTACAGTAACTGATAGATCGTCGCGCCAATAGACAGCATGGTGACATTGGCGGCGACTGGAAATATCTCAATGAAGTGGCGACGGATGTTAGTGAAGAACTCGGACTTTTCTGCATCTAATTTGAGTGACACAGATGAGTCGTAATGCACACATAGCGCTAGGTAGAGAAGGCGAATGACTATAGCAATAAGGCTACCCAGCGCAGCACCTTGTACACCAATACCGTCGAAATTCGAGAAGCCATGTATCAGCATATAAGAGAGTGCGGCGTTAATCGGTAGTTCAATTAAGTAGCCTTTAAACGGAACCTTGGTTCTGCCTAACCCGTTAAAGAGGGCAATGACCACCTGAGTTAATGCCGTAAAAATCACGAGATATTTGGAGATATTTAAATAGTGGCTGATTTCAAGGTGAAGCGATTTGTCGTCGGTTAAGGCTTGAATCAAAGGTTGTTCAAAAAAGGTGAGCAGAATCCAAAACATCGACGCTACGGCCAGGTTGATGAACAGACCTGCCCAAAATGCTTTAGATAACGAAGACGTGATTCCAGAACCAACCGCGCGGCTTAGAACTAGCTGTGTACCATTTGCCAACGCCATTTGAATACCCAATACAAACGCGATAATGGTGGTGGCAATCCCCATAGCTGCAAGAGGAATTTCACCAAGCGGTGAGACCAGTAGAGTGTCGATCATCAGCATCGACTGCATCAAGAGAGCGTTTAAGGCTAAGGGCCAAGCTAACGAAAAGTTCTTTCTAACGTACGATTTGGAAGACACAAGTTATACCTTGTTGATTTAGCTAGAGTGTAATGGGCAGAGGTAAACGAGTGTGCCTGACTACAGGTACACTCCGGTTAAGTGATGTGGCTATCAGCGATTGAATAAGTACGCCAGAATTGCGTGGTGTCTATGTTACGCACTTGCTAGTGAAGCCCTTGAAAGCTTCTGGTTTTCATCATCAAGTAGAATTGCTGACGCAATACGTGCTTGTTTTGCATTGCCAGACATTATCGCGTCGTAAATCGCCTTATGTTCTTCTAAACAAAAGCGTCCACCTACCGCAGAATGATCGATAAACTGTTTAAAGATCGTCGATAAAATGTTGGCGAACGGTATGTAAAACTGATTACCTGTTGATAAGAAAATGGTTTGATGAAACAAGTGATCGTTAGTTGTCCATTCTTCATAATTAAAGCTGTTCGCTGCTAGGGTCATCTTCTGAAAAAGAATAGAAAGTTGTTTGCGTTGCTCGATAGTCGCATTGGTTGCTGCCAGTGCACATGCTTCTGGATCAATGGCTTTTCTTAGACCAAGGAATTGAGAAAGAAAGGGCTGAGTGTCTTCTAGATCTTGAATCCAATAGAGTAATTGAGGATCTAGAAAGTGCCAATGAGAGCGAGGTTTTATATGGGTCCCAACTTTGGGTTTGGACTCGATAAGCCCTTTAGCTGACAGTAGCTTAGTCGACTCCCTTAGTGCGGTTCGGCTGACACCGAAAACTTCGCATAACTCTATCTCACTGGGTAGCTTTTCGTTTTCCTTTATCTCACCAGATAGGATTTTTCGCGCGATTTGTCGTGCGACTTGAACATGAATTCGGCGGCTTGAATCTTCCACCAATGAAAATATAGCCATATAACCACCTGAGGCTGACGTTTTAATATAGAAGTAGGAAAATACTCGGCTTAGGTGTTTGCTGGACAGCCTTAGTAAAGGCGGTTATTTCGTTCATTATGGTTCGCCTGATCACTTTGTCACTACACCCACGCCTCACACATTGTACAATAAATAATACAATAACATATTATATGTTCAAGTGAATTAAGGCCAAAATGTTGTGTGGTCGCGCTTTATAGGTTGGTTAAGAGCTGTTTTGTGACAAATTGCATAGAATTAGTGGGCGTAAATACGAACTATTTGTATGTATTAATTAGATGTTATTCGAATGGTGGTCTGCTTGAGTTATGTGGCCGAGAGCGAAAAAACGTAGACTATAAAGGGAGTTCACGTAATTAATGACTTGATTTGGTGCATTATACTTTCAGTGCTATAGTGCGATTTAAATAATACATATCAAATAAGTAATCAAACACATGGCAGGCACTTTTAATTCTATTTCAGGCTCTAAGCGAAGCCTTCATGTGCAAGTTGCACGTGAAATCGCTCGTGGTATTTTGTCGGGTGATTTAGCTCAAGGGTCAATTATTCCTGGCGAGATGGCTCTGTGTGAACAATTTGGCATTAGTAGAACAGCATTACGAGAAGCGGTTAAGCTTCTGACTTCAAAAGGTCTGCTAGAGTCTCGTCCTAAGATTGGTACACGTGTTGTTGACCGTGCATTCTGGAACTTCCTAGATCCTCAGCTTATTGAATGGATGGATGGCCTAACTGACACAGACCAGTTTTGTCATCAATTCCTAGGCTTACGTCGTGCGATTGAGCCAGAAGCTTGTGCGTTAGCTGCGACTTTTGCAACTGCTGAGCAACGTATTGAATTATCAGAGATTTTCCAAAAGATGGTTGAGATTTCTAGTGAAGAAACGCTTGATAAAGAACGTTGGTTAGATATCGATACTAAGTTCCATAGTTTGATTTTCAATGCGACAGGTAATGACTTCTACTTACCGTTTGGCAACATATTGACGACGATGTTTGTGAACTTTATTGTGCACTCTTCTGAAGAAGGCAGCACATGCATTAACGAGCACCGCGCAATATACGAAGCAATTATGGCTGGCAATAGCGATAAAGCACGCCAAGCTTCGGCAAGCCATCTGCAAGAGTCAAATCACCGATTGCCTGCAGCAAGCTAATCAAGAGGGTACATAGAGTGCTCTTCTCAACTTTAAAGCACGCATTTAGCGTGCTTTTTTGTATCTCAATCTTATATTTTTACTGCTCTAATCGCTTTAACGACGTATTGATCTCTAATAGTTAAGCAATTATTACTCCGAAACTGAAAATCTATTCGCAACTCGTCCTATTGGTTATATAATAATACTAATTAAATAAGTGTGAGTATGGTTATGCCCCAATCCCTTTTGCCAAATATTCTTCAATTTATCGGTCAGATAGACCCTTTCGATAAGATCCCTAAACAAGCGCTTCGTGAACTTGCCTCTAATGTTCAGATCACTTATCTCGGCAAAGGGGATGTGGTTGATTTGTGTGAGTCGGGTAAAGAAAAGTCGCTCTACATCATTCGAACCGGCTCTATGGAACAAAGAAAGTCAGACGGTGTACTTCGTGCGCGTTTAGGCAGTGAAGATTTGTTCGGCTTTACGTTCTTAGACTCTGAAGTTAACGACGAGAAAGGCTACAGAGCGATCGCAATCGAAAACACCTTACTTTATGTGATTCCACACTCGGCACTTCAAGCGTTGTTCAAGGCATTTCCAAGCTGCGCAGAACACTTTGCATCACAGGCTCAGGTTCGTTTGAAGTCGGCTCTTGATGTGGTGTGGTCAAATAAAGAGAAAGGCTTGTTCATTCGTAAGGTTGAAGAAGTGGCAAGCGGGCAGGTGGCCATCGTTAAGTCTGAGCAAACTATTCAATCGGTCGCGGTTGAAATGCTGCATCAACGCTCACCCTGTGCAGTGATTTACGAAGGTGAAACGATTGTAGGCTTGATCACTGACCGTGACATGACCAAGCGAGTGATCGCTCATGGTGTCAGTACCGATAACCTGATCTCAGAGGTGATGACACACTCTCCACTGACGGTTAAACCGGATGATCTTGTGTTGCATGCAGCTTCTCTCATGATGCAATTCAACATCCGTAACTTGCCTGTCGTGAAAGAGAACAAGGTTGTTGGCCTGCTGACTACGTCTCACTTGGTTCAAAATCACCGTGTTCAAGCGATCTTCTTGATCGAGAAAATCAAATACGCGGGCAGCGTGAAAACCATGTCTTCCTTCACTTCAGAGCGACAAGCTATTTTTGAAGCGTTGGTGGAAGGTAAGGTTGCACCGGAAACGGTCGGCAAGGTAATGACCATGATTATGGATGCCTACACGCGCCGATTGATTCAGATAGCAATTGATAAGTTAGGTCCGCCGCCGTGTGATTTCTCATGGATTGTTGCAGGTTCGCATGCTCGTAACGAAGTTCACATGTTGTCTGATCAAGACAGTGCGATCGTACTGGCAGACGATGCAACCGACAGTGACCGTATTTACTTCAAGCACTTAGCGATGATGGTGACTAATGGTTTAGCGAGCTGTGACTACCCACTCTGCCCGGGTAAATTCATGGCTGCGACGCCAAAATGGTGTCAACCGCTAAGCGTATGGAAGCACTACTATAAAAAGTGGGTCGCAAACCCTGAGTACGAACGCTTACTCAACATCAGCGTGTTCTTAGAGATTCGTACTATCTATGGAAACAGTGAGTTCGAAGGCATTCTTCGCGATGAGCTGCATTCCAATATTCGCGGTAACCGTGAGTTCTTAAGCACACTAGTGAAAGATGCGGTGAACACCAATCCGCCACTTGGCATCTTCAATAGTTTGGTATTAGAGAAGTCAGGTGAAAACAAGAAAACGTTGAACGTGAAGAAGTACGCGATCAACTTGATTATCGACTTAGCGCGTATTTATGGCCTTGCTGTGGAGTGCGACTTGTCGGCAACCGATGAACGCTTTGCCGCAGCCAATGAAAAAGGTATGTTGAGTGATGACGCGTTTAAGAACATCCTTGGTGCGTATCAGTTCATTCTGTCTTTCCGTTTCGGTCATCAGTTAGAAGCCCTGAAGAACGGTGAAGTGCCAGACAACAACATCAACCCAGACAGTTTTGGTAGCTTTGAACGTAAGCACTTGAAAGATGCCTTTAGGATCATTGCCGACCTTCAAGAAGCGGCGAAAATTCGCTTCGGAGCGCGCTAATGAAGCCATGTTCAACGAATAAATGTTTAGAACGAATGCTAAATTACTTTCATCCGCTTGAGCGAATTAAACGTAAGCGTAAGCAGTATTTGAATACGGTTAAGTTACCAGAAGCGTTACACGATCTTGTGGAGCAACCTTGCCCTGAAATGACGGACTTGGCTAAAGACAGTGACTATATCGTGTTGGATCTTGAGACCACGGGCTTAGACAGTGAGCAAGATATGATTTTGTCCATGGGTTGGGTCGATGTGGTCAAGGGGCGAATAGACTTAGCCTCGGCCAAGCATATCTATCTCAATAACGACTCGCAGATCAATGCTGAAACCGCGGTTATCAACCACATCACACCTCAAATGCTGGAAGAGGGCGCTTCAATTCATGATGCGATGCTGACGTTTTTCGAAGCCGCAAAAGGTAAGATCATCGTCGCGCACGCTTGTGTGGTCGAAGAGAAGTTCATTAGCCAGTATCTCTTGAGATGCTATGGCTTAAGGCAGCTGCCTTTACTTTGGCTAGATACACTGTGTATTGAGAAGAGTATGGAGAAAGCGATCAGCAACCATGAAGAGGTGGACTTAACTCTAGCGGGTACGCGACGCAGGTATGGGCTTCCCGAGTACAATAGCCATAATGCGTTAGCGGATGCAGTCTCAACAGCAGAATTGCTATTAGCTCAGCAGAAGCGAGTAGTACCTAATGATGAAGTGACGCTTTCCTTTTTATATCGGATCAGTCATTAGGGAAAGGCGCAGTCGTTTCCCGTATTCGAAAACATAAAAAGCCAGCGATTAAGCTGGCTTTTGTTTAGGTCTTAGAAAATTAGGACAGTAATTATCTTAGGTTTTTCATGTAGCGTGCTGCTTAGAAGCTGTAAGTTAGACCAACACGGCTACGCAGTTCACGAGTTGCTTTTGTTGATGAAGTGCTCACGTCACCAAATTCTACATACGGTGCCCATTGACCCATAATGTGGCGAATACTTGCATTTAGCTCGTAGTTTGTATCATCGTTGTCATAAATATCGTAGCCATCAGCTTTGTAGTAGTTACCTTCAAAACCAAAGCGCCAGTTTTCCACTGAGTAGTTAACGTTTGCCGTTAGACGGTGACGGCGTTGGTTAGAAACATTCTGATCGACCGTGATTGGAACACCATCACTATCAACGATAACGTCGCCATTATTATCGAACTGGTACTCTGAACTGCTCGTGTTTTGTCTCATATCGTAACGGTAACGTGCACTTAGGCTTAAACCGTCAATGCTATCCAGTTTATATGTTGCACGAACTTGAGGTTTGTACGTAACACCAGATTCACGACCTTCAATTGGCATACCGTAAGTCATCGTCCAATTGTCGTTAAGTACGTGGCGGTAGTTTAGACCAAGCTCCCAACCATTGTTCTTCAGATCTTCCATGAATTTACCGTCTTCTCCCTTGAATTTTGCTTCGATATCGACAAGGAAGTTACCAATGCTATCGCCAAGCTTTACACGAGTAGCGTGTTGATCTGTATGGCTTTTGTATTCGTGTCTTACATCGAAAGACGCCGCAGATACAGAGCCCGCAGTTAGTACAGATGCCACAGCAATCACGATTTTAGTTTTATTCATGGTATTAGTTCCATATTTATAGGTTTAGTAATGGCCTAAGTCTCAAGCCAAATAGAGTAGTTCTAGCTTTCATTACATTCAGTGGTTGAGATTATTACTTGGTCACTCAACTTAATTTGCATTTAAATAATACAAATATGGTAGCGATCCGAGGCTTGATGATCTGTGAATTAGATCGTGTTGTAGTGACAAAACTACTATTTACAAAGGGTTACAAAGTCGATACTTGCGGTAAGCAATTGTTTTTATTTAACTATTTGTCTTGGGAGTATGCTTGTAAAGTTCTTGTTATTGTTAATAAATGTGCGCTACAGCAAAAAATTTAACCTTTAGATGTTACTTTTATTTGTAATACATTATTGTTTACTAACCTTATGTAGCAGCACTTATCTTTCGTTCGTTGAATATATGTACATTCAACAAAGAGGCGTTAAGTGGTGAAGTAAAGTCGATAGATGAACGGATAGTTCAAAGGACGAGGCATTTGCTTGAGGTGATAAAAGCTTCAATCAGAGAAGGTTTGAAATGTAGTGGGCAAGGCAGTAACACAGCCTGCTATATAGAGATGGGTTTAGTCCGGACGGATAACGTCTCTGTAAACCAGTGAAAAAGAAGAAATCGTTGAAGTGCTTGCGAAAGCATTTTGATTATTGCTCCCAACTATTCTAATTATAACTTCTGCTTTCGTTTAGAAAGGTAGGAGACGGTAGTCGAAGAGCTGCCCTTGCGCTCATGTTGATACAGGCAACATGAGCGTTTTTTTATCTGAAATTTCACTAGAGAGTCGTTTGAAGCGCAATAAGCGTGTAAGCCACGGCTTAAGAGTTAGGCTTTTAGGTTGATGACAGCGCGTTCAAGTGAGTTTGTCTGTTCTACCACTGAAGTTGCAGAAGCTGCGTTTTTTGAAGCGCTCGTTACATTCGTCAGTGTCAGCTGTTTAATGGCATCTACGTTTTCGATGATCTCTGAGGTGACAGCGCTTTGTTCTTTCATCGCATTCGTCACTTCCAAACTGTTGTTTAGAATCGTTTCCATATCGGCGATAACCGAAGTGATTCTTGAATGCGCATTTTCACAAGAGTCGACACTGCTGTTGCCTTTCTCACAACAGTTTTTAATGGTATTTACTACCGTTTGGGTCTGGTCTTGAACGCCTTGAATAATCGTTGAAATCTCTTCGGTTGAAAGCTGAGTTCTGCCCGCTAGGGTTCTTACTTCGTCAGCAACCACCGCAAAGCCACGACCTTGTTCGCCAGCGCGTGCTGCTTCTATCGCTGCATTCAGAGCAAGCAGGTTGGTTTGATCTGCAATGCCTTTAATCACTTCTAATACGGTATTAATTTTCTCGGAGTGAACAGAGAGGCGGTTTACTTCTTCACTCGCGCTCACTAGGTCAGTCGAAAGTGTATTGATGGTATCTCTGGTGAATGCCACGTCGTTAAGGCCATCGTTCGCAGTGGCGAAGCTGGTTTGTGCATTGGATGAAGCATTTTCGCTGTTGGTTGCCACATTTTGAATATTGCTGCCCATCTGGTTTATCGCGGTCGCAATATTCTCGGTTTGTCGTTGTTGTTTGTTCAGCGCGCTTTCAACTTCCATACCATCGTGTTGAAGCTGGTTAGAGATGTTACCGAGCTCTTGAATAGAGCCCTGAACTTGACCAACCAACTGACGAATATCGGTGAGTACGGTATTAAACGCTTTTGCGATATCGGATATCTCGTCCGTTCCGCTGTCTTCCGCTTTTACGGTAAAGTCACGTTGTTGTGCGACCAGCAACATGGTTGAGTTCAACGAGGCTATTTTCTTCGCGACACGAGATGAAATGCCAAAAGATAGTGCCATCAGTAATGCAGCGACGGTAACAATAGAGCCAACAATAAAGGTCGTAATGGTTTGTTGAATTGATTCGACCTGTTGTTCTAAGCGGCCTTCAAGGCTGATGAATATCGAGATGATGTCTTCAAACAGCATCTTCATTTCAGATTTCAGTTCCGCGACCTTTGCCGGATTGCGATCAATCGCGTCCACTATCAAAGAGAAGTCTTTGTCGTATTGCTTTACTTCAAGTGTCAGTTTTTCCAGCTCAGGGACTGCAATGTCAGACTCTTTGAGCAAGATGGAAAAGCTACCCATCAACTGTTGAAAGTGTGAGTACTCTTTGGCGAATACTGGCTTGAGCGCTTTCTCGTGGCTTATTAGAAACTCTAATTCCGTTCGATTGAGCTGAAGCATAGAGACTTCGAGTGACTTTACTTTGATCAGCGTTTTTTCAAGCTTGATCAATTTCAGGTTGGCCAGTTCAGTGAATGACACAACAACCAACAAAGACACGATGGATAAACAAGCAAGGCTAAAAAGGGAGGTTTTAATTTTCATAGGCGGGCACCAAAGCAAAATAATATGACTCAACAACGTATTTAGGAATCTCGTTTCTCTTATTTGCGTGATAAGTCGCTTACGAGCGGATAACTGAGATCTGACTCGCAACGGAAACGTTTGCTTACGGTATTTTATGGAAAGGTTATGCGCAAGTTAAATATTTATTATTTTCAATGACTATTGGTGATTGTTTTGTCACTAGGTGGGGTGCTGTAAATAGTAGTGGAAGTGAGAGAGGTAAAGTTGGACGAAAGTGACGAGGAGAGAGGTCGTGAAAAGAAATGACTAAAGGCTACGAACATTCATGCTTAGTCACATGAATGTTCGTTTCTCTTGTCGTGTAGCTGCAGATTTTAGCGGTAGTCGCTTAGCTGTATCAAACTCAGTGAGAGCTGCTCTTGAGGTTTAACTTTCTGTCGGCATCCAAACTTGTTTAGACGTGATTTTGTGCTCTTTAAAGGTCAGCTCTTCAACCTTGTCTCCGTTAAGGTTCCAGCGCGTTAATTTTCCGTTCGCCACTTCACCTTCATTGAATTTCGCTTGGCTTGCCTTATTGCCGTTAGGGTAGTAGTCCGTTACCAGACCATCCTTTTGTCCGTCGTTGTATTCAGCGGTCAGGCTTTGTTCGCCATTTGGATACCATCGAGAGGCAACACCCGATAGTTCGTTGTCTTTATAGTTGAGCTCGGCTTTTTTCTGGCCGTTGGGATACCAGGTTTCTGCCTTGCCTTGTAATTCACCTTTAACGTAATTCACTTTAGAGGCCATTTGGCCATTCGGATACCAATTGGTTTCTTGACCCAGTTCTAGGCCGTCAGAAAATTGAGCTTGGGTCGCGACTTGGCCGTTATCGAACTTCTCTTCAAACTGACCAGTAAAGGGTTTTGAATGGTTTACTTGGTAAGCTACGCCTTTACGCATCTGTAAATAGTCGACAGCATCTTCACGCGGTGAAGCGGCATAACTCATAGAAGACATCGTACTAAGAGCAATCAATATAGGGATGTATTTCTTCATAATGACACCTTTTTATTGGACAGGGGGAAAGTGTAACCGGTGTGTTAAAAGCATTTCATTTCCATGAGCCACTGTCAGTACCTATTAGTGGTTTTCAAGTTTTCATTATTAGCGGTCTAATGAAGGGAACTTTTTTAAGCAATTTTAGACTAAAGCTTTGTGATATTTGTAATACAAATATATTGAGTTAATTCATTATTATAAGCTATGCTTAGCGACGTTTTGATTGTTTATCAGTGAGATCTATTCGTCACGATTAACCATTTTTAGCGATTCTGATCGGATTCTTAGCGATAATTACCAGTTTTTTAGTGATTTTTTCATGTTTGTCGGGGCTTTGGTGAGTTTATGTTGCGGATGTTTGCACTAAGTTTATGAGCTACGCTCGTGAGTGGTGCAAATTTGAACTTGATCACTTGTATGATTATTTGAGTGTTGGGCTGTAAGATTATCGTCACACATTTAAATTATTGTAGTACAAATATACTTACCATCTATCTATAGTGACCTTAACAAAAAAACATAAATAAAAAGGTCTAAAGATGGAACTCAATACCCTGATAGTTGGCATCTACTTCCTATTCTTAATTGCGATAGGGTGGATGTTCAGAACGTTTACAAGTACGACAAGTGATTACTTCCGAGGGGGAGGTAACATGCTGTGGTGGATGGTAGGTGCAACGGCATTTATGACCCAGTTCAGTGCGTGGACATTTACGGGTGCAGCCGGTAAAGCCTTTACTGATGGTTTTGCAGTAGCGATTATCTTCATCGCTAACGCATTCGGTTACCTAATGAACTACCTTTACTTCGCTCCGAAGTTCCGTCAACTGCGCGTTGTTACAGTAATTGAAGCGATTCGTATGCGTTTTGGTAAGGTGAATGAGCAAGTATTTACTTGGTCTGGTATGCCAAACAGCGTTATCTCTGCGGGTATCTGGTTGAACGGTCTTGCGATCATCGCATCGGGTATCTTCGGCTTTGATATGACTACGACGATTATCCTAACCGGTCTGGTTGTATTGGTGATGTCAGTAACGGGCGGCTCTTGGGCGGTTATCGCCTCTGACTTTATGCAGATGGTTATCATCATGGCAGTAACCGTAACGTGTGCAGTAGTTGCTATTTATCACGGTGGCGGCGTTACGCAGATCATCAATGACTTCCCAACGGACTCATTCATTACGGGTGACAATCTAAACTACCTAAGCATCTTTAGCATCTGGGCTGTGTTCATCTTCTTAAAGCAGTTCAGTATTACCAATAACATGCTGAACTCTTACCGTTACCTTGCAGCGAAAGACTCAAACAACGCACGTAAAGCCGCTTTACTTGCTTGTATACTGATGACGCTTGGTCCAATCATTTGGTTCATGCCTTCTTGGTTCATGGCAGGTCAAGGTGTTGATTTAGCAGCCGCTTACCCTGAAGCTGGCAGCAAAGCCGCTGACTTCGCTTACCTTTACTTCGTTCAAGAGTACATGCCTGCAGGTATGGTTGGCCTTCTGATTGCCGCTATGTTCGCAGCAACCATGTCTTCAATGGATTCAGGTCTAAACCGTAACTCAGGTATCTTCGTTAAGAACTTCTACGAGCCGATTCTTCGCCCTAAAGCGACAGAGAAAGAGCTAATGGTCGTTTCTAAACTCACGTCTACTTTCTTCGGCATCGCTATCATTTTGGTTGCACTGTTCATCAACTCGCTTAAAGGTCTGAGCCTTTTCGACACCATGATGTACGTGGGCGCATTGATCGGCTTCCCAATGACAATTCCAGCATTCTGTGGCTTCTTCATCCGTAAAACACCGGATTGGGCTGGCTGGGGCACGCTAGTTGTCGGTGGTGTGGTTTCTTACTTCGTTGGTTTCGTTATCACTGCTGACATGATCCAAAACTGGTTCGGTTTGAATGAACTGACAGGCCGTGAATGGTCTGACCTAAAAGTGGCTATCGGCCTTATTGGCCACATCATATTTACTGCTGGTTTCTTTGTTCTTTCAACGCTGTTCTACAAGCCATTACCGGAGCACCGCGAGAAAGACGTAGACAAGTTCTTCAACAACCTAGCGACACCATTAGTTGCTGAAAGTAATGAACAGAAGAAATTGGATAACAAGCAACGTCGTATGTTGGGTTCACTTATCGCAGTCGCGGGTGTGGGCGTAATGACAATGTTCGTACTGCCTAACCCAATGTGGGGACGCATGGTGTTTGTTCTTTGTGGCTTAATTGTATTCTCTGTTGGTTTGCTGCTTGTGAAAGCGGTCGATGACAAGGTTGAGCAACAAGACGAAGTAACGCCAGCTGAAGGCTAATTTAATACGCATCCAAAATAACATCACGGCCACCTGAATGGGTGGCCGTCAATTTTATAATCCAAACTTTAATGTGAGATGTACGATGAAAAAAAAACTCTTATCGGTAAGTATTATTAGCGCGTTTACGTTAGCTTTCGCGACAGGCTGTACGACTCAAGAAACATCAGCACCCGTGGTCAGCGTGGCTGAAAAAGCGGTACCTGCAATCAGCGAAATCGACCGTAGCTACTTACTAAGTAGTGACCGCTTAACTGAGGTTGATGGCAATACATTAGATGTTGCATCAGAAGAACAAGTGGCTGCGCTTAAAGCACAATTTGAAAACCTAAAAGATGGCGACGAAGTTGTTATCCCTAACGGTAAATACGCGAACTTAGGTCAAGTGACGATTACCGCGAATGACATCACCATCAAAGCTGAGCAAGCAGGTTCTGCGTGGATCACTGGCTTGATCCAGTTTGAACTGAAAGGTGATGACATCACGCTTGATGGCCTAGTGTTTACTGAAGGCGGGCCAAACGAACGTTTTGGGGCAGTACGTATGATGGGTAATGGCAACACGCTTCAAAACTCAACGTTCTACTACTTCAACCACGACTACACGTACGAGCCAGATGAGCGTCGCTCTGAGTATCCAAAGTACCTTTGGGTTTCGCTATGGGGCAAAGACGGTAAAGTGATCAACAACCGTTTCGAAGGTAAGCAGAAGCGCGGCACTTTGATCGGTGTTCAAAAAGATGACACAGCGGATAACCACCTGATCGCAAATAACATCTTCATGGACCAAAAGCCGAACCAGTTTAATGAATTCGATATCAAAGAAGCGATTCGTTACAACGGCAACAGCTGGGAAGCGATTCGCATCGGCGATTCTAAATCTTCACAGTGGGATTCAAGCTCTAAGTTTTTGAATAACCTAATGATCGATATGGATGGCGAGCGTGAGCTTATCTCTATTAAGTCGGGTGACAACACGATTGCAGGCAACACCATCTTCCAAAGCGCGGCACTGATTTCACTGCGTCACGGTAAAGGTAATACGGTAGAGAACAACATGATTCTGGGTAACGAGAAACGCCTAACTGGTGGTATGCGTATCTACGATGAAGACCATGTGATCCGCAACAACTACATTGCTAACACTCGTGGCCGTGATGGTGTGATTGAAGGTAACGCTGACCTACGTGGCGGTATCGTTATTAACACCGGCATCATCGATGTAGCGAATGGCGAGCAGTTAGATCAATCAGTGAAGGGCAAAGAGCTGAATAAGCAATGGACGCCGAAAAACATCACCATCGAAAACAACTCTCTAGTCGATACTGAGTGGGGCATTGTCTACGGCAACCAAAGCCACCGTGTAAGTTTGTTTGACAACGCAGAAGTGGAAGGCATTTATGCTGGTGTTGATGTGGCGTTCAAACACAACGTGGTTGATAATTCGCAATCACCTGAGTTTGTAAGTGTGCGTGCAACTCACGACTTCCCATTAGTGGGTGCGACTTACACAGATGAAACTTACGTGGGTCAAGTTACGGACTCTGAGCTGATTGAAAGCTACTCGGTAGAACTACCAAAAGTAGCGGTAGAAAACGGCATGAACGTTTACCAAGGTGAAGGTGCAGATGTGTCTAAACTGGCAGTGGTAACGGCTGAAACAGCAGGTCCAGATTACGTGCTTGAAAACACAAAGAAGTAACGCGGAATAAAGTCAGTTTTTAACTGGCAACGATAAAAACGAGCCCCAGATCGTGTCAGCGTTCTGGGGCTTTTTAGGTTCTAGATTCTAGGCTAAATATCTTAGAAGCTAGGTTGGAAGCTCAAACTAAGATTTGTACTTATGCAGCAGATCCCAAGGGATATGGCATAAGTGGTGATCTTCAGGGAAGTGGCTTAGGTGATGCTGGTGGATGTCGTCGCTGGCAACATAGTTGGTCAATGGCAACACCTCAACAGCGATACAGTCGGCGTCATTTCTTGAAGCAATATAGTGTTTAGCTTCTGTTAAGTGTTTCGCATCAGTGCTGTATACGCCTGTGCGGTATTTCTCTCCCACATCGACACCTTGTTTATTGACGCTGTAAGGGTCAATAATCTCAAACAAGTGTTCTATCAGAATCGTTACTGACGTGATGCTTGGATCAAATTCAATTTGTACGCACTCTGCGTAGCCATCGTAATCGCTTTGTACCGTCCAGTTTTCTGCTAACTGGGCGTTTCCATTAGCACGGCCTGCTTCTGTGCTGATAACGCCAGGAACGTACTTAATAAATTCTTGTACGCCCCACAAGCAGCCACCAGCTAAATAAATTTGTTCCATACTTCTCTTTGAGCTCTCTGTGTTTGTTGATGTTCGTTAGGTACATGAATCAATACGATGATACCCGCACGTATAAAAAATCGTCTATAAAAAAGGAGCGCGTAAATAAAACAAGTGTTTAGGCATTGTAAACCTGTGCGACTGAACAAACATAAGTTTAATATGATTTGTGATTATATAAGTCAGTATTGCTTTGTCATCAACCCGAATCTCAACATCAAGTGAGCGTTACTCTAAACATGTTTGATCAAATAAAAGACTTCATCAATCCGAGTAAGAACCCAGACCTTACTCAGGCCCATGAATATCAGCGCAAGCATCTTCCTACATTGTGGCTGTTAGGCAAGACGGGGGCGGGTAAGTCATCGTTTATTCAGGCGGTCACGGGTGACTCTTCGGTTGAAGTTGGAAATGGTTTTGCTCCGTGCACCATGACGGCAATGTCTTATGAATTCCCACAAGACAAACCGGTGATGCGCTTTCTCGATACCAGAGGCCTAAGTGAAGCGAATTACGATGCGAAAGAAGATCTGGAAGAGATTGGTCAGGCAGGTAATGCGTTAGTCGTTGTGATGAAAGCCGACGAACCTGAACAATCCGCTGTGCTTGCGGCTCTAAAACAGATTAAGAAACGGAAGAAGATCAAACACTTGTTGCTTGTTCATACTACGGTGCTGTCTTCCAATGAAACAGACCGTGCGAGGCAGATTCAGTTCAACATCAACCAAGTAGAAAAAATTTGGGGTAAGAGCTTTGAATCCGTCGCGGTGGATTTCGAAACGGATGACGTGAGCAACAATGGAGGCTCAATCTACAATTATGAAGCCTTGATTGAACAGCTGACTAATATGCTTCCTGTTATTGGCATGATGGTGCAAGACAAAGAGCATTCCACCCAAGAAGAAGCCAACTTTGACCAAGTAGAAAACGAAGTGCTTTGGTATGCAGGAAGTGCCGCGGCGAGTGACCTGATTCCGGGTGTTGGTTTGGTGTCGGTGCCTGCGATTCAAGCGAAAATGCTTCATAGCTTAGCCAATCAATATGGGGTTGCGTGGAACAAGAGAGTCTTCAGTGAGCTAATAGGCACTTTGGGAAGCAGCTTTGCAGTGCAATATGGCATGAAGCTCGGAACTCGACAGCTGATAAAGTTGATTCCGGTTTATGGTCAAACGGTCGGCGCGGTTGCAGCTGCGGCCATGAGTTTCGGCACCAGCTATGGTTTAGGTCGAGCGGCTTGTTTTTACTTCTATCATAAGAACAAAGGCGAAGAAGTGTCTGAACAAGAGATGCAAAAGATCTACAAAGAATCCCTGAAAAAAGGTAAGGCGGCGTCGGGCTATGAAGAAAATTAGAAACCTATTTCGATTACTGGCCGTCCTATCGAGCGGGCGTTGGGGCATTGCGCTGATTTCGGCAATCTTCCCAAGCCTCATCATGATGGGTTTTGGTCTGTTTTTGGCCGTCAAATACGGCTATCTGTTGGAAATGTCGATTGCTATTGCCGTGAGTACCTTGGTGTTCACCATTCCTTTATACATTTCTAGCCGTTCTTCTCGCCAACTAACTGATAGCAATGCGTCTGCTAACTCAGCAAGCGATAGTGATACTGAATCATCGCCTAAGAGTGCTGACACTGATGATGTGTTAGTCAATGATGCGATGGTCAAAGCATCCGATGAATGGTCCCAAGCTGAGTTGTTGATTTGGAACGACTCGAAACACTACGTGCGTCAGCAATTAAGTGGCGAGATAGAGTGGGGCAACCTAGACCAAACCGGTTTAGAGGTGCTTGAGTTTGTCGCCAAAAAGTTTGATAAAAAATCACTCGATTTTTCGATTCCTGAAGGCCTAAAACTCTTCGAAGAGGTCAGCCGCCGCTACAAATTAGTGGTGAAAGAACACATTCCGGGCATTGAGTATCTCAAGGTTTCTTACATCAAAGCGGGCTACGAAGCCTACGACAAATACGGTGAGCTAGGGCAGAAGATCTTCAAAGCGGCTATCTGGGGTAACCACCTTAAAAACCTATATTTGAATCCACTTAAGGTGATTTCTGATTTAGGTCGAGAGCAAGCGACATCTACCATGACCAAAGGTGTGGTAGATGACATGCAATACGCTGCCAAACAAGCCTTACTCGATGAAGTAGCCGCTGTAGCAATTGATCTCTATAGCGGGCGATTCAGCATTGAAGATGAATCTCTGCGAGCGTCTGATGTGTCAGAAGCCGACGAAAAGCGTTTTGCTCCTGAATTAGAGCCTGTACGAATTGTGTTGGTGGGGCAAACAAGTTCGGGCAAATCCTCACTGATTAACGCCCTTAAGCAAGAGTTGGTTGCCGAGGTCGATGTTCTGCCATCAACCGATACTTCAACCGTTTACAACGCGTTTGTCGATGACAATGACGTTCGAATTGTTGATCTTCAAGGGCTTGATGGCAACGCCAAAACCGAAGCCTTGATGCTTAAAGAAATGACTCAAGCCGATGTGGTGTTATGGGTACTTAAAGCTAATCAATCTGCACGTGATTTAGATAAGCAGTTGAAAGATAAGTTTGATGCTTTCTATGACGATTCTAAGAACATCTCACGTAAGAAGCCGATAGTTGTCTCGGTTGTTAATCAGGTAGACCGATTAAAGCCTGTAGACGATTGGCAACCGCCGTATGACTTAGAGAGCCCAACATCGGCCAAAGCGAAGATCATTGCTCAAGCGCTCGAATACAATCAAACACTGCTGCAAACCGATATTGCATTGCCACTGGCGATTGCTCCTGAAAAGGCGCAGTTTGGTTTAGATGTTTTAAGGCAGACGTTGCTCGAGCGTATCGCTGACGCAAATAACGTGCAGAGAAATCGCCAACGTTTTGAAGCAATGAAAAGAGGGACGTCGGTTAAAGGACAGCTGAACAAGGCGGTAAAAGCCGGTAAGAAGGTGGCACCAAGTGCATTGAAAGCCGCAACACCGAAGTTAGCTGAAATGGCGATTAAACAAGTGGTTAAGAAGAAGTAACCCGATCTAACAGAACTGGTAACCAAGCTCTGATGAAGCTGAAGAAGAAGTTAACGAAACTCAGTGATTATCAGAGCTTGTTTTATTTACCATTAGTTATAATTAATCCTCTATTACCGCAACTCCGTATCACTACAGTTATTTGTCGGCACTAGTTAATTCCGTGAACTAGTTTAATAGTATATAAACTGACGATATTCACAGTTTATATAACACGCTATCGTATTTAATTTTCATTCTAAATATTGATCACATTTATACTTTCTTTCGCTGTATTTATAAAACAATTGCACTATATTTAAATTTCGGATCACCTTGATTTCAACGTAGGGATATATTGTGAACATGTATCTGAAATGGCAATCAACAACATGGCTAACCTTGTTAGCTTGGTATACTTTAGATCATCAGCTCTCGTTCCACCTTTCTTCAGAGTAGTACCCTCTAGGCGTCACGCGCCAGCAGAGCCCATGAGCTTTGCCCAATCCTATTAATTTCGTCTTTAAGACATCTCGTAACTCATGCGTTTAGTATTTGTTTTTATGCATGGATATCTTGTCTATTAGATATTATTAATTGGAGTCTAATCAATACGTCATTGATTAAATAATTTATTTCTAACTATTAATTTTTATCGTAATTATCACGAGTGTGATCGTGCGTGAAATGAAATTAATGGTGATGACTCGTGACATCTAAAAATAATGAATTTGGCTTTTTCGCCTTAGGCTGAATTTTTGAAAGGTACTATTATGGAAAATTTCAAACATCTACCAGAACCGTTTCGTATTCGCGTCGTAGAGCCAGTAAAAAGAACAACTCGCGCCTATCGTGAACAAGCCATTGTCGAAGCGGGCATGAACCCGTTTCTACTCGACAGTGATGATGTGTTCATCGATTTGCTGACCGACAGCGGTACGGGTTCAATCACACAACGTATGCAAGCAGCGATGTTGATGGGTGATGAAGCCTACAGCGGCAGTCGCAGTTACTATGCACTGTCGAATGCGGTGAAAGATATCTTCGGCTATGAGCTGACTATTCCTACTCACCAAGGGCGTGGCGCAGAGCAGATTTACATTCCGGTTCTGATCAAGAAGCGTGAAATGGAGAAGGGGTTGGATCGTAGTAAAATGGTCGCCTTGTCGAACTACTTCTTTGATACCACGCAAGGCCACACTCAAGTAAATTGCTGCGTGGCGAAGAACGTTTATACCAAAGAAGCGTTCGACACCTCAGTGAATGCCGACTTCAAAGGCAACTTCGATATCGTCAAATTGGAAGAAGCTATCTTAGAAGCGGGCGCGGCCAACGTTCCTTACATCGTGAGCACTATTACTTGTAACTCGGCTGGTGGACAACCTGTTTCGATCGCTAACCTCAAAGCCGTATACGAAATCGCTCAGAAGTACGATATTCCAGTGATCATGGACTCTGCTCGCTACGCTGAAAATGCCTACTTCATCCAGCAGCGTGAAGCCGGTTATCAAGATTGGACTATCGAACAAATCACGCGTGAGTCATACAAATACGCGGATGGTTTAGCCATGTCTGCCAAGAAAGATGCGATGGTACAAATGGGCGGCTTGTTATGCTTTAAAGACGACTCTTTCATGGATGTGTATACAGAGTGTCGAACCTTGTGTGTCGTGCAGGAAGGTTTCCCAACCTATGGTGGCTTAGAGGGTGGTGCGATGGAGCGCCTTGCGGTTGGTCTTTATGACGGCATGCGTCAAGATTGGTTGGAGTATCGCATTGGTCAGGTTCAATACCTTGTTGATGGCTTAGAAGCGATGGGTATCGTGTGTCAGCAAGCGGGCGGTCATGCTGCGTTTGTCGATGCGGGTAAATTGCTTCCTCATATTCCAGCAGGTCAGTTCCCAGCACATGCTTTGGCGTGTGAATTGTATAAAGTGGCAGGTATCAGAGCGGTTGAAATCGGGTCCTTACTGCAAGGTCGCGACCCAGCAACGGGCGAGCAGCATCCATGTCCTGCTGAGTTATTACGCTTAACTATTCCACGCGCGACTTACACACAAACACACATGGATTTTATTATTGAAGCGTTTGAGAAAGTGAAAGAGAACGCAAGCAAAGTGAAAGGGCTCGACTTTACCTATGAACCGCCAGTGTTAAGACACTTTACGGCGCGCTTGAAAGAGGTAGAAATAAGCGAGAAACAAGCAGGAAAAAAGAATGAACAAACGCTCGAAGAAGCATTTTAAAATAAAAACATAAGCGAATAGTCACAATCGCAAAGGCTCCTGTTGGAGCCTTTTTTTCATTAAACGCATTAGAAACGTATTGGAAAGAAGCTACGTTTACTTACTACTTAGAACAGACTTTAAAATAGTGAAAAGCCATTGATTTAGCGGTGCGTCTTTTTGCGAACGGCGACAACTCATTACATAGCGAACATCGATGATGAGTTTTTCTGGTAAATCAATACTGCGACAGCCTTCAGGCACACTGCCATCTAAAGTGATACCAAAATAGTCTGACTTCAACACAATATCGTGGATCATTGCAGGGTGGTCGACTTCGACTTTCGGAGTAACATCGAAACCGACGTTTTTGAGGCGATCGATAATTGGGTATCTATTGTCATTCCACCCAGGGGTTTTAAACAGAATGATGGGATAGTTGACCAAAGACTCAAAGGTTTGCGCTTCATGCTCTTCTCGAACGAAGAACACGACTTTTCCTTTGCCAAGCTCTTTCTGTGAGATGGATTGTGGCAGGCTTTCGTCAAAATAGTGAACGGCTATCGCTTCTTCACCATCGATGATTCTGTTTTTAACATTGGTACCCCATCTCACTAACGAGAAATGGGCATGTGGCGCTTCTTTACTGAGAGCAAGGTAGAGCTTAGATCCGTAGCGTTCCCAAAACAGGGTATTGGCGTAAATCTTGATATCGCCCTGATAAGATTCAGGTAAGAAAACTTGGTGTTTGATGGCTTCGACACTGCTCAGTATCTGTTCAAAATTGTCGATATTGTTTTCAACAAAAGTCGTTGGCTCAAAGCCGTGTTTGGTTTGAATGAACAGTGGGTCGTCGAGTTGTAACTTTAACTTCGACAGGTTCTTACTGATCGCCCCTGATGTCTTCCCGAGCGACTCCGCAACCAATCCAACATTGCGAAGTTCATACATACGCTTGATGACGAGGATATTTTGAATGTCTAGATTGATGTCCACAGGTTCTCCAAATGAATCCTTTTATGGGCAGTAATCTCTGTGCTGTAGGCGCACAGAAATTATGTGACTCTAATATCATAGTGCCAATGAAAACCTTATAAGACAGCACCGCGTCAGAAATTCGCTAATCCCTTGATTTTCCATTTTGTAAATCTTGCTTTTCCTCGAATGCCTTGTGTTCGGTTGTTAAAGTTACCTCAACAAAGCGAAACGCAATGAACGAATAACAGTACTGAAGCAATTCCTCAGTACTCAAAGTATTAAAATGATAAGAGGTGATGTATGAAAAAACTAATCGCATTAGGCTTAATGGCTATTTCAATGAATACAGCTTTTGCTGCAGACGGTTCTTACACTGGTACTATCGACATGACGACGAGTCACCAAAATCAAGTGAATGTTGAGCGTGTTGAGTCTGATCTGACGCTTGAAGGAAGAAACGAAGCGTCGACTGGCGGTCTGAAGTTCGAAACGAATACGCCACAAGACCAAGCTATTCAGTTAACAGGTCGTCGCGACTAACGCTTAATCAGTGCTTACCATTGTCATGAGAAATGCTGCGCCCTTAGGTGCAGCATTTTTCGTTTTGGGATTTGGAATATTTTATAAACTCTAGTGATCTAGCCTTGGCATGGTGTGTAACGTGTGGCATTTTGTCTTTCTATTAACTTTAACTCGCGATTAGGTGTGGGCTCAGAATGACACACAAGCAAACGAAGATTCGAAAAGGACTAGGAATGAATCGAAAAGAAACGGGAATGATTCGTCATATTTTGCTGATTAAGTTTAAAGAAGAGGCTGAAGCGTCTGACATTGAGAAACTCAAAGGACTGTTTGAAGCGATGCCAAGCAAAGTTGAAGGGGTGACTTCAGTCGAGTGGGGGTTAAATGACAGCCCTGAAAACAAGAACCAAGGTTATACCCATTCGGTGCTAATGACGTTCGCTGACGAAGACGGCCGTCAGAACTACCTTCCACACCCAGAGCATGATGCGCTGAAAGATATGTTTCGTCCTTTGTTAGATGACATTATCGTGTTTGATTACTCCCTGTAATCAGCTTCTCAGTTCGTCTCTTATGTTTTTCTAACGTTTGATAATGAAGAGTTAGGGCTTGTGTGACTAAGCCCTAACCAATAAAGAACGATTTACTCTGTCGGTGAAATCGTAACAGGGGTGAACGAAGCAACCGCATTACCGCCAGCACCCGGGCGATCAACATAAGGAGTGTTTTGCATTAAGGTGTAATACACGTCCACGAAGTCATCATCATTCACTAATACGCCTTCAGGAATCACATCAATGATCTTACTTGTGATTTGAGGAATGATCGCATAACCCTGAACTTCAGGATCTGGAATCATCTTCAATATCTCTTCTGCGGCTTCAACGAGCAGTTTGGCTAACGCTTTATAATCGGTGCCGTCATCGTGCTCCATCAAAATCATATCTGCTGCGCCCCAACGGTAGCGAGGCCAGAAGATTACCGTTTGATTTGGGTAGTATGTCTGTTTGTCGTAGTCCAGATAAGGCATCTCAACCAAGTCGATCTGTGGTTCTATACGGCTTGCATTAACTCCAGTGACAATAGCGTAGATTTCAGCTTTGCCAGAGATCCACGGTTCTCTATCAATGGCCAAACGAATCTTCGATAATTGGGTGGTGTTCAGTTCTTCAGGTTCAGATTCTGAAATAGAGCGACGAACTTTGTTCATTAAAGGCTGTTTTTGAGACTTGTGGACGTTGCTTTTATCACTGTTGGCATTGATTTGAGTTGCAGTACCCAGCTTGTTCATCTCGGTCTGCATCGCCATTAGGCCTGCTTTGAGTTCTTCTGCGCCGTTACTATCAATAACAAACACAGGAACGTCGGGCATTTGGTACACGTCTAATTCATGAACTTGTCCATACACATCGTACGCTTCGATGTATTGCCAATTTGAATCGTCACCAGAGGGTTCGAAGGCAAACAGCGGGCTTTCACCATTCTTCCAAGCTTCAATCATCGCTTCATCAGCCATGCGAATCTCTAGCAAAGAGTCACTGAAGTCGTTGACCCCTTTCATCTTGCGGTAGCTAAGATCGGCTTTTTGCATCTTGCTTGAAAATGCGGAGTAGGGCTTAGCTGAGTTAAGCTTGTCTATCGGTGTAGACAGTTGCTTTTCTGTTATTTGGTCTTTTAAAGAAAGCTCAAGATCGGAGTAGCGGGCACTGATTTGCAACGCCAAAGACTGCTTTTGTGCTGAGGCGTTCTCCGAAAGAGAGAGTGAGCTTGTTGTGTCGATATTGTTTGCATAGGACTGGAAGCCAACCACTGTTGTTGCAAGCACCATACTGATAGAGAAAGATGGTCTCATAAATAATCCTTATTTTAATTTTTATCATTAATAGAGCATTTGCCCTATAAGGATTAACCTATCAGTAAGGTGAATGTGTTTAAAAGTTAGACAGCTTATTTTTATTTCGTTGTGCAGCACAGGATCTCAATTTAAATAATTTATAAAATATCAAGCTGATGTTGGCTTGATATATGCGAATTTATAAACCAATCAATAGCTTACTGATTAAATCATTAACTAGCCTAGTGGTGTATGGCCTATTTAGGGGAGGGATTCGGGATCGTAAAGAGTGACTTCTGATGGAGCTTTTAGAGGGGAATGAGATCTATAGGAACACCCTATATCTACTATAGCCACTGCGTTATTTCGAACTTGATGGTTTTCGGTATAATTCGCCTCCCTTGATAAAAAGTAACGAATCAAAGCAACGCCTAAACGTTCCATAACGCTCACCAAATTGCTCTGGACATCAAACACACTTTTCGCATCAACGCATTTTGTTCATCAACGTACATTGCAATCGTACAACGTTAAGAAATGTTCCTTTACGTTGAATCGCTTCTAGCCCGATAGCTCCCACGCAATACCTAGAACTATTGAGGGTTTTGGCTTAAACGCATTAGGAATACTGAATATGACGAATTTTAAGCGCGCTTCACGTTTATCGAAGATGTTGGTTTTTCTTTCTCTTATTTCCAAATCAACTCTTGGTTTTGAAATACCCGACAACGCACTCGAATCCTATGTGGGTGATTTCTCTGCGTTGCGTGAAAAAGGCGTTGTGCGTGTTTTAGTTTCTGGTGATATGGGGTTCTATCATATTGAAAATGGTAAGCCGAAAGGGATTCTTGCTGAGCAGATTTATTACTTTGATCAAGAGCTAAAGCTGCGTGATCCTTTACTGCGCGTTAAGGTGATTCCGGTTGAGCGGAGCGAGTTACTCAATGCTTTGAATCAGGGGAAAGGTGATATTGCAGTCGCAAATTTAACAGTGACCAAACAGCGTGAGCACTTAGTCGATTTCAGCATTCCCATTCGTAGCGACATTGATGAATTGTTAGTGACAAGCCGTTCTACCCCTTTGATTAATGACATCACCCAGTTACAGGGTAAAGAGGTCTGGTTAAAGCAGAATTCCAGTTACGTCAGCAGTGTTCATGCCGTGAATAAACAGTTAAAGAAGAAAGGTTTAGCACCCATCTATATCCATTTGTTAAGTGACAACCTCCAAGACCTCGAATTGCTAGATTTGATTAAACGTGGACAAATTACCGCAACCATTGTGGATAGCCACAAGCTTGAACTATGGGGAAACTTAGAGCAAGACATCAGAATCCATCGTAATCTTGCCTTTAGACACAATGCTGATATTGCTTGGGCGATTCGCAAAAATAGCCCGCAATTGAAAGCCAAAATCGACCAATATTTGCAAGATTCAAAGCAGGGTACATTGCTGGGTAATGTCATCGACAATCGTTATCTCGAAAGCACATCATGGATGAATAGAGCGTCTAACCCGATACAAAACAAAGAGCGGGATAAGCTAGAAAAGCTGTTCATGGTTTATGGGGAAAAGTTCGAGATCGATTGGTTCATTTTGTTAGCCATGGCTTTTCAAGAATCAGGTTTGGATCACTCAAAAATATCGCATCGTGGTGCGGTTGGTATTATGCAAGTGATGCCTAAAACCGCCAAAGATTGGTATGTCGATATTGATAATGTGTACGACTTAGAAAGCAATATTCATGCGGGCAGCAAGTATCTGCGTTTTATCTATGACCGATATTTCGATTTGCCGGAAATCTCGGATATCGACAAGATTCATTTTAGCTTAGCCGCTTATAATGCTGGGCCAGCTAAGATCAGACGAATGCGCGTTCTTGCCGCCAAGCAAGGCTACAACCCAAATAAATGGTTTAATCATGTTGAAGTGGTCGCAAGAAAAAATATTAGCCAAGAGCCTGTAAAATACGTCGCCAACATCAATCGATACTTCACTATTTACCAGAGATTGGATGAATTCCAAGACACCCGAGAAGAACAGTTAAGTAATATGACTCGTCAGCTCAACATTAAACGTTTCTCCCCTTATTTCGCTTACTAATGGCGGTTATTCGCCATTGGCCAAAACAAAAACTACAAACGAAAAAGAGAGGTTAGTGACTAAGCTAACCTCTCTTTTTATTGGTACTGACTAACTGAATTGATTGGGGGGGTATCAGTTAATGCTATGTTGCTTACTTGCTTAAGACTGCTCAGCTGATGCGACGTACATCTGCATCTCTTCCAAGCTTGTTTTTGCAATCACTTGGCTATCAATAGAGTAATGAACTTCATCGCCGAAACGTTGACCTGTTAGAGTCGCGCGAGTACCGTCGTTGTAGGTTAGCTCAATTGCAATTTCGTCTTGGTTAAGTACTTTCATTTCACTGTGGTCAATTACATGCTTTGCCAATGGGTCGATAGGCGCTTCCGTTAAGCTGTCATCCAGTTGGTCATTAACATCAATGTAAGTATCAACCTTAGAATCGAAGATGTGTGGCTTCTTGTTGATTGGGTTCTTACCCGTCCAAAATTCCAGTGAGTTAAACACGATGTAATCGGCAGCAACGGTAATACCGTAAGCAGGGGCAAGTAACATGTTTAGGCCACCACGAGCGTAACGGTTATCAACGGCTTTCACGTTAAACTCCATTAGTTTACCTGTTACTGCGTTGCTACCTACGCAGCCAAATAAAGTCACTAGGCTTGCTGAGATTATTATCGGTTTTACAAATCGGTTCATCATTCTCTATTTCTATATGTGTATATTTAGGAGCCGGGAATTATGTCAAACTCAAGCGTCTTCTAATATAACGTCACGCCTATACTAGATATCAGGAAAACCTATATCTTTATAAAAACCAGACTGTTATCTATATTTGGATCTCGCCCCTTGAATACTACCGTACTAGTTCGCGTTATTTTGGTTTGGCGTTTTAACAATGTTCTGTCATAACCATAACTAAAATATGGGAATGGAAAGCGATAATTCACAGTCATTTAAACGATATTATTTATATCGCTTATTTAAATACATGACTGCCTGAAGAGCTCGAATGAAACGATTTAACCTCAACCTCATATATTACTTTATCGCGATATATGAAGAAGGAAACCTGACGTACGCAGCAGAAAGGCTCAATATATCTCAACCTAGTCTCAGTGCTCACCTAAAGCAGCTTAGAGACGAATATCGAGATCTGCTCTTCGTTAGAAAATCATACACACTCGAGCCTACGCCAGTCGCGAACGACCTGTACCCAATCTTCAAGCAAGCTCACAAGCTGGTTTCACACTCACTCCCTGAAACTCACGATTTCGACCCGAAAGAGTGCAATTATACCTTCAGAATTGCTGCGATGAGCATATCAAGTAGTGTCATCCTGCCTCGTATCTTGGATAGAATTCAAAAAGAAGCACCCAACTGTGTTATCGAAGTGGTGAACATCAAAGAAGATATGGTGACAGATATTCGAGAGAAGAAGATCGACCTTGTCGTCGACCTTACTAATGCTCACCCAACACTGCAGAGCCAAGAGATTTGGGGTGATGAACTGTGCGTGGTATGCAGCCAAAACCACTCGCAGATAGAAGAACAGATAACTTTAGAGCGCTACTTAGCTGAAAAGCACGTGATGTTGACACATGATAACTATCGAGTGAACCAGTTAACCGAGCTTCACAGCCCGATCTTTTCCGAAAGAAAGGTGGCGAGAAAGCTCAATTCCATCGCTGACTTTTCGGACACCATTTATAACAGTGATTGGATTGCAACTTTCCCAAAAGGGGTCGCGGACGCGTATTTTGATAAAGACAAGATAAAGCTGTTAGAAGTGCCATTTGAATACCTTACACCATCATTGAGCGTGTATTGGCACAGCAACCGTAATGACGACATCGTGAACTTGTGGCTGCGCGAACTGTTTACCAGCGGAGTGCTGAAGTTGGCGTCGTGATACAAAAAAGCCTACTCATGAAAGAGTAGGCAGAAAAAGCTCGATAGTGATCAAATCTAGAGTTGTCGATCAACTACTTATTTTCAATCAACATCGTGCCCGCACCTGTGTTTGATATTGGAGCATGGTAGTCACTTTGCAGGACGTTTAGTTCACCATTCAGCGCGCCACGCATGCCCATCCACATGATGAACTCAGGCCCTTGAGCGCCGGCATTAGCGACAAGATCGTGAATTGTCAGTTTAGTTAGCTCGTCTGGATCACTGATTAACTTCTCCATGCAGTAAAGGTCAAACTCTTTGTTGATGTAGCCTGCACGCTCGCCATCTAGCTGGTGGGATAGTCCGCCAGTACCCAGTACCACAACTTTAAGATCTTTGTCGTAAGAATCAATGGCTTCACCAATGGCTTTACCTAGGTTATAACAACGTTTTGGTGATGGCATTGGGTGTTGTTCTACGTTCAAGCACACTGGAATCACTTTCATGTGTGAATAGTTGTTGTTTGGCCACATCAACTGCATCGGCACGGTTAGACCGTGATCGACTTTCATCTCTTGGCAGATAGTGATGTCGAATTCACTCTCTACTAAGTGGTTACAAATGTGCCATGAAAACTCTGGGTCACCAGGAATTGCTGGAATGGTAGGGATTCCCCAACCTTCGTCAGCGTTGATGTAGCTAGCTGCAGCACCAATGGCGAATGTTGGCTTCTTGTCTAGGAAAAATTCGAGTCCGTGATCGTTGTAAAAAACGACCGCAACGTCGGGTTGTTCCTGTTCTAACCAAGCGTGAATACCTGGGAAGTTCTTGAAAAACGGCTGCCAGTATTCCGTTTCTTGAAGATTATTTTCAATCGCTTTGCCGATAGAGGGAATGTGTGAAGTGCTGATACCGCCAATAACTTTAGCCATGATTATTTCCCTGCCTCAACCAACATTTGTTTAAATTCTTCTACGCTCATACCGGTTTGTATTGCGCCGATGTCTTGCATGTTTAGCCCTAGCATTCCTACAAACTTTGCTAGGTAGTAAATGCTACCGCCTTCGTTAAGTAGCGCTAGTACATCACGTTCAGCAATCGCTTTTTTTGTGCGTCAGTTAGGCCGAACTTGTCGCAGTATGCTTGTTCGTCTGCTTTGAATTCATCACGACCAGCCTGACCATTTAGCGTGTAACACATTTTGTTTAAGCCATAGCCTTTTATGGCCATTGATCCATCGAACAAAACGGTGCCTGGGATATTTCCTTTATCTTTCAAATAAGTCATTGCGGTTACTCACTCTCTGGCCAGTATAATTTCATTGGGTTTGTTACAAGTAGAGCTTGTTGCAGGGCTTCAGTTTCTGCAACCTTAGGAATCACGTCAACCAAGTGTCCATCATCTGGTGTGTGCGATTTCATGTTCGGGTGCGGCCAGTCTGTGCCCCAAAGTACGCGTGTTGGGAATTTTTCGACCAAGGTTTTAGCAAACGGTACAACATCGCTGTAGTTTGGTGGAGTCAGTGTTAAACGCTCTGGGCAGCTTACCTTTGTCCAAATGTTTGGATTGTTTTCCATAAGGCGAATGAACTTAGCAAAGGCTTCACTATTGATACCTTGTGCGATGTCTGGTCGACCCATGTGGTCTACAACAACCGTCATATCAAGTTCGTTGAGGAAAGGGGCGATGTCATCGATATCTTGTGATTCAAAATAGACCACAATGTGCCACCCCATTGGACGAACGCGATCGGCGAGCTGTTTCAACACATCTTTTGGTGTGGTATCGACCAAGCGTTTTACAAAATTAAAACGAATACCGCGAACGCCAGCTGCGTCCATGATTTGCAGTTCTTCATCGGTAACGGTTTCATCAACAAATGCGACGCCACGAGCCAGCTCACCAGCGCAGTCTAGAGCGTCGAGTAATGCTGAGTTGTCGGTGCTGTGACAAGAAGCTTGTACAATCACATTACGGCTAAAGCCAAGGTAATCACGCAGTGCAAATAATTGTTCTTTTGATGCCTCACAGGGCGTGTATTTGCGCTTTGGCGAATACGGAAACTTAGCCGCAGGGCCAAATACATGGCAGTGCGCGTCGACAGCGCCAGCAGGGGCAACAAACTTAGGTTTGCTTGGGTTTGGGTGAAACGGTAGGTAATCAGCGTCCATCATTCTTCCTTGTCGTTACTGGTGTCCAAACGCTGTACCATCAAACAGTTTTCGCGCAGTGCGAAGAATGGCAGCTGATTGAACTTGGTTATTTTCGATATCTAAAACCACGCTCATTTTTCCTATTGGGTGTTCAACATCAACCGCAATTTTACGGCTTGATTGGATGTGCCCATCTGGGTTTGATGAGGTGATTTGAGCAAGTTGTTTGGCCGGTGATCCGTCGAGCATGCACGCACTCGCGACGCTCACAGCGCCAAGCACCCCAATAGACGCGTGGCAGCGGTGAGGGATGAATGTGCGAGTCGAGATAGCACCGCCATATTGAGGCTCACTGACCAAAGACATCTTGGGTACAGAGAGCTCAGAAACATCGCCAAGGTTCATTAATGGACCAGCTTGAAGTCTTATTGACTCCAACTGTTGTTTTAATGCTTGGTTATTGTCGAGTTGTTCACGTGATTCGTCACCTGTAATGCCGAGATCTTTCGCACGCATCACAACAACAGGCATTCCATTATCAATTAAAGTGACGTCGATACCATCTATTGTGTTAATAACAGAACCAGATGGAAGCAGAGCTCCACACGTTGAACCTGCCGTGTCTTCAAATGTGATTGCAATAGGAGCCGATGAAGAGGGCACGCCATCGATATGACAATCACCTTGATAGGTCACTTGTTTGTTTGGGGTTTGAACTTCTACCGTAGCGATCTGTTGTGTATTTTCCATGAAGATACGAACTGATGTTGTTCCTTCTTCGGCTTCAACTAACCCACGCTCGATAGCAAAAGGAGCGACACCTGCAAGGATGTTTCCACAGTTTTGTTTGCCGCTAACCAATGCTTGGTCGACAAACACCTGTAGAAATAGGTAGTCAATGTCTACATTTTCTCGACTCGATGGTTCAACGATCGCGACCTTAGATGTCAGAGGATCAGCCCCGCCTATACCATCGATTTGGCGTTCATCTGGCGAGCCCATTACCGACAGTAAAAAAGCGTCACGTTCATTGGCATCAGCTGGCAGATCATCTTTCAGAAAGTAGGCACCCTTTGAAGTGCCTGCTCTCATCCACATGCATGGCGCTTGATTAGACATACTTGAGGCCTTTTTCTTCTAATCGACCACGCATGTCATAGATGTCTAGACCAAGCTCACCATTCGCAAGGCGAACGCGTTTAGCTTCTTCGCGTTCCATACGCTCTAGAGAAGCATGCAGTACTTGTTCAGCCTCTTCACGGCGAACCACAACCACACCGTCTTCGTCGGCGATCATGATGTCACCAGGATTAACGATTTCTTGTGCACACGTCATCGGAACATTTACGGAACCTAGCGTTTCTTTGATGGTGCCCTGGCTAAACACCGCTTTTGACCACACAGGGAAATTCATTTCACGCAGGTCACGGGTATCGCGAACGCCGCCTTCGATTATTAACCCCACAACACCACGTGCCTGAGCTGACGTTGCTAGTAAATCACCGAAGAAGCCGTGGTTTGAAGGTGAAGTAGGGGCGAACACCAAAAAGTCACCCGCTTTCGCTTGCTCGATGGCAACGTGCATCATCCAGTTGTCGCCTGCAGCTCCTGAGATTGTCAGCGCTGAACCTGCAACGGCGTCACCTTGAAAAATAGGGCGCATGTAATCGGCCAATAAACCGCGGCGGCCTTGTGATTCATGAATGGTTGCTACGCCACATTTGCGTAAGCCTTCAATGATCTCTTTGTCTGCACGTTTAATGTGTTGAACAACGATGTTCTGACTCATGATGAATTCCTTTTGCTCTTTGCTTATGCTTCATTTTTTAGAGAAAGTTTGTTTGAAGTGCCCATTCTTAAAATGGGCAGAGTCGCATTAAGATGTTTTTAGTCGGCTGAATACGCGACGGGCATTGCCCTCAAAAATCATCGATTTCTCCTCGGCCGTGACCTTGTCACTGGCATCAATGTAGCGTTTCGTGTCGTCATAGTAGTGGCCCGTCTCTGGGTCAACACCGCGCACTGCGCCAATCATTTCTGAAGCGAACAAGATGTTCTTCGCTGGCAATATATCAAGCAGTAGGTCGATGCCTTTCTGGTGATAAACGCAAGTATCAAAGTAGATATTGTTCAATACGGTTTCTTCAAGCGGTGGCAGTCCCATATCTTGTGCGATACCGCGGAAACGACCCCAGTGATAAGGTACTGCGCCGCCACCGTGTGGGATGATGATTTTCAGTTCAGGGAAGTCTTTGAATACGTCAGACGTCATTAATTGTTGGAAAGCCGTCGTGTCCGCGCCCAAGTAATACGAAGTTGTGGTGTGCAGGCACGAGTTACAAGAGCCGCTAACATGGATCATCGCGGGTACATCTAGCTCTACCAGTTTTTCATACAGTGGGTAGAAAGCACGGTCGCCCAAAGAGGCATCTTTCCAAAAACCACCCGTTGTATCTGGGTTCAGGTTACAGCCGATGAAGTCCATTTCTTCAACACAGCGAACCAATTCAGAAACAGATTTTGAAGGGTTAATGCCTGGTGATTGCGGCAGCTGAGCAACAGGGGCAAAGTTTTGAGGGAATAGGTCACACACACGGCGGATTAAGTCGTTTTGATGCTCTGTCCAAAAGCGACTTGTGTGCTCGTTGCCAATATGATGCCCCATCCAACTTGCACGAGGAGAGAAAATCGTTAGATCTGTGCCACGTTCTTTCTGTAAACGAAGTTGATTGTTTACGATACTTTCGCGAATCTCATCGTCTGAAATGTGAATTGAACCTTTGCTACCAATGTGGTTTGGGTTTTCAGCTAGCGCAGCTTTTTGGCTTTCGCGGTAGTCGCCCACCTGAGGCGGTGTGGTTGTGTAGTGTCCATGGCAGTCGATAATCATCTCGGCAGTCCTTTGTTGTTTTTGTTGCTAACAACTATAACGACCAAGGCTTATTCTCGACTATTTCAATTTATTTCGAAGGTATAAGATTTTGAGATAGAGAGTTGCAATAACGACAGCGAAAAAGCGATACTCCACATGGGTTGGAGCCATAGAAAATAAAAAATGAATGGGTGTTGAATAAAAGTGATTGGCGTTAAATAACGCTATTCTGGTAGCGTTGAATAAAGTCCAGAATAAGGTGGAGCGAAATGATCAACTGTCGACTTATTGGTGCCAATATAGATAAATCCAAGTCACCCGAGTTCCATAACCTATTAGCAGAACAACTTAATATAGATCTCGATTATCAATTAAGCCCATTAGAGAGTGGAGATATATCCGATTTTCGAGCGCATTCATCTCAAATGGAAGAAAGTAATATTCACGCTACTAATGTGACTTATCCCTATAAAGAGATGGCGGTTCAAGTGGCTGACTTTTTGGATACGTCAGCGAAAATAGTTGAAGCTTCCAATACATTAATCTTTCGCCCAGAAGGTACGTTCGCTTACAACACTGATTTTTCTGGCTTCATTAATGCCTACAATGTTTTTCGGCATTGTAAGCCCGGTAAAACAGTGCTTATAGGCTGTGGCGGTGTGGGTAAAGCGGTGGCTTCGGCTTTAACAGAATTAGAAGCCGAACATATCGCGCTTTATGACCGTGATACCGAAAAAATGCATGGTTTAGCTCAGATGCTAGAAAAAAGAAATGTTAAGGTAACTTGTCTTACAGAGACAACATTAGAGCAGCACGTTAGAGAGGCGGATGGCCTTCTTAATTGCACTCCAATAGGGCATTACAAGACACCGGGCATACCTATCTCAAGTGATTGGATAGAGAACCAACAGTGGGTATTTGACGCTGTGTACACGCCAATTGAAACTGAATTTATCAAAGCTGCGATGGGGGCGAACCTCGCGGTTTTAACGGGCTTTGAACTGTTTTTTCATCAAGCGGTTGATGCGTTTCAACTGTTCACCGACCGTGAATTAACACCTCAAGAGTTATCTCAATTTCGTCAAAATCAATTTTCAAATCCCGTCTAAGGATAGAAGTAAGGAAAGGAACAATGAAAAAATTATTAGTGTTGAACGGACCAAACCTAAACCTACTAGGAACTCGTGAGCCTCAACAATATGGTCATGAAACACTGGCAGACGTAGAAGAAAACTGCCGCAAGTTAGCCGCTAAATATGATTGCGAAGTCGAGTGCTTTCAAAGTAACACTGAAGGTCAGTTGATCGATGCCGTACACAAAGCAGGTCGTGAATTTACTGCCGGTGAATGTGTAGGCGTGGTATTCAACCCAGGTGCTTATACTCACACGTCAATTGCCTTGCATGATGCTATCAAAGGCGTCGATGTTCCCGTTGTTGAAGTGCATATCTCAAATGTTCACGCGCGCGAAGCATTCCGTCATCACTCTTACATATCGCCTGTAGCCGCAGGCACAGTGATTGGTATGGGAACTAAAGGTTACGGCTTAGCGATTCAGTTCCTGTTAGACGACTAATACCTCTAGTCGAATACAAACCTCAACATCAAGCCTCTAGCATCGTTAGGGGCTTTTTTACGGCTTAAGTTCTGGAGTAGGGTAAAACACCAACTGTACGCGATTACATTCCATTTGAACTCACTCTCTATGCAAAATGCCTTATGGTACAAACGACATCAATTCTCTATGCCGACTCTAGTCCCACAAATCAACTATTTGCACGAAATCTAATATACACCTCACTAATATATTGAATAATGAGGCACAATCACGCCTATTGTTTTATGTAATAAGACCAAAATTAACGTCATGGTTAAACGCCATCGAAAACAATTGTAGTAGGTATCTGATGCATTTCATAACTTGTTTTTCTTTAACTTTTTCTATTTTTTTGTCAACACAGAGTTTTTCTGAAGAGCTAAAAATTTTCACTTGGGAAGACTATATCTCTGACACTCTGATAGAAGAGTTTGAAGAACAGTACGGTCATACTGTTTCTCAAGTTTATTTTGAAAATGAAATGTTGCGTGATGCTGTTGTGTATTCAGGTAAAGCCCTAGCCTATGATTTGTTTATCATTGATGGGCTAACTATTGGCGAACTGGGCAAAGCAGGCACTTTAGGGGATTTGTCTAATACTTTGAAGGAAGGTAATTCAAACTTTACAGAGGTGTCTCGCAGAGCTTGCGGGGTGCATGGCATTCCGTACGCTAATGGTACCATGGGGGTCGCATTTCGGTCTTCAAGAGCTACCGAAGGTATAACCTCTTGGATGGACGTTTTCGACTACGCATTAGAGCACCCTCAAACTGTTGTGATTCCTGATGACGATGTAGATACCATTGCAATCGCATTATTGGCGTTAGGGTTCGATCCTATGACCGAAAATGAAGTCGAATTGGCACAAGCGTACAAACTGTTAATGAAGGTCCGTGAACAGCTATTAGTAATAAGAGCGGCTATTGGCTACGCTCTAGATAAAAAATCTGGCTCTAAAATGGAAGTTGCCGTTATCTATTCAGGAGAAACAGAACAAATAGCGTCGTATACAGAGCAAGATGATTGGATCTATACCATTCCTCAAGAAGGTACTTTGATGTGGCATGAATGCTTTAGTGTCCATAAAGACAGGCCTATTAGCAAAGCGTCGATAGAGTTCCTTAACTTTATTAACACACCTGAAAGATCGGCATTAAATGCAGAAGAGATGTGGTTCGCAAGCTCGAACAGACACGTTTTGGGCTTAGCATCTGATGATTATCTGTTAGATGAAGAGTTGTTCCCAACGGGATTAGACAGCGGTTCATCGTTTACCTATAAGACACTAAGCAAAGAAGCTTCAGACCTGAGAAGCCAAATACTCTTTGTTATTCATAACCAAAGATATAAAACAAAAAAATGAAACTGTCGCTAAAGATCAATTATATTCTGCTCCCTGTTATGGTGGTAATTTTCTCCATCGCCGGAGTGTTTTCGTATACCAGTCAAAAAATGCAACTGAACTCGTCGCTATCGGAACAATTACAAAGTGAACTTACTCATATCTCTCATGAGCTTAATGAAGCGCTTAGAGAGCTCGATTCTGCGATTAGAATGAGTCTAGAGAACTACTACATTCAAAAGTATCTTATTGAAATATATGATGACACTGCTCAATATTACACGGAGAAAGAGCTAACGGCTTATATCAATCAATTAAAGCTCAATCACAGTACGATCGAGAGCTTTGCTCTAGTGGATATTAATGGCAAAGAGCTTATCTACTTTAATACGTCGGACCCATTTGCAAAATACTCTGCTGATACGGTTGTGACGGATCACCTTGCTGCGATTCAACAAGCATTAGACTTGAAAGGTGTAGCTCGCGTTAATGCCTCTACCTACAAACTGAACGATGGTGTTGAAGGCCCTGAATTTTTAGTTGTAAAGACATTTACACCCGAGCAGAGTTTTACTGTCCCAACCTTTTCTTATGGGCAGACATTACTTACTGCAGTAGTTCGCTCCAAAATTAGGCACTACAATGAATTTCAAGAGTCTGTGAGAAGTAAGCTTGATCCTGGCGCTCAACTGATACTTAGACCTAATACTACCTCGCACTCGCTGGGGAACGAAGAACAGATAAAAGATATTACCCTGCCAGACTATGAATTGGGTTTTCAGTTAATACATGACTTATGGTCGATCAAAATTTGCCTATCTCAAATACACCTCAATAAGTTGTATAAACCCTTTCAACTTCTTTACGCTGTTATTGTTTTGTTAGTAACGGCTGTCACTTTCTTACTACTAAAGTGGCTAATCGTAAAACAAATCATTAAGCCAGTGGAGAGACTGACTAAGAAAGTGGAGTCCGTAAATCATGATGGCTTAGTCTACATAGAGCGTTCCAAAAGTAACGACGAAGTCTCCATCCTTACCAATAAGTACATTAATTTGATTACTGATCTCGATGATCTGGCAAAAAGAGACTCTCTGACGGGCTTACCAAATAGGAAAAAATTCAATCTAGATATCACGCGTATAATGAGTAACTGCACCGAAACAGATACAAAGTGCGCCGTTATCTACTTTGATATTGATAACTTTAAACACGTAAATGACAAGTACGGACATCATGTTGGTGACCACTTATTCGTAGTGTTTGCAGAACGCCTTGTCGAGAGCTTTGTTGATTTTGAGTGGGGAAATCTAACTATCTCTGAGCTTGAGTTCGCCAGGCTATCTGGGGATGAGTTTGCCATCATAGTTGGTGGATTGGACGACTTAGATATACTTACCGAATTTGCCCATCGAATTCTCTCTCTCTTTGAAGACGGCTTCGAAGTGGATGGTACTCAATTTGATATTGGGGTCAGTGTCGGTATTTCCGTTTACCCTGATGATGCTAACTCTGTCACCGAACTGGTTAACAATGCTGATTCAGCGATGTATGCCTGCAAAAATGTCGCGGGAAGAAACCATTATCAATTCTACTCAAAAGAGATGGATAGAGAAATAAAGCGTCATACTCAAATTAATGAAGACTTGAAAGATGCGATTAAATCTAACGAGTTCTATCTAACCTATATGCCAGTTTATGATATCGAAAAAGGTAAGATAAAAGGTGCAGAAGTTCTAATCCGTACAAGCCACGAGGCTCTTCTCTCCTACGGGCCAGCGGACTTTATACCTGTAGCAGAATCGTCAGGCTTAATTAAACATATTGATTATTGGGTTTTTGAAAATGCTTTGCAGAAGCTGTCCGTCTGGATAGAAGAGCTGAATTTTGATGGTACATTAGCGATTAATTTCTCATCCTGGCAACTCTCCAATTCCGACTTTGTCAATGTACTTTCTGGGTTACTGACGCGCTATGAGATTCCAGCCCACATGGTTGAAATGGAAATCACCGAAACCTGCTTTATACCCGGTGATGAACAAAATATTGAGAGACTTAAGGCGTTGAAAGAACTTGGAGTGAAGGTTTCTCTTGACGATTTTGGTACCGGCTATACGGCCTTTAGCCAACTAATAAATTATCCTATTGATACGCTTAAGATCGACCGTATGTTTGTCAACGCAATTGACTCTGAATCAACAGAAAAACAGCTTATTGAAGTGATCATAGAAATGGCCAAAATTTACGACCTCAATATCATTGCAGAAGGCGTAGAAACAGTGAGTCAGTTAGATTACGTTCGCAACAAAGGATGCCAGGAAGTACAAGGCTTCTTGCTATCTAAACCCTTAAAAGAAGATGATTTTATCGCAGCCTGGAAGAGAGGGAGTTTGCCTGAATACAGTTAAAACATATGACACCATAGAATAAGGCTGGTTCTGAGTTTTGAAATAATATATCGCTTGGTGCTCACATTTTACCCGTGGCATTTTCTAGTTTGAAAATGCCCCGTTGCGCGTTAACATAATTACTCAGTGGTAGATCGTGCCACTGAAATCACCTTACTTTTGCTCATGGTTTACAGATGAGAGGCCGTGACAGAAAACTCCCATTTTCTATCAAAATAGGGGTGTGTAGACAAAAAATCCATCCGCATGACTATTCAATAATACCATGGTCGTGTTAGCTTTTATCTGAAGATGGTTATAAGGATTATTAATATGGATTTCAGGAGCTTACACTTTCAACCAGAGCCAGTTCTGATATGTAACGTATGGGATGTGTTTAGTGCAGTTATAGCAGAGCAGGCTGGTTACCAATGTATCGGTACTTCCAGTGCAGCCATTTCTCGTATGCTTGGGTATTCAGATGGGGAAGAAATTTCCTTTTCTGAGTTGCACGATCTTGTAATTAAGATTAAGGGCCGAACAACCATTCCGTTGACTGTTGATATTGAGGCTGGTTATGGGGAAACAATATCTGAAATTTATGACAATATTAAGGCGTTAGCTGAAATTGGGGTCGTTGGGATTAACATCGAAGATAGCGTAGTCATAGATGGAAAGAGAGTTCTAAAAGATCCATATGTAATGGAAAATACCATCTCTGGTTTGGTAGCACTTTTACGTGCATCAGGTATTTCCATATTCTTGAACTCAAGAACAGATGCTTATTTAGTCAAAAGTGATACTCCACTTGAGGAAACAAAGCTTCGTATATCCCTGTATCAAAAGGCAGGTGTAGATGGCATTTTTGTACCCTTTTTAGAGAAAAAAGAGGACATTAAGGTTCTTGCAGAATTCACAGAGTTACCTCTAAACGTAATGTGTACCCAACGTTTGCCTGACTTCAAGACTCTTTCTGAGTTAGGGGTAAAACGTATAAGCATGGGGAATTATGCTTATAGTAGGATCTATAAAAAACTAGAAAAAGACTTATTGAAAGTCGCGGATACTCAATCATTTGCACCACTTTTCAGTAATACAAATTGAGTTAGAGGAAAGTAAAATCTCTTCTACATATCTCCAAGGAGAACGGTTTGTCCTACTCCGTTCACCTATGGCACCTAATTATGAGGTGCTGCACGGTGTTTAGCAGTACTCAAAGTTATCCGCACTTATCTAAATTAACAAAGTCGCTAGCTCAGAAATGTCCAAAAGTTTGTTAGAACCCCTCAGTAATGACAACAATCGTGATGACCAAATTAAAAAGGAGGTCATCATGGTAGTTTTCAACAAAACGAAACGAAGTGGCGTCAAAAAGCCTTTTCGGCTTGAGGAAATTTGGCGGATCAGAACCAGATTAGAAATTGAAAATAATTTGATGCAGCTTGCGTTGCTCAACTTAGCTATTGATAGCAAACTTAGAGCAAGTGATTTGCTCGTTCTCAGAGTTTGCGATGTATCTTCGCAAGATAGGATATTTAACCGCGTTAAGCATATCCAGCGCAAAACAGATATTGAAGTTCAATTTGAGATAACGACAAGAACTCAGCAGAGTCTAATGAAATGGATTTTGATGGCTTCGCTACATGACAGCAATTTTATTTTCCCAAGCCAAAGGCGAAAGCAACAACCGATTAGCTATTCGTACTATCGATACTTAGTGAGGAGATGGGCTTCTAATCTGGGGTTGGATCCTAACTTGTATGGCACTCACTCGATGAGGCGAACAAAAGCGACGTTAGTCTACGCAAAAACGAAAAATATCCGAGCGGTGCAGCTACTACTTGGTCATACCAAGGTAGATAATACAATCCGCTATCTTGGGGTTGAATTAGAAGATGCATTGTTGCTTTCAGAAGGTACTGAGTGTTAATTGAAAAGGAACCTAAATACTTAGGTGTTTCAATTGCCATTACGCTGAAAGTTGTTACCCATTCACCTCTACACTTGATTATTTTCAATACGTTAAGTACAAATACTACTAATCTGTCCAAGGTTTAGAGTACCTTGAACAGATCAGGTATACACAGTCTTAAATTAAATCTTGGAATGTGTGTGTTTTTTCTTTGACTTGTGAGCTTTCATTGAAATTTTCAACACAAGTTGTTCTTGTTTAGTTGAAATGACCTGCTTAGTTAAAGCTTTGTGGTGTAGGTCCGTGATAAAGTTTTTTTCCCAAGGCGTAAGACGGTCAAACTTCAATAAAATAATGTCATTGAGTACATTGAACAACTCGTATTGGCTTTTATCCATTCGACTGCTAAGCATTCAATTAGAGCAGTTAGCTAGAGAAATGACGTTAAGGCTTTCTACTTTATCATTTTTGCCTAAGGTAAAAATTCGATAGGAAATCCCATATTCCAATAAAGGTCTTATTTCAATATTTTCACAAAAACTGACCGTTACTCGAGCAACTAATCTTTCCATATCTACAGTTTTCTTTTTTACGAAAACAATAGTAACAATATTGGCTTTTGATTTAGCACCCACAAGCGTGAGTGGTCCTAAATCTTGTGGCAGTTGGCTTGAGATAACCGTCGCTCTATAATCGGCAAGCCCATTTGATTCCATTGGGCTTATCTGACAACCACTAAGCATGACACTGACGAAGATAATTACTGTTGTTCGTAGCATTATGCGCTCCTTCTTCCTTTCTTCTCCCTTTAGGTGCCTTAAAATATTTATGGATATAACGTGAAGACATAGAAGATAAGAGCGCCCTGTAATCGAGACAGAATGTGACTGTTTCCCCTACAAATAGTGGTTTTTGTGAGGATTCAAGGACAAGATGATCACTGGTTGAAGACATTATCTTAATCCCATTCGGAGCCTTAAGCCCATTGACACAAACATCTTGGCGGCCTAATGCTACAATGGCTTGTGAGACCTCCCCTCTATCTTGAAGGCTTTCTTTTTCACCAAAAGCATTTAACCCTCGACTTCCCCAAGGCAAAGTCGGTTTAATCTTGGATTCAATCACTTCAGCGGTCAAAGAAACCGCATCCGTATGTAAGCCTTTGATATTTTCGTGCTCTAAAGGCTCACAGCCTAAAAAAATGGCTTCTCCTATACGAAGGTTATTTACTCGAGTTAAGCCTGTTCTCTGAAGAGCCCAGTTAACTGAAGCAGAATTACCCCCTGAAATAATTTCTAGACTGATCCCAAATGTAGCTTCAATTCCATCGGCAAGATCAGAAAGAATACTCATATTTTGATCATCTGGAGCGACACCATACCGACAGGCTAAATTCGTACCAATTCCTTTTATCGTGATGTTCGGTAAAGAAATAACTTCTCGGATAAAATCAATCACATGATTAGGCATCACACCTTCTCTGAGATCGCCAAGCTCAACCATAATAATAATATCGTGACGGCAATTTTGTTGTTCCGCTGCATGTGAAAGCCTCTGAATCACTTCAACTTCAGAGTTTAAACTCATATCACTGTATTTTATTACGCTCGCCACTTCACTTAGCATGGGTGTACGTATCAGCATTTTAGGGATAGCAATGCCAGATTCAGTCATCTTTTGAAGATTTTCGATTCTTGAATCGGCTAACATTGTTGCGCCAGCATCAATAAGAACTTGTGCGATGATAGGGTGGCCGAGGAAGGCTTTTGTTACAGGCGTGACAGATATGTTTTTCAGTGAGAGCTGACTAATCAGGTACTGAGCGTTATGGTGAACTTTCCCACAATCGATGTCTAACCTAGGGTAGTTCACCCTTTTTCGGCCAGTTTACTTGCTATTATAGGGAAGGCTGACGATACGATGTGCAACAGATGTTCGACAGGCTGTGATAATGCATCAGTAACCGGTAGACCAAATTCGGTAGTGTAACTGTCTATCACACAGCGTGTTTCATCCAACGACATATCTTCATGATTCAGTGTTAGTCCAATAACATTGGTATTAGAAAACGTTTCGATAAGATTGATTTCTGAGGCAATCGAAGGCATTGGGCAATCAGGAAAATCACTACGATATAAACGTTTAGGGGCATGTTGCAGTATCACACCCGTTGGACAACTGCCACGTAAGATAAAAGCGCTGGTTGAAAACGCAGGGTGACTCAAGGCTCCTTGCCCTTCAATAATTATCAGATCCGGATTTTCTTTTTCATAGGCCTGTACAATGACAGATTCCAACTCACCGGCACAAAATTGTGAAGGGACAGCATCGAGTGCAACGCAGTATTGTGCGCCTTGCATAATACCGGTTTGACCAGTGGCAATCAGAACGACGTTAAGGCCTTTTTTAGTCAGTTCATTCGCCAATATTGTCGCTGTTGTTCGTTTTCCTAGCGCGCAATCCGTCCCCATTACAGCAATTCTCGGACATTCAACGTTGTGTATTTTCCCGCTAAACGTTTTCAGATCGCCTTTATTTTTGGGTTTGCGAGTATCGAATATTCGAACGTTATTCTTTAAGCTAGCTTCTAAAAATAGAGGATCATCAGTTAGGAATTCATGTAAGCCATTTACGATGTTCATTCCTAGTGACATGGCATTTAAAATGATGCTTTTATCTAAGTCAGATAAAAAACCACTTGATGGCGCAATGCCAAAAATGAAGTAATCGGGAATGCTTTCCGCGTGAATGATAGCTTCTTCAGCATTAGCAAGGATAGGTATTCCATTGGCTTTGTTATCAAGAACTTCACCAGCATCTAAGCCAGCAGACTCACTATCAATAACCGATAGAATACGATAGCTTAACGAATGCCTCACTAATCCATTAGCGGTTTTACCATCAACTTTACCAAAATTACCTTCGCAATATATAATCGCAGAAGGGATGACAGGTTTTACTTTTTGAGCAAGTGGTAACCAAGGCGCTATATGGGGTACGTGATTGTTGGTTTCTACATTTTCAATTCTAGTGAGTTTGAATATGTTTCTTAACTTTTGGGTTGAAATTGACATAATTAAAGCCTGCTGTGAGGCTTAGGAGGGCAACTAAGGAGTGCCGAGATGTGAGTTCGGAAAAGAAAAGAAGTCCCTACTAAGCGGTAGGGATAGAGACCAAGGTAACACACTCACCAGACTTTTGTTGATTATTATTCATACGTTTTCTAAGTCTATCACTTCCGGCTTCACTCATACTAACGTGACTGATTAGAGATCTAAGACTCATTGTTCAACATCGCCGTATCAACCTCTCAGCTTTAAGGTTTCAAGATGTTTTTTCTAATATCAGTTAAGTTAATTAGATTTTTTGGTCTAACGCGTTTTTACTGTCTAAAAGCTTGTTAGAGCCCCTCAGTAATGACAACCGTCTCTAACGGCTTCCCCCGACGATACAAAAAAAGCTGCACTTACCGAAGATGAGTAAAGTGCAGCAAAGCTCAAGAAGAAAAATAGCAAGTTAATATATCTGCCGCCATGTAAGTGAGGTTGTATGGCGACGGATATATTGGGTGAAACGAGTTAGGCAACAATGCCTGTTAGAACTGATTTGCTTGTGACGCTAGACGAATGAACGCATTAGTCTCGCCGTATTTACTGTAATCTCCCACACGCTGAACGACTTCGAAGAACAAGCCATTAATCTCTTTGGTGTAGAAATGGAAGAAGCTGCCTGTTTCGTCTTCCGTGTACAGAATGTTGTTTTCACTTAGGCGTTGAATCAACTCATCGGGTAAATCAAATTGCGCTTGAATGTCTAAGTAGTAGTTGTTCGGGATCTTCAACTGATAGATAGGAGAGAGATCCTGAACCGCTAAGAAGATGTCTTTACACTCCATGGCAATTTGGTTGATGCTCGCACCATTAGAGTCGTTCAAGAAGCGCTGTGCTGAGGTTTGCTTAGCGCTGGTGCTGTTCAATGCGATCTTGATTTTACTGTTGGCGCTCTTGATGGTACGGCTAGTGATTAGGCCGTTCACATCTGGCAGGTCAAAGCTCTCTTCTGGTACAAAGCCGAAGATGGACTTGTAGAAGAACAGGTTAGACAGCAGTGCGTCAGGCGCTACAACTTGACCCATGTGGTCGATGCGGGTGAAGTTGTCGTTCATCGGAGCTTGATCTGCTACGGATTCAAAATCCACTTCGTAAAACTTAGACGCTTCGTTCTCTTCAAGAAGGTGAATCAGCAAGTTGCCAGAGCTTTTGAGAGTAGGGATGTCTAACTCATTCTCTTGGCGCGTCTGATGAATGGTTGGGCTATTGTAGCGGCTTGCCAGCTCAACAAGACGGCTTGAATCTTCAGTGATAACGCCGAGCGCGCAAACCGACTCACCATGGCCTTCACGGTAAGTTTGTGCGTTCGAGTTTTTCTCGTAGTTGAAGATGAAGTTGATGTCACCGCGTTGGTACAAATCAACATTCTTACTCTTATGGCAATGGGTCTTTCGGAAACCAAGAGACTCAATCACATCTGAGAAAGGGTTGTTCTCGCGCTCTTTAACTGCGAATTCAATAAAACTAAGGTCGTGGATCTTAGGTGCATTGAAAGCATCGTTAGTTTGGTCTTCTAGCCATTTTAAAGAACGCACGCCATCGATCGCTTTCTCGATTGGCGATGATGAACGGAATTCATCGTTGAAGACTTCATGGGATAAATAGTCGTTGTAGCCTTTGTCTTTAAGCGCTTTTACGAAATCGATAACTGGGAAGTCACCTTGGCCAGGGAAACAACGATAGTGGCGGCTGTATTGAAGAATATCCATCTGCATTTTGGGTGCGTCGGCCACTTGAACTAGAGCGATCTTGTCGACCGGAATATCGTTCTTCAACGTGTCCAATGTGTTTCCGCGTGCAAACATGTGAAAGGTATCGAGAACCACACCAAGGTTAGGGTGGTCGACCGTTTTCACTAGGTTCCAAGCATCATCATAATCGGCAATGTGGCGACCCCATGCTAGAGCTTCATAGCCTAATTGCATGTCTTCACGTTTTGCCAGTTCTGCTAATGCGTATAAGTCTTCAGCGCACTGCTCAATGTTAGGAGAAGATTGAGGGTGCACGTTACTGCACATCATTAAGCGGCTGGTACCTAGCTGGTGGGCTAGATCCATTTTACGTTCAAGCATGCTGTACTTTTTCTGGCGAAGGTGAGCAGGCATGCCCTCCATGTCGCGAAACGGTTGTAGTACAAGAATTTCTAAGCCAAGACTGTCTGCGATACGTTTAACGTCAGAAGCTGAACCGCGGTATTGAGTGAGGTCATTCTCAAAGATCTCAATAGCTTGAAAGCCCGCTTTAGCGGCTGCATGCATTTTTTGTTCTAGCGTGCCAGACAAGCACACAGTCGCGATTGAATATTTCATGGTGGCTCCTTACTTAAGCTGCGGTGTTACGTCTTGAACGGGTACGTATTGCTCGGTTTCACAAGCTTTGATGATCGCGTCGATAACCAATAGATTCTGCAGGCCATCCCAAATGCTGACCTTCGGTGTCTTCTCTTCGCCGCGAATCAATGCGCAGAAGTGTTCAAGCTGGCGTTTTAAAGGGTCTTCACGATGAATTTCTTCTTTGCGCTCAAGCATCTCGTTCCACCAAGAGGGCGTAACATCTTTCGCGAATGATTTAACCTGCATGGTTGGTATAGAAAGGGAGCCATTGGTGCCCGCCACGTGGTAGCAATCTTCGGTTTCGTACGTCGCGTAAGATTTGTTCTCTTGTGAGGTTTGTTCCCAACTGCGTGGGCTTGCTGACGCATCTGACAGAAGGAAAGATCCTAGCGTACCGTTTTCAAAGCGCAGAGAGATGACTGTTGTATCTTCCACTTCAAAATCACGTGCACTGCTTGAGCTCATCGCCTGAACACCGACAATATCGCCAACAAGGTGACGCAGGTTGCCTATCTCATGAATCATGTTGATAAGGATAGGACCGCCGCCTTTTACCTTGCGCCAGTCGCCCTCATCAAAGTAATAATCTGGCTTGTAAAATGCCGCGCTGCCCATAATAGAAACCAGTTTGCCAAGCTCACCGCTGTCGATGATCTTTTTAGCGGTTTCCAAAAGAGGGCTATAAGCGCGGTGATGGCCCACCAGTATTTTACTGTTCTCATGTTTTGCATGTTTCAATAACTCAACCGCATCTTCGATAGAATCTGTCACTGGCTTTTCGACGATAGCCGCCACACCCGCTGCTATACATTCGTGTGCTTGCAGAGCGTGTAACTTATTTGGGGTCGCGAGGATCACGCCGTCTGGCTTTGCATCGGAAAACAGCGCTTCTAAGCTCGCATAAACGGGCACACCGTAATCATCGGCAATCTCTTTCGCCGCTGGAAACGGATCAACGATAGCAGCCAGTTCGCATTGTTCATTTTCAACAATGAGTTTGATGTGTGTTTTCCCGATTAAGCCTGCTCCAGCAACAGCAATTTTAACTTTTTCCATGTTTAAGACCTTATGAGTGAACATTTTAGTTATTGTTATTTGAGTTATGAGTTATGAGTTATGAGTTATGAGCGAAACAACGATGGATAAGGTAAATCCAGAGGCCAGCGTCGTAATAATCAATGTGTTTGCGCAGAAGTTTTGTTGCTTATAAATCCCGCCAAGAATGGGGTAGATAGAGAGCATTGGTGATGCACAAAAGATAAGCAGCACATATTTCAAATCTCCTTCTACCGGCCAGACCAAAAGTAAACCGAGCGCAATAATTGGGAAGCAAATTAATTTGATGCTAGTAACCAGCGCAATGCGTGATTTTTGGTTTAGCACCAGTGATTGCCCCAAAATTCCACCAATCGCAAACAGTGCTAAAGCGACTGAAGTTTTGGCGAGAACACCAACGCTTTCTTCAATCACGAATGGCAGCTGAATACCTAATAGGTTGATGCTCAACGCTAAAGTGATCGAAATGATGATTGGGTTCTTTCTTAGCCTGTTTCCAATCTCGATAAGTTGATCTTTGAGCGATGAGTCGGTTTCATTCGAGAACTCCAGCAACACCAAACACACTGGAATAAACACGAGGTTTTCAATCAATACGCTCATTAGAAACGCTTCTGCGTATTGACCATTAAAAATCGACAACACGATAGGAAAGCCTATGAATGCGCTGTTTGGCATCCCGCTACCTAAAGCGTTGATGAAGCAATCTTGCCACTTCAACTTCATGATTAACCGGCTATACAACACTGCGATGGTCATACACAGCAAACCGCCTACGGCATAGATCAACATGTAGTTCTTGTTGATGGCTTCGCTCAAATTTAACTGAGTGACACTGCCAAAAATGACCGCAGGAAGTGAGATATAAAGAACGAATTTGCTTACGTCACCGATGAAATGGCGAGAGAAAAAGCCATTTTTAGTCGTGAGAAAGCCTGCCGCGACAATCAGTATCAGCGGCAGCAATATTTCATATACAGACATGGTTTTGTGTGTGCTCTAGTATCCGAATAGCTGTGGCAAGAACAGCACGCTTTGCGGAACAAATGTGATGAAGAACAACACCAATACTTCAAGTAGGAAGAGTGGAATCACTTGCTTAGAAATCGCTGCGATTCCGACCTTGGATATGGTGTTGGACACAAACAGACAAATCCCCATTGGTGGTGTAATCAAGCCAATCATTAGGTTGAAGATAACTACGATACCGAAGTGAACAGGGTCGATACCAAAGCTCATCGCAATCGGATGAAAGATTGGGATAAGAATCAGCATTGCAGCAATGCCTTCAAGGAATAACCCAACAACCAGCAAGATAACGTTTACCATAATCAGAAACATGATTGGGTCGCTGATGCTGCCTAAGATCTGTTGGCTGATGAACTGAGGAACGCGAGAGAAAGTAAGAATCCAGTTCGCTACAGATACAACGGCAATCAGGATCAAGACAATTGAAGAGTCGCGCATTGAACGCATGAACACTTCTGGTAGGTCACTGAAACTTAGAGATTTATACACGAACATACCAACTAGTAGCGCATAGAAAGCTGCGAACGCCGCTGCTTCAGTTGGCGTCACAATACCCATCAAGATTGAACCAAGGATGAAGATTGGCATTGTTAGCGGAACAAACGCTTTTACCAACGCTTTACGGCGGCTTTGACGAACCACGTTGCTTTTTATGTTGTGACGAGTCGCGTAAATAAACACGAAAATAGACAGAGCAACCGCAGACAATACGCCAGGAACAATACCCGCTAAGAATAGGGCAGGGACAGATACGCCACTCGCAATAAGCGCATAAATGATCACTGGAATACTAGGTGGAATCATCGGCCCAATAACCGAAGACGCTGCCGTTAACGCTGAAGAAAACTCTTTGCTGTAGCCTTCTTTTTCCATTTGAGGAATGAACACGCGGCCAAGTGCGGAGGTATCAGCAACTGCAGAGCCAGAGATACCAGCAAACATCACTGAAGACCAGATATTCACTTGAGCTAAGCCACCACGAAAGTGACCCACTAATGCGTTAGCGAAATCAATGATACGGCTAGTGATACCACTCTTGTTCATTAGTTCACCCGCAAGAACAAACAGAGGAACCGCAAGGATAGAGTAAGAATCCAAACCACTAAAAATACGTTGGGCTATTAGGCTGATAGAGATGGGAGTACTAGAGACGTAGAACGACATCGCCAAGATGATGCTGAATACGAGAGGAATACCAAAAATTAGCATGGATCCCATTAAGGCAATTGAAGGCATAACGATTCCTTATACGTCGCTTTGGATAGCTTGAGTTCTTGTGGATACACGCGCTGATTTCACGTGCTGAATTAAACGCAGTGTAGCGGCTATAAATAGGCAAGCGCCGCCAACAATCAATGCTGATTGGAAGTAGTACATAGAGACTCCAATACCAGCTGACTCAATGCCTCCGCGTTTGATCACAAATAGGTACGCTGAGTAAGTCCAGATCACCGAACATAACAAAACAGATAGGTCGACAATGACTTCCAGCGTTTTTTGAAATGCTTTTGATTTCACTGAATCAAGAACAGAAAATTTGATGTGTAAGCCTTCTAAATAACACAATGATGTAGCGAACATAACGCCATAAATCATTGAGTATTTGCTTAGCTCCTCGCCCCATAGGATAGAGGTATTAAAAAAGTAACGGCTGATTGTGGTGATCAACATCACTGCAAACAAATTGAAGAGTGAAGCCCCGGCGAGAATCGCAAGTAGCTTTTTATATTGCTCAATCATGTTCCCTGTCTCCTTGGGAAGAGTCGTTATACATCAGAGGTATAACGACTCATTTCTTATAAGTACTGCTGTAGGGTTTTTGTATTGATTATTCGGTTATGAATTAGTTAGTCGCGGTTTCTACTGCGTCTAGTGCATCATCAATCCATTTTGAATCGATAGTGCCTGATAACCATTTGATCACAGCGGGCTGTGTCTTATCGCGGAATTGTTTCTGTTGCTCTGGCGTTAGCGAAGTAATCTTCATGCCTTTTTGAGCAAGTACTTCTAAGCCTTCTGCTGAATTCACTTGCTGAATAGCTCGACCTACTGTGCCTGCAACTTTTGCAGCACGATCAATGATGGCTCGGTCTTCGGCATTCAAAGATGTGTAGAAATCGTCATTCATTAATAAGAAATCAGTACCATAAACGTGACCGTCTAGAGTGATGTATTTCTGAAGTTCATAGAATTTGTTCGCGTTGATTACGCTGACAGGGTTTTCCTGTCCGTCGATAACGCCAGTGGTCAGAGCGGCAGGAACTTCAGGGAATGCAATAGGTGTAGGCTCTGCATCCAATGACTTCATCATTTCAACGTAAAGTGGTGTTGTCATTACGCGGATTTTAAGACCGTTTAAGTCTTGCGGCGTAGTAATTTCACGCTTTGAGTTTGTGAAATGGCGGAAACCTGTTTCGCCATAAGCGAGGTTACGTAGACCCGTTGTTTTCAAACATTGGTCATTCAATTTTTGACCAAACTCACCATCTAGCACTTCCCAAGCAATAGGAGCTGAAGGGAACAGGTAAGGGATTTCTAGTACGTTCGCTTCCTTACAAAGCTTAGAGTAAGCACCAGAAACCATAGTCATGGTTAGCATGCCTTCTTGAGTCGACTGAAGTAGCTCTGTCTCGCCACCAAGTTGACCTGAAGGGTAGATATTTACATTAATTCGACCACCAGATTCAGCCTCTACAAGGTTCTTGAAAACCTGTGTTGCAGCGCCTTTCTTAGAGATCGTCCAATCTTGTGAATCTACATGCCCAATAGTGATGTCCAGAGCAGCAGCAGAACCTGCATATGCAAGCGATAGAGCGAGTGTAAGTTTAGTTATTGTTTTCATTTGTGAACCTCCTGTTTCTACGTCGATAAAGTTATCACCTAAAATTAACAACCGATAATTCATATAGTGAAAGTGTTATTCAATTTTGAGATAACATTAACTATTCGTGCTGGGGTTACAGTTTGATATTCTATTTGCATTGCACTATAAAACAGTAGGTTACTGATATATAGCTGTGAGTTATGTATTGAAAAAGGGGATTGAAAATGAATTTTTGTGTATTTCTTTTTTGGAGAATGAAGTCACATCTTTACCTTGGTGGAGTTACATTTTATCTACATCAACTCACAGATTTCAGCTTTTCTGCTGGAAGAGTATTCAAAAAATGTGCTGAATGTGTTCGATAGTTGACGGGGTTTAAATGAGTCATTTGGCAACGTTTTTGAAGGTGTCATTTGTATTTGTAATTTGAATGTAAATGGCAGTTTGACAGCACTTTTGAGGCGATAACATGTTAAATATTCCAAACTTGAGACACCTAAGAGCGATATCAGAAGTGGTGAATACTGGAAGCATTAGCAAGGCTTCGGAAGTGGTGTTTTTGTCTCAGCCAGCCATCACACAAGCGATAGCGAAACTGGAAAAAAACATTCATAGTGAGCTGTTCGAACGCACCACCGATGGCATGAAACCGACCGAACAAGGAGAAGCGTTTTCATTTCGAATTGAACGTGCGTTAGAGTACATCAGTAAAGGCATTGCTGATTCACTAAAAGTCGCGAAAGGCCAGCGAAAAAGCAGTGTTCAGCGCTATTTGTTCAATATAACGACCACTCAATTGAAAGCATTGATCGCGGTTTCTAACGGTCAAAGCTTTACTGAAGCCAGTCGAATTTTGGAAGTGTCGCAGTCGTCAGTTTATCGTGCATCTAAAGATCTTGAAGAGATCCTTGGTATCACTTTATTCGAAAAAAACAGCACGGGTATTACGATTAGTAAAGCTGGTAGCGCTCTGGTGATGTCGAGTAAATTAGCCTTCGTAGAAATCAAGCAAGGCATCGAAGAGGTTGGCTTATTGAGTAACCGCCATAACAGTGTGATTACGGTTGGCTGTTTGCCTCTTGCTCGTACATGTTTACTACCAAACACCATCAATGAGTTTTCTCGTAAGTTCCCTGATTGCCAAATTCATGTGATCGACGGCCCGTATCAAGACTTGCTCAATCACTTACGCCACGGTGACCTAGATATCCTCATTGGTGCGCTGCGTTTCCCATCACCGAGCACTGATATTCGCCAAGAAACTCTGTTTCAATCACATAACAAAATCCTCTCTAGAAACGATCATCCATTGAGCTTGAAAGAGCAAATAACACTTGATGATTTACAAGATTCGAGTTGGGTTGTATCTAATGTAAACACACCTGGACGTAGAATGTTTGAAGACATTTTCACATCTCAGGAACGTGATGTACCCACTCGAATTGTTGAGGCGAGCTCGCAGATGTTGGTAAGAGAACTGCTTTTAGGCAGCGATCGATTAACGATTCTCTCTCAGCACCAGATCACTCGCGAACTTGAAGAGGGGCACTTCACCATTCTGCCATTTGATTGCAAAAAGCAGTCACGCCCAATCGGTTTAACCATGCGGAAAAACTGGTTTGCTACCTCGGTTCAAAACCATTTTCTGACGTTGTTACGTGAGAAAGGTGTACAGCTTTAGTTATTCTCAGTTGAGTTCAGTTCGGCTTGTTGTGTTTTCTGTTTGGCTTTCTATTTTCAACTTAAATCATGACACTCAAGTGCGGTCTAAAAGTGAAGGCATTTTTCCAAAATTGAATACCCCTTATATTTATTTGATTATCGCTCTGTAGGTGCCAATGCTAAGGTAACTGTCATGAAAAACGCAGATAAGTTGGCAGGTAAAAAGAGAATTATGGCGACGATAACAAGAGCTGCGTTCATTGGTTTTGGTGAAGCTGCACAAGAATTTTTGGTGAGCTGGGGTGATAAAGCACCAGAAGTGATTAGTGGATTCGATATCAAAAGTAACCATGCACAGCACCGCGAAAGCATTCTTCTTGAATACATTAAGCATGGCGTTCAAGGTGCATTTGAAGCTCACGAGGCGATAAATGGTGCTGAGTTAGTCTTTTCATTGGTGACGGCCGATCAAGCTGAAGCTGTGGCGAAAAACGTAGCGAAAACATTCACGTCCAAACAGATATTCTTGGACTGTAATTCATGTTCACCCCAAGTAAAACAAAGGAATGCTGAGCTTATTGAAGCATGTGGTGCAAGCTATCTTGATGTTGCAATTATGGCCCCGGTGTTGGGAAGAACATCTGCAATCCCATTGTTGATCTCAGGAAAAAAAGCATTAGAAATTGAACCGATACTGATCTCACTTGGCTTCAAAGTTGAAGTGGTGTCTGACCAAGTGGGTGAGGCATCAAGCATCAAAATGATCCGTTCTGTGATGGTAAAAGGACTTGAAGCTCTCACTACGGAATGTTTGTTGGCAGCGCGTAAAGCGGGGGTTGAAAATCATGTGCTCGAATCACTCAGTACAACGTATCCAGCTCTGCCATTGAACGATCTCGGCCAATATCACTTGGAACGTATGTTATCTCATGGGGAGCGACGTTCTAACGAGCTTAAAGAGGTGTCTAATACCTTAAGCGAACTAAATTTGAATGGCTCGATGGTGAACGGTGCGATGGAGTGGCATAGCGCACTCGGTAAGATGCCAGTCGAGTATCAAGGGCAAGACCTATCTACATTGAGTGATTTGGTATTAGGGCAATTGGCCAATACTGGAACTCGCGCATTGAATGAATAACGGCATAGCCAAAAAATCGAAAATCTAAGCAAGCGAATGTTGTGATTAGTTGAATGCGGAGCAAGGTTAAACGTAGAAGCCATCGATTATTAAGCAATTAAGCAATTAAGCAACTAAGTAATTCATTAAGTAATCAAACATTAAGTAAAAAGCATTAAGCAACACCGGCCAAACAGGGCGGGTATCAAATTAAAGGAATGAATATGAACGTATGTGTTGTGGGCGCGACAGGTGCCTTTGGACGTAAACACTTGGATGCTATCCGTGAAATTGAAGGCGTTCGCGTAACTGCGATGGTTTCTCCAGAGCAAGATAAGCTTGATCAACTGATCACAGAGTATGGTCATGATTCAAAGGGCTTTACCAACCTATCTGACGCACTTGCACTTGATGAGGTGGAAGCAGTAATTCTTGCTACGCCAACACAAATGCACGCAGCACAAGCGATTGAATGTATGGAAGCAGGCAAACATGTTTTGGTTGAAATCCCAATGGCGGACAACATCGAAGATAGCTACCGCGTGGTAGAAGCTCAAAAGAAATCTGGCAAAATCGCAATGGCTGGCCACACTCGTCGTTTCAACCCAAGCCACCAATGGATTCAGAACAAGATTGCTGCCGGCGAACTCCATATCCAGCAGATGGACGTACAAACATATTTCTTCCGCCGCACAAACACCAACGCTAAAGGTGAAGCTCGTTGTTGGACCGATCACCTGCTTTGGCACCATGCTTGTCATACTGTTGATCTTTTCCAATACCAAACCGGTGAACAGGCAACAAAACTTCAAGCACTTCAAGGTCCAATTCACCCAGACTTGGGTATCGCGATGGACATGAGCATTGGTATGAAAGTGCCATCAGGTGCAATTTGTACGCTTTCACTGTCATTCAACAATGATGGCCCGTTTGGTACGTTCTTCCGTTACATCTGTGAAGAGGGCACTTACCTAGCGCGCTATGATGACCTGTATGACGGCAAAGAAAACCCTATCTCGCTAGAAGGTGTTGCGGTTTCTAATAATGGTATTGAACTTATCGACCGTGAATTCTTCGATGCAATCAAAACGGGTCGTGAGCCAAATTCAAGTGTGGCGAGCTGCCTTCCTGCCATGGAAACATTAGACAAGCTTGAACAGTTACTTGAAGCTGAGTAATTAAAACTGAGTAGCAAGTTAACGCTCAGTAGTGACTTAAAGAAGAACCGTTCTTTAAAGTCGTGTTAGTGAACAGTTGGTATTTTTAGCAGTAAAAGGATAAACGATGATGGCTAGTATTGGTGGGCAGACATTAGCGCCAGTGGCTTTAGGTTGTATGAACTTGTCGCATGCTTATGGCACTCCACCGCAGAAATCGGATAGCATTAAGTTACTCAATCAAGCGTTGGATCTGGGCTATAACATGCTCGACACGGCTGCGTTGTATGGCTTTGGTGCGAATGAATCACTGTTAGCTGAGGCGGTTGGTCATCGTCGTCATGAGTTTTTCCTCGCTAGTAAATGTGGAATGTTCAAAGGGCCTGATGGCAAGCGAGCGATTGATGGGCGGCCAGAAACGATTCGTAAAACGTGTGAAGATTCACTACAACGTTTGAATACTGACGTCATTGATTTGTACTACCTGCATCGATGGGACAAAAGCGTTCCGATTGAAGAGAGCATTGGTGAACTTTCTCGTTTGGTCGAAGAGGGTAAGATCAAACACATAGGTTTGTCAGAAGTTTCTGCCGACACCATCGCCAAAGCTAATGCGGTTCATAAGATCGCAGCAGTACAATCTGAATATTCACTCTGGTCGCGTAATCCAGAAATCGCGGTTATCGAACAGTGCCAAAAGATAGATGCAACTTTTGTGTCATTCAGTCCTGTTGGCCGCGGTATGTTGACAGGTGAAGTGAAAGATAATCAGTTTGTCGCTGGTGATATTCGCTTAGCCATGCCACGTTTCTCTGATGAACACTTCGAGTCTAATTTGTCTTTAGTACGACAGTTTGAGTCTGTGTTGCCGATGTTTGCCGAAGAGAACGGCTTTTCGATTAATGACAATCGCGGTTCAACTCCGACTCTGGCACAACTGGCATTGGCTTGGACTTTGAAAAAAGCACCGAACTCTATCGCATTACCGGGTACTACAAGCCTCCAACACTTAGAGGACAACTGGAATGCACAGCAGTTATCGGTTTCTGATGAATTGTTGCGCGTGATAGACGATATTATTCCTCAAAACAAGATAGCTGGTGGACGTTATAACGCGGCAACTCAACGCGAGATTGATACTGAAGAGTTCTAATCACTGCTCGATTATTAGTTGTATCTTACTCGCTTTATCTTACTTGTAGTATCAATGACAATCTATCCAATAAACCTCCGGTCACGCCTACGTAACCGGAGGTTTTTTATTTCAAGACCTAATAAGCAAAACAGTTTTGCCTTGTTGATCTCCATTTAACGCGGTTCGCTTTTTGTTCTAACTCAATCTAAACGCAACGTGAGGCCTGAATAGTTCGAGTATCCGCGCAGTAACACATGATAAGTCACGCCCTGTTGCGCGCTCACACTGCACTGCTCATTATTGCCAGCGCGATAAGGGCGACAGTCGTAACTGGATGTGGTTGGCTTGTTACCCGATTTCACGTAAAGGTCGGCATCGCCTGAGCCGCCAGACATTGAAACCGTCACGTTTGATGCAGAATCCACAGTGAAGGTGTAGAAGCTCTCTGAGGATTGATTCCCGCTTAGGTTCGCAATCGGAGTGTCTTTCGTTAGTACATTGCCAGTTGGCGGTGTGACACCACAGCTTGCATTCACGCCTACGGTGTTAAAAGCATCTTCAACATCGGCAACCACATAGCCCATGTCGGCTGCGGCTTTCGCTACGCCACAAGCACCAGCATCAAAGGTACTGTTTGCCGTCCAATACAGTTGGTTTGCGACTGTGAATATTTCAAAGCCCTTACGTACATTCCAACCCGATTTGTTCGCTAAAAGGTAAAAGGCGCGGTTATAAACACCGCTAGACAAGTGAACGTTCAAACCGTCGTAGTATTGAGAGGCATGATCAATCGAGCGGCCATCTTTTGAAGGTTGATCAAAGTAACGCAAGCCACCTTCCGATTTGAATATGTCGCTACCAACAATCCAATCTACATTGCCACGCAAGTAATATTCAGCCGCTTCGCCCGCAATGTCTGAGAAGGCTTCATTCATACCGCCCGACATATTTCGGTACACAAGCCCCGAGTTTTGCTCTGTGAACCCGTGGCTGACTTCGTGAGCACTCACGTTGATATCGACCAGTGGGTAAAAGGTATTTTTGCCATCGCCAAAAGTCATCGATGTACCATTCCAGAAGGCATTTTCATAATCCGTGCTGTAATGAACTCGCATCGTCAGCTGGAAGGTTAACGGCGAGGTGTTCATCCACTCTTTGTACATATCGAAGACAACATTACCGAAGTAGTGCGCATCGTTAAGAGGCGAGTATGCCCCGTTAATGTATTTATGATCGGTGTAGTTGGTTCCGTCGGCACAGTTGTAGCTGTAGGCAGCGCTGCCAGAGGTTCCATGATTCAAGTTGACCGTCTTAACCGAATCGTTCTCTAACTTACACGTCGTGCCTGTTTTGTCGATGGGAAAGCTAGGGAAGTCACTTCCGTATTCATATCGAGTGGTTTTGAGGTTACCACCCGGGCCAGTACCAGACGATTTAGCGTGGTTTAATCCATTCCATTTTTGGAGAACATCGCCAGTCGTAGCATCAATAAAGTAGAAAGGGCGCTCTGGCATAGAGGATGCGATAAAGAAATCGACCAGATACACCACTTGGGCAACTTGGTTCTCATCCAATCTCACCATCAGTTTCGCGTTTTTGTTTTCAATGGACTTTTTGCCGACGGTAAATGTGCGATGAGCAGACAATGCGGCTTCAATCGCTTGTTCCTGATTCAGTTTTGGCGCGATGCTGGATAGGTCACCACTGATGCCTTGTGCCATGGAGCCGAACACCTGAGTGGGTTGGTTCTTGGAGAGGGTGGCCACGACCGAAGTATCAAAGACGGGTAAACCTAAGTGAGTTTGTTGGTAGCGGACTTTCGTTTTTCCATTGGGCAATACCACCCGTTTCACTTCAGAAAAACCTAATTCAAGTGGAGCAACACTCTTCGACTGAGCAACGAGGCTTTGTTGTAGTAATGCATCACTATCGACTCTGACCATTTCTGCAGCGTGTGCAGTAAAGCCGAAAGAGGTACCTAGAATGGCTGCTATTTTCCAGCTTAGTTGACGTTGTTGGTTCATTTTTCGTTCCTGATTTTAATATAAACTCCTTCTTCCCAACGGCTTTATAGGAAGTCTATATGCAACACACTAATGCCATGTGTTGCGAATCAAGATTGGAAGAGCATTTCGGCTTATGACAAGTTTTTATTAGAGATTAAATTTTAGAGTATGTAATTCAAAGTTTACAAAAACCCTTATTGATCAAATTATTTTTATAAAATCTAATTTTATTATTTATCGTAAATATATGAAGGGTAGGGAGTTATTAAAAACCGCTTTGTTTTAATTTATGGGATGAAAGTTTCTAAGTTAACTTCGATGTTTTTCTGTTTTACCTTAATTATAATTTTCTAAATAACTGAGTTTCTCTTAGCTTTAATATTGTCTTTATTATCAATAGTAAACTTGTTTTAACAATATTAAACAGAATAGTTATCAAGTTTTCTTCATTTGGTTTCGTTAGGCAGAACTAAACTCTATATTTACCTGTTCAATCGCAAATCAAGAGCGATAAGTCATTGTTATGAATTATGTTTAGAGAGTAAGATTGGTAGGGTAAGAGGTGATATTGAGCTTTCTTTATTTAAATTTCAATGTGCTGATTGTGATTTTCAATCAGGAATGAGGTGAAGTGTGAGCAGTAAATTAGATAAAATGACAATTTTTAGAGCCAAGGACTCAGTCAATAGTTTTTCAGCTATATTCGATATATCGACAGAGCCTTTACCTAGGTTTTCGTATCAAAGTAATGGCTATGAAATTGAGGGGCTTATAAAATATGCTGATGTTGGTGGTACTTCTAAAACCGAAGCTGATTACCCTTGGATGGTTATGCTCAACAACCTTAGTGAGGACATAAATCTAGAATTTTCTAATACTAACAAATCTCCTTCAGCTGTCTTGTGTTTGAAAATTACACGCGATGTACAAGACATATTATTCTATGTTTTGACGTTTGGCATGCATACTTCTAGGTTCATAAATTCAGACAAGTTAGTTAATGACTTTGGCATAAAGGTTGCGATGAATATATGTGACCATAATAACCTAAGAAAAGTTAATACAACCACACACTCATCCATATCAACGTTAACTGATAGACAAGCTAGCAAAGGCTCAAGTTTGGATATATTTGATATCAATGATGAAAAAGAATTCTTTAGAGCTATTTCTGGTTCTACGTATGAGCATTATCCGTATATCAAATCGTTTTCTGGAAAAAGTTCAATTACTGTAAACCTTAAAAAAGGAACAAGCGTAACTGATGAGGGTGTAATTGATATACTTTTAAGTTTGGAGGAGGCTTATGATCTCGAAGAGTACAAAGAAAAGTTTCCTTCTTACGGGAAGCTTGACTATGTAAGTGATGATGACGAGATCGATAGGTTAAACACTATTCTATTTGAACAATTGAAAAATAATGATTTTAGTAATATTCACTTGTCGCCGAGCATTATACTAGATGATGATATTTCTTATTTTTCTTATAAAGATCCAGATATATATAACTCTGTTATAGAGTTCGATGACATAGCTATATCTGATCTTGTGAATCAAAATCATAGTTTTAGTAAAAAATCTTCAATACAAACTGTTATAAAATGGAGGATTTTCTATGTAAATACTTCGGGTGATGTTCGTTCCATGAAAGCTTATGATTGTTTAAATTGTGAGTTGGAAGAGAATGGAATAACCTATATTTTGAGCTCTGGAACTTGGAGGTGTGTTAGTTCTGACTTTAAGTCTGAGGTCGAAGCGTATTTAAGTGAAATTACAGATAAATCAGAGCTTTACCTTCCTAATGACGTTTCTATTCGTTGCGTTGTTAAGGAAAATGGGAGAGATAAAGTCAAGTTTAAAGAAGATGTTTACAATTCGTACGTCGCTAAATCTAATGATGATATATACCTATTTGATAAAGCAAAGATTAATATTGCTGGTCAGAGAAGATATGAAATATGTGATTTGCTTCATAAGAACAAGCAGTTGATACATGTTAAGGTACTAAAGGATGGCACAAGTTCTTTAAGTCATTTATTTGTTCAAGCTAGATTTTATACGGATGCATTCGTAAAAGACATCGAAACTAGGAAGTCGATGATAGATTTTATCAATAATAATGATAATGAAGAAAATAAAAGTAAAGACAAAACTCCATTCCTCTCTATTATTACTGAAAGCCGTTCAAAGTTGCAAGAAACAACCTTTAGCGTGTTACTTTGTATCTTGACGTATAACGAAAATAAGAAAATAGATGACTTGCCATTTATGGCTAAGTATGAATTAGCAAATACGCATAAATACCTAGCGAATGAACGCGGGATTGAGTTGTCATATGCGATAAGACTTGTAAAAAAGACAAATTAGAAATTCTAATCTAGTTTTTATTTAATTTTATATATAGAAGCTTAGATTTTAACATTGATTGATAGAAGAAATATAATTGAAATTAAAGTGTGTTGTTACTTTACTTGGTTTATAAGATGCTATTTCAAAAGGTTTTAAGGTAGGCTTATAACTTAATATTTCTTCTTTCAGTATGTCCCGAACTGAGGCTTAGGTCTGGTGCTAGTGCTGCTCATGACTTAATAATAGTGCTAGTTTTCTCGATGTTTATTATTGTTTTGGATTGTGTATATGCCTTATGAGTTGAGTAAAAGGTTAGTCATTGGTGTTGCTTCAAGTGCGATGTTTGATTTAACAGAGTCTGATACAGTTTTTCGTACCAAAGGCGAAGAGGAGTATCGTAGGTATCAATCGGTGAACATAGATAATCCATTAGATAAAGGTGTCTCATTTTCATTTGTGAAGCGTTTACTTTCTCTCAATGATTTGAGTGCTAACCCTGAATCTGACCCGCTAGTAGAAGTTGTGTTGTTATCACGAAATGACCCAGATACAGGGCTTCGTGTTATGAAATCAATCGAACACCATAATTTACCTATTTCACGCGCGATTTTCATGCAAGGTAGGTCTCCATATGATTATATTCCCGCCTTGAGTATTTCTTTATTTTTGTCAGGAAATTCGTCTGATGTAAAAGAGGCAATCAGGTTAGGTTATCCCGCTGGCCATGTTATGAAATCGACTATTATCGATGAAGATGATGATGATTTAAGAATAGCATTCGACTTTGATGGAGTTCTTGCTGATGATGAATCAGAATCTGTTATGCACAATACCAACGACCTTAGTCAGTTTCACGAACATGAAACAAAGAATGTGTTGCAACCTCATAATCCTGGTCCGTTGAAAGAGTTTTTGGTCAAAGTATCAGTTATTCAGAAAATTGAAGAGAGGAAGAAGCAATCTGAGCCTGATTATCGAAACCGTTTGAGAGTTTCAATTGTTACTGCAAGGAATGCTCCTTCACATGAAAGAGCTTTAAATACATTAAAAAATTGGGGCGTAATGACGAATGACGCATTCTTTTTAGGAGGCGTTGATAAAGGTCTAATTTTGGGGGTGCTCAAGCCTCATATATTCTTTGATGACCAGTCTGGTCATTTAAGCTCGACTAGTACAGTTGCTCCGTCGGTTCACATACCTTTTGGTGTAAAAAATACAGAAGATATTATTGAGAAAAAGGATAGCAAGATATTTTAGATTAGCTTTAACACTTGGACTCTATTGTCCGAAGTTGGGTATGAAGACTACGGTATTATGACGTAACAATATTCTCAGTTGTACGAATTTATAGCTACAAGGAAGCTCACATGAAAAACATAGCTATGGCCGTGGTTGTAAAAGAAGGGAAAGTCTTAATCCAAAAGCGTTTTAGACATCGCCAAGGTATGGTATTTGAGTTCCCTGGAGGTTCAGTTGATCACGGTGAGTCGGGTAGCCAAGCCGCAATTAGAGAATTGTGGGAAGAAACAGGTCTTAAAGATTTACAACTCCTCGGTACTCATCAAGGTCAGAACGACTTCGGTGGTGAAATTCACTATGTAGTTTTGAGAGCGGATCAGAATGATGAGCCTAAAATGGTCGATGCAGAAAGACAGCAAACTTTCTATTGGCTAGAGCCCTCAGCGATTCCTCTTGATGACTTTTATCGTGCAGATATCGAGTTTATAGAGAACCACTTGAGTCGATATACCTCTCAAAGACGCTAGTCATATAACAACCAAACCTATTCGGTCTTAGTTTCACGGAGGAAACATGACAAGCGACCAACTATTGGAAAAGGCACTTTATAGCAGTGCCAGTATCCACCAACCTCATTCTTTAAAAGCTTATTTGTCTGCGAACTATCTGAATGGTTATTTCACTAAATCAGACAATGTCTGGCGTAAAACGAGTGAGCTGATAAACCAAACTGAGATTGAAGTTTTAGGTGATTACTCTGCAATGCTACAAACGCCAAAGCTTACGGATCTCCCACGCAAAGGCGAACGTTTGCCTTTTGTTTCTCGGAATTTAGTTGCAACAGTAAATGACACACAAACGTAGAGGTAGCGCACAGAATCGAAAAAGGGGATATCGCGATTACGTAATCATTGATCTAGCCGATAGTGAGATAGTGATAAGAGGTCGATAATTCGTTGTCGGATCTAAATTAGAACTTTAAATCTATTTTCTAAGTAGTTGTTATCTCAGGAAGAGTTTTTGTGCTATGCGCCCCTATATTAAATACATTATCCCTATTTTAATTCCTTTCATTATCCTCGTAATGCCGCTATCAGCGTTTCCATTTGAAGGCCTCACGATTATTCAACAACGCGTTATCGCGATCTTTTTATTAGCGGCATTGTGCTGGGTGTTCGAGCCTATCCCGATTTACGCGACGTCTGTTGTTATTATCGTTCTGCAACTGTTGATGTTGTCGGATAAAGGGCTGATCTTTTTAAGGTTTGAGCATGGGGAAGAACATTTTGGTGAGTTGTTAAAATACAGCGATATCATGGCGACATTCGCTAGCCCAATCATCATGCTGTTTTTAGGTGGTTTCTTCTTAGCGATGGCTGCCACTAAATATCGATTAGACGTAAACTTAGCCCGTGTATTATTGAAGCCATTTGGACAAGACCCAAAGTTTGTGATGCTCGGCTTAATGTTGATCACTGGTATCTTTTCGATGTTTATGTCTAACACGGCAACAACGGCAATGATGCTCTCTATTTTAACGCCGGTACTGGCTGTGTTTGGCCCGAAAGACCCCGGACGTATAGCGTTTGCGCTTTGTATCCCTGTTGCCGCTAACATCGGTGGCATTGGTACCCCGATCGGTACTCCGCCGAACGCTATCGCACTTAAATATTTAGTTGGTGACAACCTCATTACGTTCGGTGAATGGATGGCATTTGGTGTGCCGTTTGTCGTTATTATGATGGCGTTAGCGTGGTTTTTAATAGGCTTTATGTACAAAGCTGACCAAAAGAAAATCGAACTAAGTATCAAAGGTAAATTCCTTAAAACACCCAAAGCCATTGCGGTGTACGTCACTTTTGCGCTGACCATTATTCTTTGGTTAATGGGCTCAAGCCATGGCATGAACTCTTATACCGTCGCTCTGATTCCTGTCGCTGTGTTCTCTCTCTCTGGGATCATCAATAAAGAAGACCTGAAGAAAATTTCTTGGGACGTATTGTGGCTTGTATCAGGTGGTATTGCGCTTGGTTTAGCGCTCGATAAAACTGGTTTAGCAAGGCTGGTGGTACACAGTATTCCGTTTGATACTTACTCACCCTATGTGGTGTTGTTCGGAGCGGCGTTCTTGTGTTTGGTAATGGCAAACTTTATGTCTCATACCGCAACGGCTAACTTGTTAATGCCAATTATGGCTGCATTAGGGTCGTCTATGGCTTCACTCACGCCACTAGGCGGTGAGTTAACGTTAATTCTGGTTGTGACTTTTGCCGCTTCATTAGGTATGTCGTTGCCAATCAGTACACCACCGAATGCGTTGGCTCATGCTACTGGTCATGTGCAAAGTAATCAAATGGCCCGAATCGGTATTATTTTGGGTGTGGTTGGTGTGCTACTGAGTTTTGTTATGGTGTGGCTGCTACATTCAATTGGTCACATAGGATAACGATACGTGTATCAACAAAAACTAGAAGCACTTATCGATCGCTATTTTAATCAGGCAGAACGTCGGGTGACGTGCCGTGCCGGTAACACCATTATTGAACAATCAGCGTTAAACACTCGTTTATATTATGTGTTTAGTGGAGAACTGGAAGGGTTTTATACCGAAGCGAATGCACCGCGAGTACGCGTGTTTAGCGCGGGTAGTGGAGCTTTTATAGGCGTTCATAGCTTCTTTTCAGGTAATTGGACAGCATCTTCAACGGTTGTTGCCAAAACCGATGTTGAGTTAGCGTGGATCGATAAAGACACGCCGGCAGAAGATGAAGGTAAATTTGGCCCTCTTACCGCACAGTTCACACCTGTGATTGTCAATGAGTTGTCGCGCCGTCAACGCCGCGCAACACAAGAAGCGATAGCGAAACAAAAAGCGCTAGAAAAGTTACATACTGCTGAGCAAATGACGACCTTGGGTCAATTGGCTGCAGGGATTGCCCATGAACTTAACAACGCTATTGGTGTAGTAAATAGTAAATCTGGCCGACTTGAAACGGTCATCATGGATCTACTTGAAGAAGTGCATCCAGAAGCCAGTCAATTTTTCGATTTTGGGTTAATGCATGGTCAGAAAACGTCGTCGTCAGAAGCACGAACACGTGGGCGACAATTTGAAAGAAAATATGGTTTAGACAAAAACATTGCTCGTTCTCTTGCAAAGGCGATTCCAATTGACGCTTTATCTGCAACAGAGGTTATTTCAAAGCATTGGCTGAAAAACCCAGAAGAAGCGATTCGTTTTTGGCAGATGGGCTGTGATTTACATGATTTACGTTTGGCATCTAGACACACCGTTGGCATCGTAAAATCGGTTAAACAACTTGGCAGAGTTGATATTGACACCGAAGAAGCGGTTGATATTAACGACTCCATTAACCATGCCTTATCGTTGTTACAAAGTGAGTTACGTAGAGTATCTGTGCGATTGAGCCCTGCGGATTTACCGTCTTTTAAAGGCTCGAAAACAGAGCTCGTTCAGATTTGGGTCAACATTGTAAAGAATGCTTGTGATGCAATGTCGAATTCAGACGATGCTGCAATAGAAATTCAAACCAGATTAAGTAAGAAAAGAATATTAGTTACGATTACGAATAACGGCCCTGAAATAGACGAGGGGACTCGTAGAAAGGTATTTCAGCCCAACTTCACCACTAAAAAAGGTGGTTTATCGTTTGGATTGGGCTTGGGTTTATCAATAGTTAAGCGGATTGTGGCGGGTTATGGCGGAAGTATCGTTGTGAAAAGTGATGCTTCTAAAACTGTATTTAGAATCAAGTTACCAATAGAGGGTGAACATGGAGAAGCTTAATTTAATCTGTGTCGATGACCAGAGAGAAGTACTGAGCGCAGTGGTACAAGATTTAGAGCCGCTGGCGAGTTGGCTGAATATTGAAGATTGTGAATCAGCGCAAGAAGTGCTTGATCTCATTGATGAACTTGACGCAGAAGGCGAACACATTACCGTCATCGTGTCTGATCATGTGATGCCAGGGAAAACGGGTGTGGAGTTACTCACTGAAGTGTCTCATGACAGCCGCTTTCCGAATACAAAGAAAATTCTTCTTACGGGGCAGGCCACTCATACTGATACCATCAATGCGATTAATGCAGCAGGTATCGACCGTTACTTTGAAAAGCCTTGGCAAGCAAGCACATTAGTTGAGTGCATTCGTACTCTTGTCACTGAGTACATATTTGATCAAGGGCTTGATTACACGGACTATCAGAATGAGCTCGACCAGCAGGTTGTGTTGAGACGCTTGCGTTAGTTTCTTATGTTAGCGACTTACGCTAGTCATTGATGTCAGTCGCTTGAAATTGTATGCACCGAAGGACGCTTTCTGAAGGGTTTTTTCTTTGAAAGATCTAATATTTCGGTGCATATATTACCTATCTCTTTTAGTCGTTCAGGTTTTAGTACTCAGTTATTAACACACTGGTTGTTGGCTTAAGTCTAAAACTCATACGCCAACGCCAGCGGATGCCTTGTGTTTTCTTCACGAACGATTCCCTGAAGATACAGCAGAACTTCGTACGATGCCGCTTTCTCTATATTCAACATTTGAATGCAATTTGTGGAATATATCAAAATTAATTAAATTGATAGTAAGTTATTACTTTTCATTATGTTAGGGTTCTTTTCTTTAGGTCATCTGATTAGGAAGAGGCTAATGAAAAAGGGATTTGTGATAGCGATATCAATCGGCTTTGTTGTGTTCTTCCTCGTTGGCCGTGAACTCCAATGGTTCGGGTCCAGTAATTCCGAGTCGTTCCCTAAACTTCCTAATAGTCCCCAATTTGTGCCATCTACTGATTTTGACGGTGAGTGGCTAGGTCGTCGTATTAACACCACTGGCAATAATATGTGTGAACGGACAACCATCACCGGAATCATTCGAGAGGGTAAAGCCACGCTAAGGCTTACCTACAACGGAACACCATTAGAAGGTTGGGTGACAGAAAGCGGCGGCTTACGTTTGTATGCGAAACATCGCCAGTGGGACTATCGCTTTTCAGCAACTGGTAGGGGCAAGCGATTTGATGGTCGTTGGCACTTAACCAATGGCCCGTGCCAAGGGAGTTGGTTTATAGAAAAGGTCGATGGCAAGTAGGGCCGTCAACTTATTATATACTTGGAATAACTTAAACAATATCCACACGCATGTGTACGATTTAGTTTAAAGATATAGATAGGAAAACCCATGAGGATTGTGATTTTTATCGTTACAGTGATTTTAGTTAAATCAATTGAAGCAAAGTTTGGGCACACCTATAACATCTTTTCAGATCCACTTGATATCAAGTTAGCTGCTCTCGATTTTGTCTTGTGGGTTTCAGTCTACTTTGGTTTATCTTTTGTTTATGAGAAGGGCAAAGGCATCCTGACTAAAATGGGTAAAGTTAAGAGTCCATCGAGTAATTTGCCCCCACATTAAGCTGTCATAATGTAATCTGCATATTGTTGGTGATATGAGTCAAGAGTTGAAAGCGGTTTGAAGAAGGGATAGCTATGAATGGAAAAATTGTTCGCTGGGTTGATGAGAGAGGTTTTGGCTTCATCAATTCAGATGAATTAGAGGGAGATGTTTTTGTTCATATATCGAAGTTTACGGACGGTTATCGTCGTCCTCAAGTTGGGGATGAAGTTGAATTTCAATTATCGAATAGTGGCTCTAAACTCAGCGCTTCGAGTGCTCAACTAGTTGGTATAGAAACATCCAAATCTAACCCTCTTTCAATTATTTTGTCTGCACTTTTCGTCGGGCTTATTGGCGCAGGTTTGTATCTTTTGGTATTGGAGCCTAAGTTAAATCCTGCATATGAGAATATGGGATTTAGTTGCCAAGGTAAAACGCATTGTAGTGAGATGCTATCTTGCGATGAAGCAAAGTTTTATTTGGCAAACTGTCCCAATGTGAAAATAGATGGTGATCGTGATGGTATTCCTTGCGAGAGTCAGTTCTGCAGTCACTATTGATGCCTGTTTATTAGTCATTCAAAAATAGACAACTAAAAGGACATTACATGGAAATCAGAGTAGGGACATTACCTGATATTGCAGGCATCACCGATATCTTCAACTTTTATATTGAACATACCAATGCGCGCTTTGAAGAAGAGAAGTTGTCGTTGGAAAATCGTCAGCAGTGGTTTTCTCAATTTTCGAGCCAAAGCAAATATCAACTGTATGTTGCGACAGAAGGTGATGCGTTATTAGGCTTCGCGTGTTCTCAGCAATACAGGGCTATGTCGGCATTTGAAGATACCGCAGAGGTCACTATTTATCTTGCGGCAGAAGCTCAAGGTAAAGGTTTAGGCTCCAAGCTTTATTCTCAGCTATTTGCATCGATTAGTGATTATGGTGTTCACCGCGTACTCTCAGGTGTTGCTTTACCTAATGAGGCTTCAATAGCACTTCATAAACGTTTTGGATTTCGAGAAGTCGGAGTGTTCAATGAATATGCGAAGAAAAACGGTCAATACATCAGTTCAATGTGGTTAGAGAAGGCGTTAAACAAGGAACCAGATTGATTAGGATGGTTCAAAGACGATGCAATACTCTTGGTACTTAAATTACGTATTGCTCAATGTTTGATTTAGAAACAAAGGACACAATATGGAAGTAAGGTTGGTCAAAGGTTCAGATCCTAAGTTCGCTGAATCGATCACCAAAACGAATATGACGAGTTACTATCAAGCTCGTGGAATCGCTTGGGGTCATAGTCAGTTTTTATGTAGCTGGGATGAACTGGATAACTATGAAATTTATGTAGGGGATAGCCGTATTGGTGTTATCCGCTTCAGTTACACCAGTGATACAACGTTTCTTCGGGACTTGCAGATATTAGCTGAATATCAAGGTAGAGGCTTTGGCTCTAAGTGTCTCGATTTAGCTATTGAACATGCGAACAATCAATCATCGGCTCATTTAGTGTTGCGCGTGTTCAGTGAGAATCCCGCGATTAAGCTTTATCAAGCAAAAGGTTTTACTCAGTTGTCTGAAGTGAAAGGACTCGTTGAAATGGAACTGATTTTAGGAAGAACTATGGACACCATTATCAAACAAGCCATCGAGTTGCGAAAAGAAGCCAAGTACCAAGAGTCACGAGACTTGCTGGCGACACTACTCGATAAGGGAAAATATGCTGCGAAAGCACACTTGCAGATAGCTTGGTCTTACGACAACCAAGGTAAAGAACAGGAGGCTATCGAGCATTATTTGCTGTCTCTGTCGGGTGAACTTACTTCTACAGAACGCTTTGATGCGCTTTTCGGTTTGGCGAGTACATATCGAAGCCTTGGCCTTTATACCGAGGCTTTAAGCTATTTTGAGCAGACGATGGCTGAGTATCCTGATTCCCTTGAAGTTCAGCCTTTCTATGCGATGTGTTTGTATAATTTGGGTCGCCATAAAGAGGCAACGTCTCTGTTGCTTGAGTTGTTGGTTTCTACGACCAATAGCGATGCGATAAAAGAGTACCAACGAGCGATCTCCTTATACGCTCAAGATTTAGATAAAACGTGGTAAACAGCCGACTATGAAGCTCATCTGTTAGCTTAAAAACGATGAGCTTAGCCTTGCTTTACCTTCTTAGGACGAAATTTTCTGCCGTCCATAATATTCAAAGACATCAGTGTTAGGTTGGTTGCGCCTGCTATCAGTTCTAAAATCTGAACGCCATAAAACACAGAATCGAACTCTCCTAAACTTGCCCACTGATTCAAAAAGTACGCGGCTGGGATCAAAATAACGATCCCGTTGAACGCAATAATTGGCATGCGTTTACTTTTACGTTCAACTATTTTCCCTTTACGTTGTTTTGCCATAGATGCACCGGTCGCACCAGTAATAGCAATGGCTGGGACAAGTATAAATAAACCCGGAAAAACGATCAGCGATTTGACTAACTCGACTGATTTCAAAGTGCCAAACAGTTCTACAAGCAATGTGCTAGTAAAAAATGTAGCGACACACAGTGTTGCTGTTAATGCCGCTGTTCTGTGGATTATTGGTTTCATATCATTCTCTCCATTAATTTGGTAACATGTTGTCAATTTAGTTTGAATCTAATTTAATGACAGCATGTTGTCAAAGTGGGTGTTATGGATACGAATGGAGAAGTTTTCACAAAGATCGCACTAGAGATCTTTAAGGTCAGTGGTTTATTGAATGCTGAGGGTGACAAATTAACTGAAGAGTTAGGGCTAAGCAGTGCCAGATGGAAGGTGATGGGGGCGATTGAAAAGTCCGGTGATCTGGTCACGGTTTCTCAAATTGCTCGTATTATGGGGCAAAGCAGACAAGCGACACAGCGTGTTACCGACATCATGGTGAAAGATGGCCTGCTAACTTGGCTTGATAACCCGAATCACAAAAAAGCAAAGTTGGTTAACATGACTGAAAAAGGTAAAGAAGCGTATGCGCTATTAGATAAAAAACAGGAAGTATGGGCAGAAAGTGGCGCTGAAGGCATTGAAAGAGATGAGCTTGATAAGGCGCTAATCACTCTGAAGAAGATGGCTACCTTCTTAGATAGATAAGAGGTTAGATAGATAAGAGATTAGATAAATAGAGAGTGGCAGTTGAGAAGAATACAGAAGCCTAAGCATCAATGTGATACTTAGGCTCCAGGTATATTTGTGTCGCTCGTGAAGCGTTACGCTGAAAGCTCTTTACGAACTATCTCTGCGCCAGCGCTGAGAGCATTTAGCTTAGCTGAGGCGATTTCGCGAGGAAGGGGCGCCATGCCGCAGTTAGTGCAAGGGTAGAGCTTGTCTGCATCAACATATTTAAGTGTTTCTCTTAGAGTGCTAGCCACTTCTTCCGGTGTTTCGATGGAATCGGTTGCAACATCAATAGCGCCAACCATCACTTTCTTACCGCGAACAAGCTCAAGCAGTTCAAGTGGTACATGAGAGTTGTGACATTCTAATGAGATGATATCGATATTCGACTGTTGCAACTTAGGGAAGACTTCTTCATATTGGCGCCACTCAGTGCCTAATGTCTTTTTCCAGTCTGTGTTTGGTTTGATGCCGTAGCCATAGCAAATATGTACAGCCGTTTCGCATTTCAGCCCTTCAATGGCTCTTTCCAAACAAGCGATACCCCAGTCATTCACTTCATCAAAGAACACGTTAAATGCAGGTTCATCGAACTGAATAATATCAACGCCTGCAGCTTCAAGTTCTTTTGCTTCTTCGTTGAGGATCTTTGCAAATTCCCAAGCCAGTTTTTCACGGCTTTGGTAGTGCGCATCGTAAAGTGTATCAATCATGGTCATAGGCCCCGGCAGAGCCCATTTGATAGGTTGGTCGGTTTGCTGACGTAAGAACTTTGCATCTTCAACAAATACAGATTTTTGACGAGAAACAGGGCCAACCACTGTTGGTACACTTGCATCGTAACGGTCGCGGATTTTAACGGTCTCACGCTTCTCGAAATCGACACCATTCAGGTGTTCAATGAACGTGGTCACAAAGTGTTGGCGGGTTTGTTCTCCATCACTCACGATATCGATGCCGGCTTGTTGTTGTTCATGCAGAGACACGCGCAGTGCGTCCTGCTTGCCATCCGTTAATTCGTCGCCTTCCAGTTTCCATGGAGACCAAAGTGTTTCTGGTTGCGCTAGCCAAGATGGCTTAGGCAAACTGCCTGCTGTTGAAGTCGGTAATAGTGTTTTCATAATAATTCTGCCTGTCCTTAGATTCCCAAAGTGGATCGTATGTTTCCTAATGCGCGTAAAATAGAACGATTACAGCGCGTAGTTGGCAGACCAGTTTTCTAGTACCGACTGGTATGGCTTAATGAAGTTTTCTTCTGCGAACTTACCTTGTTCAACAGCTAGCTTGCTTCGTTCTTCTCGGTCATACACGATTTGAGTCAGTGAGTGATCCAAGTTTTTCAAGTTTGGTTGGTAGCAGTTACCCGCAACAGCGTTCGCGTTGTAGATCTCAGGGCGGTAGATCTTCTGGAACGTCCCCATAGTGCTGATGGTGCTGATAAGCTCTAGGTTAGAGTAATCGTTCAGTAGATCACCAAAGAAATAGAAAGCCAGAGGAGCAACACTATTTGGCGGCATGAAATAACGAACTTGTAATCCCATCTTCTTGAAATATTGCTCAGTTAAAGAAGATTCATTAGGTTGGTATTCAAAGCCTAATACAGGGTGTTGATTTTCAGTTCGGTAATAGGTTTTATTATCTGACACGCTTAAGCAAATAACAGGTGGCTTATTAAAGTTCTTTTTGTAAGCGTCAGAGTTAACGAAATACTTAAATAGCTTGCCGTGTAAATCACCAAAATCGGCTGGAATGCTGAATTTATCTTGGCCTTTATTATGATCCAATAGACGTACGCTGAAGTCATAATCACGAACATAAGAAGAGAAGTTATTACCGATAATACCTTCAATGCGCTCGTTCGTTTTGTGGTCCAGGATATTGGTTTTCAGCACTTCAATTGAAGGGAATGCTTCGCCGTTGCTTTCAATGTCCATATCAACAGAAATGATTTCAAGCTCTACAGAGTAGCGGTCGCCCTTTGGGTTGTCCCAATGTGCTAAGGCATTGAAACTGTTGTCTATCATCTGTAGTGCGTTACGTAAGTTCGCTTGACGGCTGTCGCCGCGAGCCAAGTTAGCAAAGTTAGTTGTGATACGCGTGCTGTCTGCAGGCTGGTAGTTTTCGTCGAGGCTAATGCTCTTAATCGTAAAATTAAATTCTTTATTCATGCTGATTTGGTATCCCAATTTATTTTCTGATTCTCTCGGTCTTTAGTATTAAAACTGCTTTATTTTTTGCTTTTGACCAGATTAAGAATCGAAGGCTATGCTGTCTGACATTAATGCTTAGTAGAATTAATGTCGTATAAATTTATTCGCTTAAGGTTTTTATACGTGGATAGGTTCATCATTAACAATGGTATTACTTCACATTCAACATGAGGAATATTCATGATCTATTATGTTTGAATATTTAAGTAGGTGTCAGTTATATTAATTATCTTGATGGAAATATAACCACATTAATAGTGTGTTATTTAAGACAATTAATTGAATAAGAGATGGATGAAATGAGTGAATTGCTGTTGTTGATTTTCTACTGTGCTTTACTAGGCAGTGGTGTTGGGTTTCTCGCCGGTTTGTTAGGTATTGGCGGAGGGCTGATCATTGTTCCCGTCCTAAGCAGCATTTTACTTTATTTAGACGTTTTACCGTCTGACCAAGTGGTTGTCGCGGCGATTGCAACCTCGTTGGCATCGATACTATTCACCTCAACGTCTTCTGCACTTGCTCACCATAAGAATGGAAACGTGCCTTGGGATCTAGCGCCTTGGATCATGTTGGGTGTTGCTCTGGGTGCACTGATTAGCGGCTTTATGGCGGCTCTGTTGCCAGAAAAAGTCGTTCGTATTGTGTTTGCTGTGAGTGTGGTTCTCATTGCGATCAAGATGTTCTTGAGCAGCAAAAATGATGCACCTAAAGAACGAAAACTGCCAAACAAAGGTGTGCTAACTGTTCTGACAACCATTACGGGTGGTTTGTCTGCCATGATAGGGATTGGTGGCGGTGCATTGTTGGTTCCGTTATTAACGTTCTTCTCTGTCGATATGAAAAAGGCGATTGGCTGTGCGTCGGCTTGTGGCATTGTGATCGCGCTATTTGGCTCGATTGGTTACATCAGTTCGGGTAGTAGCCATTTTGCTTTAACTGATGGATTCGCGGGTTTTGTTTATCTACCAGCGTTATTGGGTATCGTGTGTACGTCTTGGTTTACGGCCCCCTTAGGCGCAAAAGCGACAAACCATTTACCGGTCCCAACCATCAAGAAGATTTTCTCAGTATTGTTGGTTGTTATCGCGGCAAGCATGGTGGCTCGTTAATTTCTGATAGTTCATGACCTATCTGGCTGATGACTTAATTAGATATTTATGTGTGAAACGCCACGTAAATGTCTAATTGCGATCTGAGCCCTTCAATAGTGTAATTCTGCCCTTTAAATGCATCACTGCTCATAATAAACTTATTCTGTTTTATAAATATCTCGAATATGCTCAAGCGCTTACCCAAAGGAATCTATGATGGCACGGGAAATCTCATTTAAAGGTAATGGGCCGCAATGGAACGTTGTTTTATCAATGACGATAACCTATGCGATCGTATCTCTGATGATCAGTTTCTTTTATCAAACTGAATTGCAGCTTTTCCCTTTCATTACCTCAATTACCCTCATGACTTTGGTTTACATGTTTGCCTCAAGGCTCACGAAAAGCCATTTGTCTTTAGATGATGGAAACGTGTATTTGCATGGCATTAAGGCGAACCTAGCGGTTAAAAAGTCTTTGTTTGGTCATTCTTTTATTGAAGTGAAATCCTTAACCGAAAAAGGTTACCACAAGGTGAATATTCGCAAAGGGCAAGTTGAGCTATCTGATTGGGATCTGTTGTTGAGTAAGGCGACACAATCACACTGATTAGATACGGGTTAATGAGAGCCGAATAAGAGCAGTCATCAGGCTGCTTTTTTTGTCTGCCTACATTTATACGATTATGTCTATGAGTCTGTTGATAAAATCTTGTTGTTTAACCGGATTCACTGCTATAGCTAAATGTACTTGTTCAGATTAAGGGAATGCTAAAGTGAGTGGTTTATGGATCCGTTAACACAGGGTGTGCTAGGCGCTTCTTTGGCACAATCGGCGAGTAAAAAACAACATTTGGTGGTCGCTGGGGTATTAGGGCTACTCTCTGGATTGGCGCCAGATTTAGATGCACTGATTAAGTCTCAGAGTGATCCTTTGTTGGCTTTGGAGTTCCATCGGCAATTTACACATTCACTCTTCTTTATCCCAATTGGCAGTTTGATCTGTGCTTTGGCTCTGCATCATCTGATTGCAAAAAGGCGCGGACTTTCTTTTAAGCAAAGCTGGCTGTTTTGTGCACTGGGTTACGGCACTCACGCACTGTTAGATGCTTGTACTACTTATGGTACACAGTTGCTTTGGCCTTTCACCAGCGCGCGTTTTGCTTGGAATACCATTTCAATCATCGACCCTGTTTATACACTTCCCATCTTAATATTGCTTGTGTTTGCAAATTGGAAACGAACACCTTGGTTGGCTCGTATTGCGTTTCTGTGGGCTTTGATTTATCCGACGCTAGGAATGATTCAGCGAGATAGGGCAGAGGCGATTGGATGGCAATTAGCGCAAGAAAGACAACATGAGCCGATTCGATTAGAGGCAAAACCGAGCTTTGCAAATATCTTAGTGTGGAAAGTGGTGTACGAAACAGAATCCCGATACTACGTAGATGCTATTCGAGTTGGCACCTCCGTTAAAACCTATTCTGGAGACTCTATTGTTAAACTGAATGTGAGTCAGGATTTCCCGTGGCTTGACCCTAATTCACAGCAAGCAAAAGACATTGAACGTTTTCGTTGGTTTTCAAATGGTTATATTGCACAAGATCCAATAGATGATCTGCGTGTTATCGATGTTCGATATTCAATTGTACCGAACCAAATGAAAGCACTTTGGAGCATCAAATTATCTCGGTCTGCTGATGCAGAGACACATATAAAGTACGAAACACACAGGGACAACACCCCCGAGTCTAGACAGATCTTTCTAGATATGTTGAAAGGCAATTAATGGTAAGGGGTCTTGAGAGTAAAAGGCTGAGTCAGATGATCTGCTCAGCCTTTTTTGATCGTTGTTCTAAACAACCTTTGCTTATTAGCTAATTAAAGGTAACGACTTCTGAGGTGATCTTTGAAGTACTGTGCATTCAAGGTTTCACCCGTTGCTCCTTTCACCAAATCATCGGTGTTAAGCAGGCTACCTTTACTCCAAATGTTCGACTCTAACCAAGTGAAGATAGGCGATAGGTCACCACTTTCAATCACAGCGTTCACATCCACCGTTTTCTTCATTGAAGCCATGAACTGAGCCGCGTACATCGCACCTAGTGTGTAAGATGGGAAGTAACCGAATGCGCCGTCTGTCCAGTGAATGTCTTGCATACAGCCATTTGTGAAGTTGCCTTGAGTGCTTAAACCAAGGTAAGACTGCATCTTAGTGTTCCAAAGTTCTGGGACATCAGTGTGTTTGATTTTGCCGTTGATCAAGTCACGTTCAATTTCGTAACGCAAGATAACGTGCGCTGGGTAGGTCAGCTCATCGGCATCAACACGGATGAAGTCTTTCTTCACGCGAGTGTAGATCTTCTGGAAGTTATCTTTCTCAAATTCTGAGCCTGAGAACTGTTGTCCTGCTAGGTTGGCTAAGTGTCCGATGAATGGATCGCTGCGACCAACTTGCATTTCGAAGAACAGAGACTGAGATTCATGGATACCCATAGAGCGAGCCTCACCTGCTGGTTGGCCCGCTAGGTGTTTAGGTAAACCTTGTTCGTAACGTGCATGGCCCGTTTCATGGACGATGCCCATTAAGCTTTGAACGAATTCAGCTTCATCGTAGCGAGTTGTGATACGCACGTCTGAAGGCACGCCGCCACAGAACGGGTGAACACTTTCATCTAGTCGGCCGTGTTCAAAATCGAATTGTAGAAGCTTCATCACTTCTAGACCAAGTGCTTTTTGTTTCTCTGTCGAGTAGATACCAGATGGCGCGTTAAATTGCTCGCTCGACTGTTTTTCGATGACTTCGTCAATCAGGTTTGGTAGCCAGGTTTTAACGTCTGCAAACAAGATATCAAGCGAAGCAGAGCTGGTGCCCGGTTCGTAGATATCCAGCATCGCATCATAAGGGGTCAAGTTAGCGGCGTCTGCGCGGATTTGTGCTTCTTCGCGCGATAGCTCAACCACTTCACGCCAGTTCTTTTCAAAACCAACCCAGTCGTTTTCTCCACGTTGGCTACGCCACGCATGTTCACATTTTGAACCCGCTAGAGATTTCGCTTCAACCAGTTTTTCTGGAAGTAGGTTAGCTTGTTGCCATTGGCGTTTGATTTCACGTAGGGACGATTGTTGCTCGTTATTCAGTGTTTCGTTTTCAGCGTCTGCAATCCAAGCGCCGAGTTGTGGCTGAGTCATTAGACCGTGAATATGAACAGAAAGCTCGGCCATCGCTTCACTACGTGCTTGATTGCCGCCAGCCGGCATCATGGAAGCTTGGTCCCAACCACAAATAGAGGCTAGGTGCTGAAAGCGTGAACATTTTTGAGAGTGTTCGACTAGTTTTTTGAATGCGCTCATTTGACTACTCTTAATTTGGTTTCTTTAAATGACCCATAAGGCTGCATCAGTTTAAGGGGCATCTCGATGTTTAGTACTTTGAAGTTGGTCACTTCACTTTGTTTCTGAGGCTGTTCTTCTCAGTAGAAGATATAGCTTAAACAAGGTAGGGCAGTGATATGCCAGTAATTTACTATTTGTTAACAAATTAAACTGTACCATTGTGCACAAAATCAGTGACTTGTATAGCTGGTGGCAATTGTTGCTTGCGAATTGTTCAGATACACGGTATTGATGATAAATCGCTGAACAAGAATGACAATGATATGGATATTTTGAACTTTGAGGCATTTCTAATTGCCATCACTATTTTAACGCTAACGCCGGGTTTAGATACGGCATTGGTAATTCGTAATACGAGCCGTTCTGGCTTATCTGACGGTGTAATGACCAGCTTTGGTATCTGTAGCGGTCTTTATGTGCACGCTTTTTTCTCTGCGGTGGGTATCTCTGCGATTCTTGCTCAATCAGCTGAACTCTTTCAAGCCGTAAAAATGGTGGGTGCGGTTTACCTAATTTGGCTTGGTTTAAGCAGTTTACGCGCTTTGATGAAAAATGGTGGCGGGTTGAAGGTTGGCGAGCAAGCTCATCAAGCTTACAGTGCAAAACGTTCTTTGCGTGAAGGTTTCTTATCTAATGTGCTTAACCCAAAAACGGCGGTTTTCTATTTGGCTTTTCTGCCTCAATTTGTAAACCCTGAAGGCTCGCCTTTATTGCAATCTATGTTGATGGCTTCAGTCCACTTTATGATTGCGATGGTGTGGCAATGTGGTTTAGCTGGTGCATTGAACTCGGCTAAAAACTTGCTCAAGAATGCGAGTTTTATGAAGTGGATGGAAGGCGTGACTGGCATGGTACTAGTGGGGCTAGGCGTTAAGCTTCTAATGGAAGAGCCTGTGTAGTTCACTGTTTTTTACTGAACATGAATATATGAAAGCCCACGACGTGTCGTGGGCTTTTGTCTTTAGGGTGAATCGAGTGTTTTGGCAAATTAAGTGTTAAAGGTGAGTCATTGTGTTATTCAATAATGCTGATGTTCATCTCAGCACCTTCGAAACCTAAGTCACTCAACTCATCAGCATTGAAGTTGGTGGTGACTTCAATATCGCCAATACGTTCGGTAGTTTCGTTAACGGAATCTGTACTTCTTTTGCTACGTAGATTGTTGGTAATCGGTGTCGCTTGGCCAATCTCAATAGTACCTGCAAATTGAGAGTCTGCGTAGAAGTCACCCGATACATAAGAGTGGAATGGACGTAAGCTTCCGCCAGTCGCGTATTGCATGCTTGATAAGCCAGCTTCTTTAATAGCCCAGCCCCAATCCCACCATTTTGTTTCACCTGGAATGTATCGGTGATCCCATTGGTAGCGAATGTCTGCAGATTTATCACTACCGCGACCCATAGTGAAGGTGTGAGCTCTGTAAGGGCGGTTGTCTGGGTGTGTATGCCATGCGTTGCCACCCCAACGGAGGAAGCCGTTAAACTCAACATCGTAGCTAATGTCGGCGTTGAATCGGTACGGGTAGGAGATACTTGAACGATACAACTCAACTCGAATCGGAAGCTCTGAGTTGGCTGGGACCATCGGGCGCGCTTGAAGTGTCACTTGCTCGCTAGTGGAGCCCCCATTTGATTTAGAGAAGCTTTGGTTGGCTTCGAACTTAATGGTGAGCTTAGTTTCGCCAACAAGAGGCCACTTAAACGTATTCTCTGTTTGAACACTTTGTGAGAACCCATAGCTGTTCGTTTTTGACCAGTTTGTTGACTCATCCACTTTCAGGTCGACAACCACTTGTTGCGCGATATTACTGTTGTTTCTTGCTGTTGCGTAAACGGTCTTAACCAGTTCACGATCTGATTCGACAACATCACCATGCCAAAAGTTATCGTCGTTAACGGTGTAGGCAAAGTTGTCGACGGTGATTTTAGTTTTTTCCCCACAGCGATAACCGCTACAAGAACCACCATTGTTTCCTTGTATCACCCAGCTGTCGCCAGAGCGATTTATTGTCATGTCTTCGCCAACGTACTGACTGTTATTGCCGCCAACCCATGCGTATCCAAGGTTGTGAGCTAGATAGCTTAGTGGGCGAACAAAATCGTTACGGTTATTGACCAACTCATATTGAACATCTAACTCGCTACCTTCTGGAACTGATTTAGCAGAGTAGTTTGGAATCTCAGACTGGTCATTGTTCGGATAACAGAACGTTTTGCCGTTGGTTGTATCTTGTTTAATAAGGCCATTATATCCCGGGCCCATGATCACCCAGTTTCCTTTTAAGCCTGTGATCTGCCAAGTGCCCATTCTAGCCAGCAAAGCACTCTTTTGCTCTTCGGCTTCAAAGCGGTCTAACGGGCGATAGCCAGAGCGACATACATCGTCACCAAGTTGGTCATGGACTATTTGGTCTGGGTAAATTTTTGCGTTTACGCCAGTAGATAGAACAGACAACACTGCGGTTGCTAAGAGACTTCTGTTTATTCGGATCATTAACAATTCCCTCATTTGTAATTTTTCTATTTTGATAATGTTTTTTGTGCCATGCAGTTAACAAGACAAGTTCACTTTTTCATGTTGATAAATAGATAGATACTGAAAAGGGTTGAATTAATTTACCTTTTAAATTCAACGGTTTGTATTGTTTGATTTGTTTTTTGGTGAAAGAGAGTGTAACTAAAAAGAAAATGTTTGATGAGGCTCAAACCGTTTTTAGAAAAATGAGGAGTTATGATTGATACATTAACGTCAAATAGTTTTTGACGTGGTCTATCGCGAGTGAAATGAATGGTTAAGTACGAGAGGAGACATATTATTCACATCGTTTTTATTTGATGTAAATATCAACAGGAAAGCGATAAATCAGATTTGGATGTTTAAATTTAATCCAGTGTTTTAAACACTCGATTAATTGAATGCTCAAAATACAAGAGATGTTTATTGATGCAGTAATAAATTTAACCATCCATTTTTTATGTGTAATATTCAGAACGATGTTAATTAAAATAAAGTGAATTTAACTGGTGGCCAAACGGCGACAAATTATCGTTTAGCCAAAAGTTGTGTTCTTCCATTATTACATGTCCGAATGATGGCAAACAGATCATTTGAACTTAATATATCAACCTTAAGTGTTAAAGGGTCATTGTTGATAAGCAGGTAGGGCGACAACAAGCTGTCATTCATCGCTTTATTTATTTTTTGCACGGAGAGTAAGTCGATAGTGCCAGCTATTGAAAAGAATAGGGATTGAGAAGGGCCGGCCTCACCTCTAAACCGTAGAACAATCGGGTCGGGCATGCTGTCATCTTGGACGGACATTAGGTGTAGAACCTCGTTATCGCTTATTTTGGTGAGTCCATTGGTTCGTAATACATTTCCATCTAACACAAGATCTACCACGCTATGTTGATAACGGTGCTCTTCTTGGGGTGGAGAAGAAGGAATACTCCATATACCAATCAATAACGCTAACGAGGAAAACAGAGCTACAAATGGCATCATAATTGGCCTCTCTTTAGGAATAATTCTATCTCTTCACTCGCTCGGTCTAATTGCGTGGCCGTGTAAAAGATATTGATGGACTGACGTGTCGTCTTGTTGAGTATGGAGAGTTCTGAATAGCCGGGCTCATCGCTGATGTATGCCACGCAATCACATTGGTATTTGTAGAGAATAGCCTCTAGTTCTGGGCTTAAGGACACTTTTGTTTCCTGAAAAACTTGGACCTGCCCAACCCATTGTTCATTAAGCCGGTTAAAGGGCGTGATATCCCCAAGGCTTTTATCGTGAACCTTAGCAAAAGCCAATAATGCCGAGGACAACAATAAACAACCCGTTATGAAATAACACAGCCTGTTTTTGTATAAGCTGACCTGAGAGTAAGTAAGTGAAGTCGATTTGGATTCAGGTGTATCGTTGCTCGCAATAGAGGCCGCAATATTACTTTGACCGAGCGGGACTTGCTCGCTGACAGGCGTGAGGGGAATCGTCACTTCGCTTTGTGGTTGCGAGTCAATAAAGACGCATTCATCAATAAGTCGGTAACCGACCTTTGGCACTGTGACGATGGGTGTTTCTCTGATGCCAAGTTTAACAAATCCTTGGCGAAGCAAACTGATACATTTCGCAAGTGACGTATCCCCAATGAACTCGCTTCCCCATGCGAAACTAATAATATCTTGTTTGTTCACAATCTCGGGTGAGTTTTTAAGTAATAACTCTAAAACGCGAGTTTCACGATATCCTATTTTAATAGAACGTTCGTCGTTATAAATACGGTTTTTAATCGGGTCAAATCTGATCATATAGCCAACGTTTTATTTTTATTATAATTCTCTCAACAATTTAGATGACTATAAACTGACTATTATATGAATTAAAGTCACATGTTTTATTCTGGTGTGTTTTTGCGTGGTTCAAACAAAAGCATTCTTCATTTTTTATGAAAGAAACTCTGCTATCTAGTCACAATCTGTTAAATATAAGTAATATCTAATTAAGTTTTGATTTTATTAGGGAACTTTTAATTAGAGAGTATTGGCTTAATCTTTGTCTCTAATTTAATTAGAACAGTGCTCTAATTAAAATCTTATTTTATTTGTGGGTATACGGTAGTAATAATTTAGTCAGTTTAAGTATTGAATGGATAGAAAAAAGCCCGCACTTGAATGCGGGCTTTGGTTCAATCAATTCTGATTATGCTTTTACAGCTTCACAATCGTTTGAAGACGTTAAAGGTTTGAAGAACAGCTTAGTTTCTTCGATAACCACGTGGCGTAGCAAAATAAGGCCGATCAGGTTTGGAATTGCCATCAGGCCGTTCACGATATCGGCCATTATCCAGATCATGTCGAGCTTTAGGAATGCTCCAGAAGCCACTAATGCGATGAATATTATCTTGTAAGGCAATACTGCTTTGGTACCTAGCAAGAACACAACGCAGCGCTCACCGTAGTAGTTCCAACCTAAAATTGTTGTAAACGCAAAGAAGATCAGGCCAACAGAAACCAACATAGGGCCAAGGGTGTCTGCATTCAAACCAACGGCGAATGCATGAGTGGTCATCGCAGCACCAGACAGGTCCGTTTGCCAAGCGCCCGTTAAGATAAGCGCCAAACCTGTCATGGTACAGATGATGATGGTATCGAAGAAGGTACCTGTCATAGATACAAGGCCTTGCTTCACGCATGAATCTGTTTTTGCAGCCGCCGCCGCCATTGGTGCGCTACCTAGACCAGATTCGTTCGAGAACACACCACGAGCGATGCCTGATTGGATAGCAAGCATGATGCTTGCACCAAAGAAACCACCGGTTGCTGCTGTGTTGGTAAACGCAGAGGTAACAACAAGGGTAATAGCATTCAACAGTTGGTCTGCATTTGAAATCAGAACGCTTAAACATGCGACAACGTACATAACCGCCATCGTAGGAACAACTTTCCCTGCCACCTTAGCGATAGATTGAATACCACCAAGGGTTACCACTGCCACTAGTATCGTTAGAACGACAGCAGACATCTCACGAGAAGCACCAAATGAAATTTGAGTTGCGTCTAAGATAGCGTTTACTTGTGGGAAGGTACCAATACCGAAGCAGGCAACACCGAGCGCGAAGACAGCGAACATTACCGCCAAGATTCGTGAGCCGACACCGTATTGCAGGTAGTACATTGGGCCACCAACCATTTCGCCATTGCTATCGGTTCTGCGGTATTTAACGGCAAGTAGACATTCTGCGTATTTGGTCGCCATGCCAAATACAGCGGCAAGCCACATCCAGAATAGGGCACCAGGGCCACCAATCTTGATTGCGGTCGCTACACCAACGATGTTACCTGTACCAATGGTTGCGGAAAGCGCGGTACACAAAGCGGCAAAACTTGATACGTCACCCGTACCGGATTTGTCTTTGCTGAATACCATTTTTAGCGCGGTTGGGAGGTGTCTAAACTGGAGTAAGCCTAAGCGAAAAGTAAAGTAGATACCTGTACCCACTAGCAGAATAAGCAGTGGTGGTCCCCAAACGAATTGGTTGATGGTTTGTAGTGTAGCTTGTAGGTGGTTCATAGATTCCCCTTAATAAATTAAAAAATTTAAGGAGAAGAGGGAAGGCAGTGCAGATCACAGGGATCGGGAGCACTACTTAATACATACGGATTTCTAGATAGAATTCTTTTGTTAATTAAGGCTGTTGCTTTCCACTCCTCTGTCCTTTTGCCTGAGAGTTTCACTTAGCGAATCACTTATAGATAAGTAACGGGCACTAAGCTTGCTCCTTCGGCGACCGATCTAACGGTTCTCTCCAGAGGTTCCTCCAACGACAGTCCTCACTTTTCTGGATTTCTCCAGCATAAAGCACCTGAAAGATTTACTTCTTCGGCGGGTCAATCTAACTAAATGTTAATATTTAGTTAAAAACCACTCTCCTGCAGTCTTCATCGGAACAATTACCTAAATAATTAGGTAATCTGTAGGCGTATCCTAGATCATATAAAATGTGATGTCAGCTACAAAATATCTGTTTGCACAAATGTTGTTCAACTAAATGATCAAACAACGAGTCTCTGACGTAACTTGCTTATTTAAATGGTATAAAATAGAGAAACAAGGAGGAGTTATGACTCGACTAATAGCGATTGTTTTTTTATTGGCTTTGGCATTTGTACTATTTCGTTACCGGACAAACGAAAAACTGCAAAAAGGGGTTGTGATAGTTATCGTTAGCAGCTTCCTTTTGTATACTGCCAGCTTGATGATTTCGGAGTTAACTCGTTAAACCTCTCTGTAAACAGTTGGGATGAATGTGTTAGCAAAGCTTAAGTGCTTCTGGCTTGAGCGATAGGTTTAACTGAGCCTACACTATCAGTATTGGCATCAGTGCCAGTGACCGCGTAACGTTAAACAAATTTTTGGGAGTACCCGCTAGTGAACCAGCAATCTGGACAAAGCGAACAAGATGAAGTGGTTGTTATTGAAGAACGCGATAAGCGCAGTCAGCTCTATATCGGCATTGCTGCGGTTATAGGTTTAGCGCTGGGTGGCTTAATCGGTTCTACAGTCACGGCTTCGAAGTGGGAGTCCACTTATCAGGTACTCGAAACCCGTTATCAAGAATTGCGCGACAGTAAAACAGAATTGATGACGTCGGTTGAAGCTAAAGTGGCAAAAGTTGATACCGAGATCGACGCCAAAGTCGAAGTTGCGCTAGCAAAGCAAGTGGAAGAGCATCAAAAAGAGCTTCAAGAGTTAGCGAAACAATCTGCGGTTTTAGAAAAGGCGAACTACTCGTTAGAGCAGCAGTTAAACGAACAAAAGCAAACGCTAGATAAAACTGAGCAAGATAATCAAAAGCTAAACCGTCAGGCGGATATGCAGTCGACCTTGTTTGAACGTTCTCGTGAACTGTTCCGTAAAGAATTACAAATATCTCAAGAACTTGAAAAGCTTGAGAAAGAAAGAGACGAGCTTGAACAGAACCTTGGTTCACTTAAGAAAGCGTGTGATGTGTTCTTAGATGGCACATCATGGGATGCGAAATCTGACGCGTGTGAGAAACAAGATAATGCCAACTCTAGACTGAGTGATATCAGACAGATGATTGAAGTCCACACCATGGATCTCAAGCAAATCAAAACACTTACTGAAGAGATGGGTTTATAAACTCAAACCTTTAATCATTCATCTTTGGTTATCGCTATAACTATTCAAACGCCCACATCATGAAAATGGTGTGGGCGTTTTTCGTTCCAGGTTATTTTTGTAGGTGAGCTGGACAAGTTTGTAAGTGCTCTACAAACATCGATATCTTCTTTGCTAGGTGTTTTCTTGATGCGTAGAAAGCATACAAGACCAAATCTTCAGGCTTATACTCAAGCTCAACGACTTCTAGAGAGCCTGCCTTGATGTCTCCGAGACAGGCTTCGAGTGGCAATATAGAAAATCCAAGTCCAGCTAAGGCACCGGCTTTGGCGAGGCTTCCACTGTTTACTCTAAATGATGAATTTACTTTTTGGGTAATCAGTTCACCATCTGTGCTCTTGAATATCCAGGGTGTTCCATTCAATGCTGTTAAGCTGCTAATACAGGGTACGTGGAGTAAATCTGTTATTTGAAAAGGGCGCTTGGAGTCTTGAATTAACTTTGGTGCCGCAACAACTACACTCGGCCAACGTCGAATTTCTCGCGCAATCCAATTACTATCGGCCAACTTACCTCGACCAAAACTCAAGATAACATCAAACCCATCAAGCAGATCGCCTTTGGGGCTCAAGCTCGTATCACAACAGAGTGAAACTTTGGGGTGCTCAGTACAGAACGAAATTACAGCCTGCGCGAGAGCAGGTGTGTCTGGCATCAATACTCTTAATTGCCCCTCTATGCCGTGTGAATATCGTGTTACTCCCTCTAGTGCTTCATTAAGCTGACCTAATAGGGGTTGTGTCGATTGGTATAGTTTCTCGCCGGCTTCTGTTGGCGCTATTTTTCGGGTGGTTCTTTCAAACAACCGAGTGTTGAGCTTTTCTTCTAATAGGGCTATGTGGCGGCTAACGTTTGATGTTGGTAAATCTAAAAATTCTGCTGCTCTTTTAAAGCTATTGTTCTCGAAAACGCTATGGAAGCTTCTAAGCCATTGCTGTTCTATTTGATCGATCATCTTTATCCCAAATTCTTGGATTATGTAACCAACAATAGCTACTTTGTTGACCTGTTTCACTTTGTACAATAACACCATTACCAATCAGTACAGTAGGGTGAAATTTGTTCATTATAAATCGTATTAAGTCTTTGTTGCCAAGTAAGACTTCGTTACCACGTCGCGTTGTTTTTGGTTGTTTTGTTATTCACTTCTTAGTTGCACTTGATGCTCTTATTATTGTCCCGTTAAGTTCAACAATAAGCTTAAGCCTAGAAGAAGATGCCTCACAAGCTGGTTATCTTGTTTCTGCGTATGCGATCGCAGCGGCAATCATATGTTTATTCACGAAAGGCACAACAGACCCGGATAGAGAAATAAAAAGAGTATGTATCTGCGTTGTAGGTTTAGCTATGACAACTTGGCTATCAACGTTGATCACTGATTTTAATGGTTTGCTTGCTTTTAGAGTGATCTCGGGATTTTTCGGTGGGGCATTAGCTGTTCTAAATCTGAATTATCTTACCTTGCGCTCTGGTGACAGTGATCGAAAGCGAAACATCGCTGTATTACTGAGTTCGTTTCCATTAGCGTTAAGTGTGGGTGTACCAGCGCTTATTATTTTGTCCTCCGTGAGTGATTGGCAAATGAGTTTCCAGGTGATTGCTGGCTCACTATTCATGATTGGTGTCGTGGTGTTTCTGTCACCATCAATTCTATCAAAACCAGAAGATACAAAGTCGATAGGCACAGATAATCAGCCATTTACGTTAACTGAATTTCTATATAGTCGGGATCTTCGTTTTGCGGTTTGTTTGGCATTCGGCACCGTGCTCGGTACTTTTCTGATCTCGACTCAGTTTCCAGTTATGCTCGAGGTGAACCTAGGAATATCGCCAACTTTACTAGGGTATTGCTATGTGATTAGCGGGACCTGTTCTTTTGTTGCAATGCAAATCTTCGGGCGTATTCGAGTTTCCAACAAAGCGGTTTTCCTCCTTATTACATGCTTATCATTGGCGATGGTTATTTCTATCGTCTTGGGTTTTAGTTCCTTAAATGTCGGAAATGCAGCTGCTGCTTTTATTGTATTTGTAGTGGTGAGCTCAACACGAACTTTAGTGATATCTGTTGAGCTGATTAACGCTCTTAGTCCTAATAAACGTATGCTTTTAATTCGTATACAAAGTTCCCTACAACATTTTGCTGTCGGATTTGGAGGGCTGTTTAGTAGCTCCTTGGTACAGTCGCAATCTGACTCATCTTTGGATTTTGATGTTTTGGTCTATGTCGCAGTTTGTATTGTTCTGTGTGTTCCTTTGCTTTGGTGCGCTCATAACAGAGGGAAGGGCTTACATACTGCTAAGTGACCACAAGTGCTCATTGCATTTTTGAATGGTTCATAGCCGTTTTCACACTATTACCAAGCTATTCGTGATTAGAGCCGTAAAATAGTTTTAATATGTGCTTAATTGAATATTCGGTGACAGTGCACGCATATTTATAGGGTTGAGAAACAGCATAATAGCGTTGTTCTAGGATGAACACGCGGTCTGTTGTCATTCTTTGATTAGATCATCTCAATGGACAGGGAATAAACCATGAATGAATATCAGTGTGAGAACTGCACCATGGCTTATTGTTTCGATGATTGTCGTTTGTCACTAGCACAAAAAGAGATGATCGAAGTAGAAGAGTTGGTTCGTCGTATCGACGTTGAGCACGATAGTGAAAAGAGTCAGCAAGGCATTGAGGATAGCTGCTAGCCTAACAATTCAAACATAAAAAATCCCCACAAGCAAAGCTGGTAGGGATTTGGATAAGTTGCAGTCCTGTTCTCGCTTTCTCAAGCAAAGGGGCTTACAAAAATTTTTAGAACAGTGTTATTTGACGATAAGCACTGAAGAGAAATTATTTCTCGTAAGTTTTAATTTCGCCAGATTTCACGCGAGCAACAAATGATTGCAGTTCCTTCTTCACAACTGGCATCAAGAAGTACAGACCAAGAATGTTGAAGATAGACATTGCAAAGATAGCCGCGTCAGAGAAGTCGATTACCGCGCCAAACTGAATCGTGGCACCAATAACAACAAACACACAAAACATCACTTTAAAAATCAGTTCCGTTGTTTTGCCTTCACCAAATAGGTAAGTCCACGCCTTAAGACCGTAGTACGACCAAGAGATCATTGTCGAAAACGCAAACATGATTACCGCAAGAGCGAGTGTGTATTTAAATACTTCTGCAGTTTCAGTAAACGATGCTGCAGTAAGTGTTACACCCGTTAAACCAGAACCATCGAATGGACCTACATTTAAGCCAGCGATAGTGATAACCAATGCTGTCATTGTACAAATGATTACCGTATCAACGAACGGTTCTAATAGTGATACTAGACCTTCGGTGATTGGCTCTTTTGTTTTAACCGCTGAGTGAGCGATAGCTGCTGAACCTACACCTGCTTCGTTCGAGAATGTTGCACGCTTCAAGCCTTGGATTAACGCACCAATGAAGCCACCAACGACACCTTCACCAGTAAATGCACCTGTAAAGATTGCGCTGAACGCAGGACCAACTTGATCAAGGTTAGAACCGATTACAATCAGAGCCATACCGATATACAGAGCAGCCATCCAAGGAACAACTTTTTCCGTTACCGATGCGATAGAAGGCATACCACCAACAATCACAGAGAAAACTAAAGAGGCGAGTACAAGGCCAGTGATCACACCGTATTCGCTTGGTACATCAAATGCGTAAGTTAGCATCGCGTGTGCTTGGTTAGCTTGGAACATGTTACCGCCACCCAATGCACCTAAAATACACATCAGTGCGAAGCCAATAGCGAGCACTTTGCCTAGTCCACCTAAACCTCTTTCACCAAGGCCTTGGCTTAGATAGTACATTGGACCACCCGAAACAACACCTGAAGGTAGGATAGTTCGGTATTTCACACCTAAGGTACACTCACAGAACTTAGAAGCCATACCCAGAAGGCCACACAAGATCATCCAGAATGTCGCGCCAGGACCACCAATCGCAAGTGCAGCACCCACACCGGCAATATTACCAAGCCCAACAGTTCCAGAAAGCGCGGTTGTTAACGCTTGAAAGTGAGAAACTTCCCCTTCGTGTTTGGAACTAGGGTCTGTGTACTTACCTTTAATAATGTCTATTGCCATCCCGACACGTTTAAATTGAACAAAGCCAAAGTAAACAGTAAAGATAATTGCAGCGAGCAATAGCCAGCCAACAATTATTGGAAAGCTTGCTTCACCTACAGGGACGCTTTTAAATATCAGTCCAACGAACCAACCTGTGTATTCGTTGAAAAATCCATCAACACTTTGACTTAAGTTACTGATAGCTTGATTAAATGATCCTTCTTCTGCAAATGCACTGGAACTAAATAATAATATAAACCCAAAAAATAATTCACGTAAGTTTTTCATGGTTTTCCCTGTCTTTTTTATTAAATTATGTTTGTTGCTGTTGTGTTTGTTTTCTATTTGCTTTGTATATTTCAGTAACTTATCCACTTCATTCGACGGCAACATAAACGGTTGTAGCTGGGTCGAAAAACGAAATAAATATAAGTACTGATCTTGCTTTATATGTATATCCTTTTGGTATGTGCACCAATAAGACTATGGTATTCGGCCTACTAAGTCTTACTGATAAGCCTATACATAAAAATAATGTCATCAAAGAAATTTTTACAATAAATTTACAATTGTACGAGTTTCGTCATTGTTTGGGTATAAGTGGGCTTTTTTTAGGTAGCAAAAGGCATATGCAGTGGCAGTTATAACGACTGGTGAATGTTGATGTACTTTTGAAAGTCTTAGACATTCGATGGCTGAGGACGTAAATCTGAGGACATTAAAAAAGCCCTGTTCATATCAGAGCTTTTTAATGGTTTTCGATGAGAGGGAAGTCTTAATGCTTAGTTTGTAGACTTAGGACTAAGCCGCTCGATGGCTGCTGCCAGTACTATTGTTAACGTTACTTTTGCTCGATTTGTGGTAGAGCTTAAGTGCTAATAACGAAGCCCATAACGCAACTTGTCCCCACAGCAATGTCCATTGAAACGCTACTTCCTGCCAAGATGCACCCATCTGATTAAGCGCTAAGAAACCTTGAATTGCTGGTGTGCTTGGGAATAACTGGGATAACAGCACTAACCACTCAGGCATCATTTCAACGGGCCAGATAAAACCTGAAGAGAAGATCAGTGGCATTGAACTGATTAACACCACAACCGTGACTAGCTCTCTTCTTGGTACTAGCTCACCGATAAAAATTCCGATTAAACAACTGGCCAATAAGAAAGGCAGCAGTAGAGTTAGGATTTGAGTCATAGAGGCGAGCAAGTTAATCCCGTACATTGAGAAGCTGGCGCCGAAGTAGTACATCGACAATAGGTAATAAATGCCAACTAAGGTACAACAACGAGCAAGAATCAGTTTCGCCGGAGAGGTTTTACTCCAGTAGCCAAACGTTGATTGAGCGTTTTGGGTTGCACCAACTAAACCAGAAGCCATTGCTAAGGTTTGTTGCAGGATCAACACAAAGACGGCTGGAACTACGTAATCGATGTATCCCATGCGGCTATTGAAGGTGGGTTTTAGGTTCAAGCTGAATGCGCTGTAGCCTTTGGCTGCGGATTCCAAAGGTACACCTTCGACTAATAAGTGACTGACCTTAACTTGCGCAGCTAGCGTGCCTCCGGCCTTGGCAAGCCCTTCAACAATGGTTCCGTATACCAAGAAGTAGGAAGCATCGCCCGCGTAAGAAAGCGTCGGGCTCTTACCGAGCAGTAAGTCTTTATAGAAGTCTTCTGGGATGACGAGGAATCCGCCAATCTCTTGGTTAAGTACGGCTTGTTTTGCATCAGCGATGCTGGAGTCTCGACGTACCAACTCGATTTGAGAGGTGGCATCCACCATTCGCTCTAATTGATAGCTGCTTTGACTCTTGTCCAAGTTTACAACGGAAGCTTTGAGCTGTTGAGGAACTTGGTTCGCGTAAGGCAATGGATACAAGAATGAATAGAAGACCACACCACCGAATACCGTAAGAAGCACGACAGGGTTACGCAGTACCGCTAAGAGTTCTTGCTTGAGCAGTTGAGTAAAGCTCATCGTTTTACTCCTTGTTGTGCTGATAGTTCTGGTTTCTCTTGCTGTGTTGCTTGTGCAGACAGAGCTGACTGCGCCAAGTGTTTCTTAATCAACAACATCACCACGAAAGCAGGAACCGCGTACCACAACATAGTAGAGAGGCTGATCAGCGATTGTGCCGCGCTCACGCCATAACTTGATTGTGCTGTTTGTACTTCGATGTAGTGACTCACTGGCAATAAGCTTCTCCAGATTTGAGCTGCCGTGTTCATGTCAGTCACTGGAAAAGTGATTCCCATAAACGCAAAGCTTGGTGCCGTGAAGGCGCCAGCGAAGCTCATTGCCCTTGCTGGATCAAGTGTTAAGAAGAAAAACAAACATCCCATGATGATACAACTAATCACGGTAAGCAGTTGGGCAATGGTCAATGCCACAAAGCTGCCGTTAAATGGCCACTCTAAGAGGATATAGAACCAAAAACTAAACGCGATACCAAACATCAAAAACAAGACAAGATAGGGCGTTAATGTTGATGCGAGTGACTTCATAGGGGCGTTGGATAACCAAGCTTGAAGGCCACGAGCTCTAACGTTCGCTGTTAGGATCAGTATCGTGCCTACCACAATCATAATCTGCCACAGCGCAGGAATAACCGCAGACACCAAGAACTGAGCATAACTGGTGTTCTTGTTGAACAGTGGCGTGATCTGGCTTTGCACTGTTACTGCTTGGCCTAATGCTGATTGCACCGTGGTATCGCCGTGTGACAGTTGTCTCACGACTTCAAGTTGCGCGTTAAAAGTCCCTTGAGCCTGCAGCAACGCTGAGTTCACCAGCTTACCGATCAAGATAAATTGGCTGTTGTAGAACACAGACACTTGTGGATTCAAACCGAGCAGAAGATCTCGGTCGAAGTGCCTTGGTATCACAACATAACCATAGATATCGCGTTCAATCATCGCTTTCGCTGCTTCACTCGCCGAGCTGTATTTGTGAGTGACTTGCAGCGTTGGTGATGCATCAACAAGACGTGTGAACTGTTGCGAGATTTGACTGTGCTCAAGGTCGACAACTGCAACCGGTAAGTCACGAGCGATTCCTTGTGAAAAAATCAGCCAGATACTGGCAGCAAGCATCAAAGGGAGCCAAGTTAGGCAAGACAACAACCATTTGTCTTTACGTACAATCGCCCACTGCCTAAGCAAGGTACTCTTCACTCTATGATGCTCTGGTGATTGCGAGCTTCTAGATTGTGAGCCTGTAGATCGCGTTCCTGTAGATCGAAAGTTAGCAGACATAAGTCACCTAAAGCTCAACCACAAGGCTCATACCCATGCGCAATGTTTCGTCCGTGTCGACAGGGTGAGCTTCTACTTCAAAAGTACGTAAGTCGAAGCCTTGTGCTGCGTCAGTGGAACGCCAAGTCGCGAAATCACCCATTACGGCGATGTGAGTTACTTGGAAAGTTAATGATTTATCCAGAGCCGGTAGATATGCCTCAAACTGGCTGCCTTTATTGAAATGCTTAAGCATGTCTTCACGCACATTGAGTACGGCCCAAGCATCCTTGGTGTCGATAACAGTCACAACAGGAAAGCCTTGTGGCGCGAGTTCTCCTCTGCTCAATAGAACCTGAGAGACTTCGCCATTAAACCAGCTGTGGATCTGTGTGTCTTTTGCGTAAGCTTCAACTTCCGCTACTGCACCTGCTGCCATTAATGCTTTTTGAGCGGCTGCCACTTTGGTTTCGTCACGAGCACCTTCTTGCGCCAATTGATACATTTGGAATGCAGCGCTTTCGGTGTACTTCGCTGCTTGCCACTGTGTTTTCGCTTCATCACGTTTCTGTTCGGCAACCACACCATCGTTGTAAAGGTTGTTTACGCGTTGGTAAGTTTTGTCCATCAGATCAGCCGCCGCTTTGGCTTTTAACCATTGGTCTTTAGCGGCTTGGATCTGTTGAGTACGTGCGCCATTTTCTGCTTCTTGTGCTAGTGCGCCAGCGGCTTTTTGTCCCGCTTTTGCTTGTTCTAGCTTCGCATCAATTTCAGGGCTAAGAAGAGAAAATATCAACTCGCCTTTTTCAACTGAATCGCCTTTGCGCACGAATATTTCATCAATTCTGCCGGGTACTTTCGATGAGATGCTGTATTGCTGCGCATCGATTTGGCCTTGAAGCTTAACCGGCTGAGGTTGATAAGCTTGGTAGAAACTGTATCCGACCCAGCCAATAACGCCGATACCAACTAAAGATAGAAGAAGGGGCTTAATAGGTTTCATGAATTATCCTTTTGACTGGCTATCGGTGTCTGTTTTTGAGTCGAAATCAGACGGAACAGAGGAGGTTAAGTAACTCGAGTAAGCGTTCATTTCGCTGGTTAGCGCTAATAGCTTGTTGAGAGAGATTAGGTATTTGAATCGCGCAGCAGATTGCTGGGTTTTAATGCTCGCAAGATAGAGCTCGGCATCAACCACTTCTAGCGAGTTAGAAAGCCCTTGAGTGAAGGCTTTTTTACGAAGTAAGAGGTTTTCTTGAGCCAATGACAAGCTTGAGTTTAGGCCTTGAACCTCTTCAATTGCTTGGTTTGCTTCAAGATAAGTCTTTTGTACCAATACGGTTAAGTCTTGCTTTGCTTGTGACTTTAGATATTGAACCTGCGATACGGCGCTGTGAGCGGCGGCGACTTTGTCGGAACGGCCAGAAGTGTCAAGCAGTGGCACATTCACACCAATGCCAACCAACCAATCGGGTTTCATTTCACTGGCTAGAGAGTCATCTTCATACAGGCTGTAGTCACCGTAAAGGTAAACTTCTGGGTAGTATTTACCTTTCTCTGCTTTAATTAAGCTGCTTGCTTGTTTCTCTTTTGCATCAAGAATTTTAAGGCCAGGGTAGGTCATCAATGTTTGGTCAATGAACACGTCCATATGAGGCAGGTTCTTATTGATAAACAGTTGCTCTGACGGTTCTACATTTTCACTTTGACCAAGGATCTGAGTCAGTGCTAATTGAGCAATTTTGAGATCGTTCTGAGCTTTAGTACGCTCTACAATCGCTTTATCTAAAGAAGCATCGGCTTGTAGGCGTTCTACTCGTGCGATTTGCCCTTGCTGCTCAAGCTTGATGGCGAAGTCACGGTGCTGAGTTAAGCCCGCTTCAACGGCTTGGCGCGTCTTTACTACGTCTTCCGCTAAGATCACTGAGAAGTAATATTTACTTAAGTCTTCGTAGCGAGCTTGTCTCTCCATCAATAGCTGGCTTTGTGCTTCTTCGCTTTTACCTTCCGCAGCATTTTGCGCAGCGGTAATTCGTCCGCCGGTAAAGATAGGCCAAATAGCACGGATGGAAGAGCTGAAGATGTCTTGTTCAGTGATGGTTGAGGTAACGCCGCCAAGCCCACTTAATATAGGCTGAAGAATACCTCCAACTGCGCCTAAGTTTGGTACACCACTTAAGCTGTCAGTGAACTGTTTACCGTTAATCGTCACGTCACTATCAAGGTGCGTGTAGTTAGCCCCTAAGGTAATTGAAGGCAAGTTGAGACTACTTGTTGAGTTCTGCAGGTGTTGATAACGCTCGACGTTAGCTTGTTGAGCCGCAAGTGAGTTGTTGTTTTCTTGTAATATTTGCCACGCTTCAGAAAAAGTGAGCGGAGCTGCATAGCCTGGCGAAGTCATGGTGCCGAGAAGAATACTGGCGATCGCAAGGTATCGGAATTTTGGTTTGGTCATCTGCATTAAATACCAAATTAGAGTATTAACTCTAATGTTAACAGGGTGATAGTCATTTGTCTTGAGTTGATTGTCTCATATGTTCAGAAACGCGCATAACTCGTTAAGTATATGTAATAAAATACGTGATGCAGGAGACAAAGATCACTGACACGAAAAGAGCACGACAGACGTGCTCTTTAAGTTCAGTATAGAAGTGTTTTTACAAAATGAAGTGGCTTATTTAAAGCTAGGACAATGGTGATCGGCGCGCCACACTAATTGTCTTGATCCTTGCATTGTTTGTAATAAATCTCTACCTGACATTTGCGGGAACGCTAACAATACCTTGAGATCGAGAGGGGAGGTACCGTCTTTCTCATAGGCTCTTACGTGAGTAAAAGTCGATTGTAAGTGTTTGAACAGCATAGTCTTAGTAAGACAAATTCCAAAGTTATCGCGTTTCATTGCCTGGTTTCCTTTTCAACAATGTTTATACGTTATGTTTTTTATCCTGTTTCTATTGGACGTTGCCACTGATCGATACTTCCTGCTCATCAATGCTTCATTATTGGGTGCTGCTTTTATCAGTCACCTCTTCGTTGTTTGGCTAGCCGAGTTTGAAAATGGCGATGGATGAATAGGGGAGAAACTTAATCCGTTTGATCATCATTCGTAACTGCGAGCGCGCAACTTTTACTTATCGATACGTCCAGTTAGTGAAGAGTTGTTGTCGTTTTGTTAACCGAAACTTCGGTTTAAAGCGCTGTCTTAAAATTGCAACGTATAGCCCGGCAACAATAAACTCCTTCATATGCAACTATTATAATTGTATTTATTTTGAACAACCTAAAAAACAGCTAAAAGTTTAGTGATCTAGCTCAATATATATTCAGTTATTTGTCTTTTTTATCTAATCCGTTCTAAAAGTGCACGATTGTCCGAGTTGCACAACGCAAAGGAATATCAATTAATAATCCGCTCAATTATTTAGTTGAGTAACAGTCACAAATTCGCGTACGTAGAAAGGTCATCTAGTTAACTTGGTGTTAACATTGATCGTCTAACACTAGGGACGGTGGTATATGAAATGGAGCAGTATCAGTTTCCGTAAAAGGTTACTGATTATCATGACGGTCACTGGCCTCGTTGAACTTTTGATACTTTCAGCGGCTGGCTTTTACTACATCAAACAATCTCAAGAGCAAGAGATGGGGTTGAAAGCGTTAGGTGTTGCTGAATTTCTATCCGAATCACCACTTGTCACCACCATTATTCAAGAAAATGAAAGTGTGGACGCTAATGGCGTTCCCTACGTTTTGTCTGAAGAAACCCAAGTTAAATTTCGTAACCTTACCCAGCTCATTGGGGCAGCGTTTATTGTTGTGGGAGATGAACAGGGAATTCGCCTGATTCACCCTTATGATGACAGGCTCGGCAAACCAATGCGTGGTGGTGATAATCAAAAAGCGCTGGTATTGGGTGAGTCTTATGTATCGACGGCCAAAGGATCGCTTGGTTTTTCAGTTCGTGGTAAATCCGCGGTTAAAGACACGCAAGGGCAGGTCATTGGTGTCGTGTCAGTTGGTTACTTATTGGATTCTTTACAAGATCGAATCGAACCGTATTTAGCTTTTTTAATTGTGATGGCGTTACTGGTGGTTGCCGTCAATGCTTTGATTTCTAGCTATGTATCTCGCCGTTTTCAGCGCGCTATTTTAGGCTTTGAACCTGAAGAGATAGGCCGACTGTATGTCGAGTTAGACGTAACCATGAGTACCGTGAAAGAGGGCATTCTGAGCATCGATAAGCACGGCATTTTGCGTTCTATTAATAAGAGTGCCTGCGATATTTTGTCGATAGACAGGGATAAAGCACTCAACCAACAGCGCCTTTCTGATGTATTGCCAGGCAGTGATTTAGAACAACTGCTATCGACCGGCGACACAGACCACGATGTTGAATTGTATTTAAACAATAAGCGAATCATTGCCAACCGCAGCCCGATTATAGTGGCTGGTGAGGTGGTCGGGGCGGTATCGAGTTTCCGATTACGAGATGAAATCAACGATTTGACAGACCAGCTCTCACAAACCAAAGAATATGCTGATCTACTGCGTTCACAAACCCACGAGCATCAAAACAAGCTCAACACCATCAGTGGCTTGATCCAGATGGGCGAGTTGGACTCGGTACAACAACTGATTGGCCAAGAAACAGCACACTATCAAAGCCTTATCGAGTTCTTGCGTGAAACTGTTAAAGATCCGCTCATCGCAGGCATGCTCCTTGGGAAAACGGAGCGAGCGAGAGAAATTGGTTTAGAGCTTAAAGTTGAAGAAGGCTCAAGGCTTGAAGCGCTACCTAGCTGGTTGAACGCGGATGACGTTGTCACAATTCTTGGTAATCTGATTGATAACGCCTTTGATGCCACCATGACGGCCATTAAGCAAGAGGGACAAATTGCCCCAGCACGTCGGGTTATTGAAGTATCAATCAGTGATTTTGGTAATGAAATTATTGTAGAAGTAGAAGATAAAGGGTGTGGTTTACCGAAAGATTTGGCGACGAAAGCACTCACTGAAAAAGGTGTATCGAGCAAAGCGAAGCAAAATCGCGGTGTTGGTTTGTATCTGATTAAACAACTGGCAGACAGGTACCAGGGACAGCTTGAAATGGTCGACAACCACGATTTTGGTACGCGAATGACGGTTTATCTACCAAAAGAAGAACAATAACAATTAAGCACGAGCGATCTTACTAAGATCATCGTGACGGGAAAAGCATGGTTAAAGGAAGAACATAAATGAATGCAATCACGAGAGTCATGGTTATTGAAGATGATATTGCGATTGCAGAGCTGCACCATCGTTATTTAGAACAGATGGGTGGCTTTGATGTGGTCGGGATTGCGACAACACATTCTGAGGCTCTAATGCAATTAGACATTTTAAAGCCTGATTTGGTGCTATTGGATGTGTATCTGCCTGATGGTTGTGGGCTCGATATTCTTAATCATGTAAGAGGGAGCAACCAAGGGTGTGATGTGATCTTGATTACGGCAGCCCGAGATGTGGATACGTTACAGCAGGCAATGCGCGGTGGAGTAGTGGACTATCTACTGAAACCAGTGATGTTTCCTCGGTTGGAAGCGGCACTGAAAAAGTATCAATCTCAACAGCAAGAGTTTGAAAGTGTGTCTGACCTTAACCAAGGCTTGGTCGACAAGATGCTGCAAGCCAATGCAAAAGCGGACTCAGGTAAAGTATCAACCTTACCCAAAGGAATTGATGGCGTAACGTTGGATAAGATCAGAGCCATTTTTCAACAAGCTGATGCTGTTAATATTACCGCCGATGAAGCCGGAGAACGAATAGGTGCTAGCCGAACCACCGCCAGACGCTATTTAGAGTTTTTGATTACGACTGGCGAGTTAGTCGCGGACTTAAATTACGGTACCGTAGGGCGCCCAGAGCGCTGCTATAACAAAGCGCAAAGATAAACACGACATCATCAAAATAAATATAAAGCCAGTTGAATAAGCTGGTTTTATCTTTCTCTTCCTTTCCTATTGCTCACTCCACCGACCAGATACCGTTCTTTCTTGACTACAATGTTTGAGAATGCTGATTTGCTTCTCCCTCGGGCCAAATGAACGGAGCTATCGATTAGAATTTGTTCGAAATGAGTCAATATTTAATCGATTGCTTTCACAGTGGTTGATGTAAATCAAATAGTCATAGACAATACCGTCCCGAATAGAGGTGATAGCTTTCACCCTCGTTTACCAAACGCATTCTCAAATTTAATAGGCGCTTACTATTGATGTAATAGTTAAGACCTATTATCTATTTTCGTATGTCGCTGATACCTTTGGCGAATACTAAAAACCTTGTTTTTATAGGAAAGATGATGGTAATACCTGAAAACAGCAGCATCGTTATTTTTGGTGCGTCGGGAGATCTAACTTACCGCAAGTTAATTCCTGCTCTATACCACCTGTATGCTAGCAATCAACTACCAGAATCCTTTGCGATTCTTGGAGTGAGCCGTACTGAGTACAGCGATGAGTCTTACCGTGAGAAGCTGAAGAAGTCTCTTCAGGAAATGGAAAAAACTGAGCCAGAGACGCTGAATGCATTTATTGAACATCTGCATTATCAAGCGATCAACACTTCAGATGTAGACGACTACGCTCGTTTAGCACAACGTCTAGACAAGCTTGAGCAAGACTACCAATTCGAAAACCATAACACACTGTTCTACTTGGCAACCCCGCCAAGCCTATACGGTGTGATCCCAGCAAACCTTGCTGCGCATGGCCTTAACGATGAATCGAATGGCTGGCGCCGTCTGATCATCGAGAAGCCATTTGGTTACGACTTAGCATCAGCTCAAGCGTTGGATGAAGAAATCCATCATCACTTCCAAGAACACCAGATCTACCGTATCGACCATTACCTTGGTAAAGAGACGGTTCAAAACCTTTTAGTGCTTCGTTTCTCAAACGCGATGTTTGAACCACTGTGGAACCGTAACTTTATTGAATACGTTGAAATCACAGGTGCTGAGTTCCTTGGCGTTGAAGAGCGTGGCGGCTACTACGATGGTTCTGGTGCAGTTCGTGACATGTTCCAAAACCACCTGCTACAAGTGTTAGCCATGGTGGGTATGGAACCGCCTGCTCAAATCAATGCTGATTCTATTCGTGACGAAGTGGTTAAAGTGCTTCAGTGTCTGAAACCATTAGAAGAAGATGATCTGCGTAAAGACTTAGTATTAGGTCAGTACACAGCATCAGATGTTCGTGGTCAGCACTTACTAGGTTACCGTGAAGAGCATGGTGTAGCGGATGATTCTCGTACCGAGACTTACATCGGCTTAAAAGCTCACATCAACAACTGGCGTTGGAATGGGGTTCCATTCTATGTACGTACTGGTAAACGTTTACCAACGCGCGTAACGGAAATCGTGATTCACTTTAAGAACACGCCGCACCCAGTATTTGGTCAAGATGCACCAGAAAACAAACTGATTATCCGTATCCAACCGGATGAAGGTATTCAGATGAGTTTTGGCTTAAAAGAGCCAGGTGCAGGCTTCAAAGCAAAAGAAGTGAAAATGAACTTCTCTTACTCTGACTTGCCTGAAACTCAGATGCTGACGGCTTATGAGCGTCTTCTTCTTGATGCACTGAACGGTGATGCGACTCTGTTTGCACGTACCGATGCGGTAGAAGCATGTTGGAAGTACGTTCAACCAATCTTAGACTTCAAGCAAGACCCTCAAGCGCTGTTTGGCTATGCTTGTGGTACTTGGGGCCCACAGGAAGCGGATGAACTTCTGCAACGTGATGGCCGCGCATGGCGTTTCCCATGCAAAAACTTAACAGACACGGATTACTGCGAACTATGATCAATCACAAGATCTTTGCAACGCCTGAACTGGTTGTTGAAAACCTAGCAAATGAAATGAAAGCATACAGCGAGCAGGGCAAACCTGTTCACATTTCACTGTCTGGTGGCAGCACGCCAAAAATGCTTTTCAAGCTTTTAGCTGAGGCGCCTTACGCGGAAGGTATTCAATGGAATAACCTTCACTTCTGGTGGGGCGACGAACGTTGCGTGGCACCAGACGACGCCGAAAGTAACTACGGTGAAGCAAACGCATTGTTGTTTACACAAGTAAACCTTCCTGCTGAAAACATCCACCGCATCCGTGGTGAAGATGAGCCAAAAGCAGAAGCAGCGCGTTTTGCAAAAGAGATGGCAGACGTGATTCCAACAGAAAACGGCACACCTGTTTTCGATTGGATCCTGCTAGGTGTTGGCGCAGACGGCCACACAGCTTCACTATTCCCGGGTGTAACTGACTACCAAGATGAGAACCTATCTGTACTGGCTTCTCACCCTGAGTCTGGTCAAATCCGTGTTTCTAAAACAGCAAAAGTTTTAGAAGCAGCAAAACGAATCAGCTACCTAGTACTGGGTGCAGGTAAAGTTGAGATCGTTAAAGAAATTCATACAACTCCTGCTTCAGAGTTGCCTTACCCGGCAGCGAAAATCCAGTCTAAAACTGGCGAAACAGAGTGGTTCCTAGATTCAAATGCAGCAAGTGCTATCGCATAAGTGCGAATAGCCGCAAGGAGATAAAATAATGAAAGGTGATATCGGTGTAATTGGCCTAGCAGTAATGGGTCAGAACCTTATCCTAAACATGAACGACCACGGCTTCAAAGTGGTGGCTCATAACCGTACTGCTGCTAAAGTAGACGAGTTCCTAGAAGGTCCAGCTAAAGGTACTAACATTGTTGGTGCTTACTCTTTAGAAGAGCTAGTTGAGAAACTAGAAACACCACGTAAAGTGATGCTTATGGTTCGTGCTGGTGACGTTGTAGACACGTTCATCGAAAACCTAATCCCACTTCTAGACGAAGGCGACATCATCATTGATGGTGGTAACACTAACTACCCAGACACTAACCGTCGTGTAGCGCATTGCCGTGAGAAAGGCATCCACTTCATCGGTACTGGTGTATCTGGTGGTGAAGAAGGTGCTCGTTTCGGTCCTTCAATCATGCCAGGCGGCGCGGCTGAAGCTTGGGAAGCGGTTAAGCCAATCTTCCAAGGTATCTCTGCAAAAACTGACGCTGGTGAGCCTTGTTGTGACTGGGTTGGTAACGATGGTGCTGGTCACTTCGTTAAGATGGTACACAACGGCATCGAATACGGTGACATGCAGCTTATCACTGAAGCATACCAGTTCATGAAAGATGGCCTAGGTATGTCTGCTGACGAGATGCAAGCGGTATTCGCTGACTGGAACAAGACTGAGCTAGACAGCTACCTAGTTGAAATCACTGCTGACATCCTTGGCTACAAAGATGAAGACGGTGAAGCGTTAGTTGAGAAGATCCTAGATACTGCAGGCCAAAAAGGTACGGGTAAGTGGACTGGTATCAACGCACTAGACCTAGGTATCCCACTGACTCTAATCTCTGAGTCTGTATTCTCTCGTTGCCTGTCTGCTCTTAAAGACCAACGTGTTGAAGCTGAAGCTTTGTTTGAGAAGACAATCACTCCAGTTGAAGGCGACAAGCAAGAGTGGGTTGATGCACTACGTCAAGCTCTACTGGCTTCTAAGATCATCTCTTACGCTCAAGGTTTCATGCTAATGCGTGAAGCATCGAACGAAAACGGCTGGGACCTAAACTACGGTAACGTAGCGCTAATGTGGCGTGGTGGTTGTATCATCCGTTCTGCATTCCTAGGCAACATTCGTGATGCGTACGAAGCAAACCCAGACATCGCGTTCCTGGGTTCTGACGAGTACTTCAAAAACATCCTACAAGGCAGCCTAGTAGCATGGCGTAAAGTAGCAGCGAAATCTCTAGAGTCTGGTATCCCAATGCCATGTACGATTTCTGCGCTATCTTTCCTAGACGGTTACACAACTGCACGTCTACCAGCTAACCTGCTTCAAGCTCAACGTGACTACTTCGGTGCTCACACATACGAGCGTACTGACCGTCCACGTGGTGAGTTCTTCCACACAAACTGGACTGGTACAGGCGGCGACACTGCTTCTACAACTTACGACGTATAATCGTTAGTTAGAATCAGTTAAGAACTTTGTTGTTCTTATTAGCTGTAAACTAGAAAACAAAAGGATGCCAATTGGCATCCTTTTTTGTTGGTTCTTAAAGAGAGTCATGTAAAGTAAATTTAATACAACCCGTTAAGCGAGCGCAGCTTGTGGACTTTGCATATCACTGTATTGCTCTCGTATCGAAATGAAGTCATCTAGGTTGTGCTTCAGCGCAGACACACACTCAGGATCAAACATCAGCCCAGTATGCGCTTCAATGTAGTCCATTACCTTGGATGCTGACCATGCGTGTTTGTAAGCTCGTTTACTCAGTAAAGCATCGAACACATCTGCTAGCGTTACAATTCTTGCCTCAAGTGGAATCGCTTCCCCAATGAGCGCATCTGGCAACCCTGAGCCATCAAACCGTTCATGATGGTGACGTACAATATTCTTGATGAACTGAACTTCTTCGCCACACATTGAGCTGTGGTGGGAAAGTGCAACCACGTCATCGATCATCTCTTCACCATATATCGTGTGATTGTTCATGATGTTTCTTTCTTCTTCCGAAAAACGTTCAGTACTGAATAGCACTTTGTCTGGGATTCGGTACTTACCTATGTCGTGAAATGGGGCATACAAGCGAATGCGGTGAACGAACTGATGCGTGACCTCATGGTTACACTGCGAAAGGGTACGTGCGAGCTGCTCGCTGTATTTACCCATGCGAATCAGATGCTCTTTGGTTTCAGGATCACGTGCGTGTCCCATGTTGAGAGCAATCGCTAATGAGGACTGAAAATGTCTCTGACGCTCGATGAGTTGCACAAACAGGTTCGAAATCGCTTGAGTGAGGTAGGCGATGTCGCTTTGTATTGTCTGCTTAGCAAAAAACTCAGTGCATGATGCGTTGATGAAAATGAACCCGAGGTTACTCTCTTGATAGTGGATAGGCGTGGTATAGCTACTTTGATGACCAAGTTTGAGTAGGTGGGAGATTTGCTTGGTCGGATTCATCAAAGAGAGGTCATCAACAATTCTTGTTTCTAATGATTCAGCCAAGTGACTCAAAGCGGAGTTGGGTTTGATCTCCTGTTCGATGTAGTGATGCTTGGCGTTTTGGCACAGTGAATCGGATACAAAATAATTCGATGCTTTATTTTCACTGCATAACACCACGGATAGCCGAGATAATATGGGGTAGTGTTCACGAGCTAGCCGGAAGAGATCATCGACTATGGCGACGATGTCCTTGTCTTGGGCCGCTACTCTACTGAAATGGGAGTAGTCAAACATGTGGCAAGCCAACCTTTATTTATAATTATGTTATTGTTTAATTGGGGGTTTTTACCGTTTCGATATTCAATAAAACCATAGCACTGTGTTATTGAAATGTAATACTGCGTACTGAAAAACTTTAATGTCATCACTAAATATATGGTTTTTGCATATGGTTACCGTAGGTTTTGTTAAGTTGAACCAGTTTCATAACCGTTGGGGTGAAGGTTTGTTTGTAGAATATGCTTAGTCTGTATAGCGAGCTAAGGTAGGGTGCTAAATGACCAATTCGAAATTAATTTCAAAGATAAATAGGATAACCAGTATGCTTTATGCCATCATAAAGGCATAAATAAGGGCAACGGATGTAATGCCCAAGTGATTGAGCTAGAAATGGTCAGTGATGACGGTGTTCTAGAGTAAATTCAAGGCCCTTAGTTGCCTTGAAAAAGGTAATGTTATGACTGAAGAAGAAAGAATCGAACTGCAACAAAATAACCCGCTACATGGCTTAAAGCTTGAAACCATGATCACTGAATTAGTGGATCATTATGGTTGGGAAATTTTAGATGCAGCAATGCGTATGAACTGCTTTAACACTAAGCCGACTGTGGCAAGTGCTGTTAAATACCTGAAGAAAACGGAATGGGCTCGTGAGAAGGTTGAGAACTTCTATCTTTACCGTTTCAAGCGTATGCCTAAAGCGTCGGACATTGAATACCAAATGCCTCCGCGTTCACGTACATTCCGCCATGGGCTAGAGCCTCGCGAACCAATGGAATTGACGGTAGAGTCTATCCACGCTTCACAAGCTAAAGCTGCGTCTGCATTTAAAGAGCGCCGTGGCGGTAACGGTCGTAACTTTCGTCGTTAATAAGAAGGCGTCGTTAGAAAGAGCCGTCGTCAGATAGGACTTCGCTAAGCAAGAGAGGTCTTTAAGAGCGCCGTCTAATTAGCTAAAGCGATAAGCATAAAATACAAAAGGAGCCTAAGTGCTCCTTTTTTAACGTTTGTACTTTGTTCAAGCGTGTAAAGCTTGTTGTACTTGAGTCTTAAGCTTCGCGGTTCTTTCTTTGATTCTTCCAAAGATCGGTGACATAAACGATGGCACTGATAAGCAAGAAGAGCGCTGACACAGAAAACAGAGCGGGCATTTTGAGAATCCACGCGAATGTGGCAGCGAGAAAAGCGACAAAGCAAATGAGTCGACTTGATGACATGACATGACCGAGTTTAATGTTCATAACGCCTCCTAATGAAGTCTCACTTTCGACAGGAGAATTATCCCACCTTTGGCAAAATAAAGGCTAAAAAACAGTCTAAATTGTTATCAAATTTGCTAATTGAAGGACTCGTCTCACATATTTTGGGTTGGCTATTTTATAAGCAATAAAATAACAAAATAGGTATGAGAAGGGGGTAGTCTTTTCGGTCTATCTTTCATGTTGAAAGCCTTATTGAACCGAATGTCTAGTTAGTTTAAAACCGAGTTAGCATAAACCTAGCTGGTATAGAACCTACTCAGAATGAAACCTAGTTGGTATAGAAAAAGTAAGCGGTGATCAAAAAGCTCGCGATTATCACTGTGTTACGAACATACTGTTGAGGGATCCGGCGAGAGATTTTTGCTGAATAATAACCACCAACCAATGTACCCAATAATACAGCCATGCCAGACGGCCAATCAATCGAACCATTGACGATAAAAAACACGATCGCAGCGAGGGAAGCACATGCGGACACGAGCAGTTTGATGCCATTCATCACGTTGATGTTGGTGTAACCAGCAAGCGCCAAATAGCTCAATGTCACAATGCCCAAACCTGCATTAAAATACCCACCGTAGATACAGACAATCAAAAGCAATAAAGCGGAAAAGAATGCGCCTGCGCTGGTGGCGTGCTTATGCTTGGCTGTAGCTTGCTTAAGCCATTTATTAAGCGTGCCGCCAAACGTGAATAGCAGAGCCGCAAACAGCAGTAGCCAAGGAACGGATTGAGTGAACAGAGCTTCTGGTGTGTGAAGTAGCAAGACGGCCCCGATACCACCGCCAATTACACATAGAGCAATGGTCAACTTTAGTTGCTTAGTACCAGATTGAATTTCGTGGCGCAGAGCGTAGGCTCCGCTAATGTATCCAGCACACGAAGCAAAGGTATTGGTCGCGTTGGCTGCTATTGGTGGAACGCCAGCAAACAATAGAGCAGGGAAGGTGATAAAGCTGCCGCCACCCGCAATGGAGTTAAGCACACCGCCAATCACGCCTGATAAGAATAGAATCAACCAATCCATAGTTTTAGAATCCAATACGTTAACTAATTGGTTACCTTACTTGAATTTGTTATGAATATCAGCGCCATGTGTGTTGTAAAGATAGGTTTGTGAGTTTGCTACCATCTTTAATCGTTGGTTCGAATAGAGGCTCTAAATGAAAAAAGGAGCCAATAGCTCCTTTTGTTGAGGTTTAGTTGATTTAGCAGAGTATTACACTTCTACTGGCTTTGCTCTAAAGCTCTTGAATAGCTTAACTAGAATCGGGCTAGACAGAACTAATACCGCCAGAATTGTGAAGGTCATGGTAATTGGGCGTTCCCATAGGAAGCTGAGTTCACCATCGCTGATCATTAATGCGCGTCTCAAGTTCTCTTCCATCAAACCGCCCAAGATGAAGCCTAACAGCAGTGGTGCCAATGGGAAGCTGGCTAGCCTTAGTGCTATTGCTGCCATCGCAACCAGCAGCATCACAAATATGTCCATCGTGTTGAAAGACACCAAGTACACACCTGTGATTGAGAAGAAGATGATCATTGGCAGTAGAACCGTTCTTGGTACCGCTAACAGCTTAGAAATGTATGGGATCAAAGGCAGGTTCAAGATAACCAGTACGATGTTGCCAAAGTACATAGAGATAATCACCGACCAGAATACATCTGGGTGTTCAACGAACAGGCGCGGGCCCGGTTGAATACCGTAAGCGATTAATGCACCCAGCATGATAGCCGTTGTACCAGAGCCCGGAATACCCAGCGTTAGTAACGGAACGAATGAACCACTTGATGCTGCGTTGTTTGCCGATTCTGGAGCAACAAGACCACGAATACTGCCTTTGCCGAACTCTTTCTGTTTGTCTTTTGGCGCTAGGCTACGCTCCATACCGTAACTTAGGAATGCCGCAATAGTGGCACCTGCGCCCGGTAGAACACCAGTAAAAAAACCGAGAATAGAGGAGCGAATCGACACCGGCGCGACTTCTTTGAACTCTTCTTTGGTGACCTTCATGCTGCCGATATCAGACATCTTTTGGCTTTCTTCAGCGCTGTTGTCTTGCTCAGGCTTAAGAATGCCCATTAAGGTTTCACCCAGTGCGAACGTCGCCATAGCCAGCAATAGGAAGCTGAAGCCATCCATTAGATCTGTTAGGCCGAATGTGAAACGTTCAACACCAACGCCTTTGTCGATACCTACGGTTGAAAGCATTAAGCCTAAGATAGTCATCATCCACGCCTTGATAACCTGTCCTGGGCCTGCAAACGCCGCTACAGCGGATAAACCTAGTAGCATCAGTGCAAAGTAGTCAGAAGACTGGAAGCTCAGTGATACGCTCGCTAGAGCCGGCGCTGCAATCAAAAGCATAATTGCTGAAAGTGTGCCGCCAGTAAAAGAAGAGTAAGCCGCGAGTGCAAGTGCTTTACCTGCTTGACCTTTTTGAGCCATCGGGTAGCCGTCAAACGCGGTTACTACCGTTGAAGAACAACCCGGAGCATTGATTAAGATTGATGACGTTGAGCCACCAAATACAGCGCCGTAGTACACACCAGCCATCAAGATTAAGCCTGAAGAAGGGTCTAGGCCATAAGTGATAGGGATCATCAGAGCAATGGCTGAAATTGGACCTAATCCTGGAAGCATACCGATGAAGGTACCAACGAAACAGCCCACGATGACCATCATGATGTTCATTGGCATCACGGCGGTCGAAAGTCCTTGTAAAATTCCGTCTAACATAATGTTGTCCCTACCAAAGAGTGAAGATTAAACCAGGCTCTAGGTAGATATCTAAGCCTTGAGTTAAAAGAAGAAAGAACGCGATAACGAAAGGAAACGACGCGCCAAATAAAACAGCTTTACGACGCTCACCCAGTAGGTAAAAGCCTGCAAGTAAGAAGAAGCTGGTTGCTAGAACAAAGCCAAGATAAGTCAGCCCAATACCGTACAGCGCCATTAACACCAAGAAGCCAATCAGCAGTTTCCAGTTCAGCGGCGTTGTGTCGCATATGACTTTCTTATCCGGTTGTCCTGTTATCAGCAGGATCAACGAAAGGCCAATGCCGATAAACGTCAACAGGGTAGGTAAGGTTCTTGCTGTGAAGGGTTCGTACTCGTCGCCGGGAAACAAAGGGATCAGCGTGGTTTGGTAGCCATAGCACAAGCACGCCAGCATAAAGATCATGGCTCCGATGCGATCCTTCGAAAGCAAAGATTCCTTACTCAGAAATTTGGTTGGTAAGTCCGACATATCCAACTCCATTTGGGGTGGTGTAAAAAGTAAAAAAGCCGTACATGAGCGAGTTAATGAAGAATGTCTGGGATCACTAACTAAAGGTGAGCGAATGACATGGCTTGGATAAAGTAAGCCACTTGCATCTACAACGAATCAGCAAGCTTTAGCAATACGCTACGAATAAACAAAGGAGTTTTAGTTAACTCATGTACGGCGAAACAGGAAAGAGTAAGAGGGCACAAAGACCCTCTATGATTGTTGGTTATTTCAAGAAACCAAGCTCACGCATTAGGTCGCCCATCTGTTTTTCTTGGTCTTCTAGGAAGGCGTAAAAATCTTTGTCAGCTTTGTAGTTGTCGATCCAACCGTTACGGTCACGAACCACTTGCCACTCATCGGTTTTGTACATTTTGCCAAGAGCTTCGTTCCACTCGTCGATTTTCGCTTGACTTGTACCCGGTGCCGCGAAGAAACCACGCCAGTTAGCAAATACTGTCTCGTTGCCGTATTCAGTCAGTGTTGGGATGTTAGGCGCAGCGTCAAGACGCTTTGGAGCCGTCACAGCAAGCACTTTTACTTGGCCAGATTTAGACATCTCTAGTACTTCACCAAGGCCCGTTGAAAGCAGCTGTGTTTCGCCAGAAAGCAATGCCGCCATCGCTTTACCACCAGCATCGTAGGCAATGTAACGAACTTTCTTCGCATCAAAACCTTCGCCTTTGAATGCTGCAGCAACCACAAGGTGGTCCATGCTGCCACGAGCTGAACCGCCAGCAATTTTCACTTTACGTGGGTTGGTTTCGAATTCTTTAACTACATCTTCCCAAGTGTTGTACTTAGAATCCGCAGACGCGACGATTGCACCGTAATCGGCAATGGTTGCTGCTACCGGAGTTAGGTCACGGAAAGATTGTGGGAAGATACCCGTTAGTGAGCGAACAACGATAGGCGTTGAGTTCACCATTAGCGTGTCTTCTTGGCGTTGAGCCGTTTCGATTAGGTGAGCAATCGCTTTACCACCACCGCCACCAGAGAGGTTTTGGAAAGAGACATTTTCTACGATGTCTGATTTCACCAATACATCACCCGTACCACGAGCTGTCATATCCCAACCGCCACCAGCGCCGCCAGGGATTAGGAAGTGGATTTTTTCTACGTCAGCAGCAAAAGTGTTGAAAGAAAAGGTAGCTGCGATAATAGAAGCCGCAAGAGTAGGTTTCAGTGCCTTGAACATGGTTCACGTTCCTTATGTAGGGGATCTCTTCAATCGAGAGAAACTTATGTTTTATTTCCAGCTACTAAACAGATGAGTAGGATATTGCTTAGCAGATGAAGTTAAAGTTAACGGTGTGTTAATGAAATGTCTGTAATGCGGCGATATTGAGAATAAAGAACATTGGATTAATATTGTTCATAAAGTTCACGGCGGGGTGTTTTTGTCCATTTACTTTTGAATGATATCTGGATTCTAAAATCGTAGTTATTGTCTCAGAATGATTGAATTCATTGACAAAGGTTGGATTTAACTAGCGTTTTCTACTCGAGTGCATTGGTTGTTGGTCTATATTGTTAGATGTGACTACGATAACTATTTCTGCAAAAGAATCAGGTGTGTAGAGGTGTTAGATTTTAGATGTGGAATAATGAGTTATTATAGTTGCTATGCAACTGAAGTAGCATGGATTATGCTAGCCTGTTAACTTTTGAGTTGGCGATTATTCAAGGATGAAATAATGGCATTAAAAAAAATTTCGTTACGCTTTACCGTTGGAACAATGTTCATACTCGCGACTGTGCTAACGGCTGTGGTTGCGGTCTCTCTTCAATACTACTTCAGTAAAAAAATGGCGACGGAGAATACTCTGTCAAAGTTGACGATGGTATCCCATGACCTGAGTGATTATATTGGCGCGATTGACTCTGATGCAGCCAACACCGCGCGTTTACTTGCTTCAGTGAAACGATCTATCAATAACAAAATATCGAAAGAAGAGTCGCGTAGTATTCTTTCTGAAGCCATTAAAGATAACCCTCTCTTTTATAGTATTTACATTGGCTCATCCGATGAAAATTTCTTCCAAATTATTAACCTAGAATCTGCCCCTGTCGTTAGAGAAAAAATAGGTGCACAACAAACGGATCGTTGGGTTGTGGTTGAGATTCAAAATATAGGGCAGGAGCGAGTCCGGACAACGAAATACTTTGACCAAGAGTTTTCCCTCAGAAGCTCAACTACGGAGCAGAGCAACTACTTTCCAACAACCAGGCCTTGGTATGTTTCTGCCAATATTCAGTCGGTCGAAAAAACTCAGCCATATCTTTTTCAGCATTTACAAATTACCGGGCAAACTTATTCTTTAGCGTTTGAGTCGAAAATCGAATCTGACATTCAACATGTGATTGGTATTGATATTGTGCTGTCTTCTTTGGCTAACAAATTATCGGGTACGGCGCTTGGATTAGCAGAAGATAGTAAGGTTGAGTCTTTCTTATATTCGAAATCGGGTAACATTATTGCATCTAACCTCAAAGTTAATAATCAGGAATCGGAGTTTGATGTATCAAAACTGATGCTATCATCTGAGCATAAAGCCTTGGTTAATGATACTCCTCCGCTGTTAGTGTCTAATCAAAATGATTGGGGGCCGATGGACTTTTCAGTGGCGGGAAAACCAAACGGCTATGCGATAGACCTTCTCAAAATGATTGGTGATATGACTGGGATCAGGTTTGAATTTGTGAATGGTTTTTCTTGGGGGGAGCTTGTCAATAAGTTTCAAGAAGGAAGTATTGATGGCCTGCAATCGGTGCAAAATTATAAAAATAATGGCATAAACGGCCTCTACACCACTCCAATCTATGATTTACCGTTTGCTATCGTGACCAGAGAAGACGCGAAGATTATTACTAATTATGCCGAGCTTGAGGATAAAAAAGTGGCCATTTTATCTGGGTGGTCAATTATTCCTAAGTTAAGGGAAGACTTTCCGAATATTGATTTAGTTGAGTTTGAAAACCTAGAGTCTGCATTTAATTCAATTGAAAGCGGAGAGAACTTTGCTTTTTTAGACGCTGAACCCGTACTCTCGTTTGCATTAGATAGGTTTTTTCAGCCTGGCCTTAGTGTCAATGGGACTCTAGAAGATCTAGACCAGAACTACTCAAACCAATTCCACTTGGTGCTGCAGAGCAAGCATCAACAATTGCTTCCAATCATTGATCAAGCTATCAGCAAGTTAAGTGGTGAACAGCTTGATGCCTTAGCGAAAAAGTGGCTCCATGATACCGGCTTTAATACAAATACGACGGTCCCTTATACTGAACTTTATGATTTGACTAAGGAAGCAACGGTTGAAGGCAGTATGGTAAGGGTAGAGATGAATGGCGAGATCAAACATCTCTATTTAAAGAAAATCGACACGGGCGAACACTACTCTGAGTATTTTGCGGTATTGATTCCCGAAACTGAGATCTTTAGTACAGTCAATAAACGTCTAGCAACCTCTGTTGGCGTAACGATGTTACTGATGAGTTTGACGTTGCCTATTGCTTGGGTTTTTGGTGCACCGATAGTGCGTCCTATTCGTCAATTAGAGGAGGAGACTCATAAGATCAAGATGCGTGATTATGACAGTGTCGAGCTTGTTGAGACTCGAATTAAAGAAGTATGGGAGCTATCTGTGGCGGTAAAAGACATGGCGATGGAACTCAAGCAACATGAGCTAACCCAAGAAGCCTTTGTTGAGTCGTTCATTAAACTTATCGCTCAAGCTATCGATGATAAGTCCGCTTATACGGCTGGGCACTGTAACCGTGTACCAGAACTGGGCTTGATGTTGGCTGATGCGGCTGAAAAATCGCAGTCTGAGCATTTCAAAGACTTTAAATTTGAGAACGACGATGAACGTCGTGAATTTAGAATTGCGGCTTGGCTTCATGATTGTGGCAAGATCACGACACCTGAACACATCGTCGATAAAGGTACGAAGCTAGAAGCTAACTACAATCGAATTCACGAGGTGAGAACTCGATTTGAAGTGCTTTGGCGTGATGCGGAAATTACAGCTTTGACAAAAAAACTCGAAGGATCTCTACCGGCTGAGCTGGTAGCTGATGAACTTGCGTCAACCAAACAGCAATTACAAGAGGACTTTGAGTTTATCGCGACATCGAACGTGGGTGGTGAATTCATGAGTGATGATAAAGTCGCGCGGATTCGTTCTATCGCTGAAACGACTTGGACGCGTAATTTCGACGATCAACTCGGCCTATCGCCAATTGAAGCGATGAATAGGGCATCGAGTTCAAGCTTACCTGCGACAGAGCCACTTCTGAGTGATAAGCCGGAGCATATAGTGAAAAGAGATAGGCCGTTAGAGTTTGACCCGAAACATCAAATTAAGATGGGTGTGCCTGAGCACTTATACAACCTAGGCGAAGTCTACAATCTGAGTATTGCACGCGGAACGTTGACTGCCGAAGACCGATTCAAGATAAACGAGCACATGCTTGGAACAATTAAGATGCTTGAGAATCTGCCATTTCCGAAAGAGCTAAGCCGTGTTCCTCGCTATGCTTCGACGCACCATGAAACACTCAAAGGTACGGGATATCCAAGGAAGCTGACTGGTGATGACCTTTCAATCCCAGAACGTATTCTGGTGATCTCTGATATTTTTGAGGCGTTAACCGCTGCGGATAGGCCTTATAAGAAGGCGAAGCCAATCAGTGTTGCTGTCGACATCATGTATAAAATGGCATTGGACGAGCATCTCGATATCGAACTGTTTAGATTGTTCTTAACCAGTGGTACGCATGTTCGTTATGCTGAAGAGTATCTCAAACCGGAACAGATTGATTTTGTTGATATCAACAAATACCTCGAAGTTACTCGTCAGATTGCTTGACCAAGGTTGGCTTGTTAGAACGAGTTCGATGAATGAAAGGCGCACATCAGTGCGCCTTTTTTATATCTGTTTATCGGTGAGCTGGTGGATAGACACAGAGGGAGCTACGTTTGACAAGTTCGGCTATAAGTTGTCGACACATAGATTTTAAACAATTTTAGAGTAGGTAAGGGGTTAGTGGGCCTTGATATAGTTAAATCGATAAATAACAGAAAGTTAAATTATTTATAGTGTTCTTTTGAGTAAGTTTCATCGTCTATTAAAAATACTACCTTAGTCTAAATTGTCGACAATTCACTTGATTGTCGACAATTTGATCGTGTATTTTATGTTTATGTTATGAAATTGTTGACAATTAAGGTTCAGCAATCAGAAGTGAGCAGCGTGAATATGAATACTGCAATAAAAGAGCTCAGCTTAAGTGCAAACACGAAAACGCGTGTGAGCGATAAAGAGAACACTAAATCAGAAAACCTCACTGAGTATCTCGTTGAGGCTATTGTTAACGGTGAATTACCACCGGGCAGTAAGATCTCCGAGCCTGAACTAGCTAAACGCTTTGAGGTAAGTCGAGGGCCATTACGTGAAGCGATAATGCGAGTTGAAGGGCTTGGCCTGATCGAACGCATTCCTCATGTTGGCGCGCGAGTGATTACCTTTTCGGCAGACAAACTACTCGAGCTGTACGCGGTGCGAGAGGCATTGGAAGGCATGGCTGCTCGCTTAGCAGCGCGACATATCACACAAGAAGAGCTTGTCGGGCTTGAAGGATTACTGTCGACACACTCAAAGCACATCGATGAAGTCGAAGGTTCTTCTTATTTTCATCAACATGGGGATTTCGATTTCCATTACCGCATTATTAAAGCCAGTCGTAACAGCAAACTCATTTCGTTGTTGTGTGACGAGCTTTACCACTTATTACGCATGTATCGTTATCAATCTCCTAGGGCTCAGTCTCGACCAAAAGAGGCGCTCGATGAACACAAATACATCCTACAAGCAATTCGCAACCGTGATGAAGAGCTAGCAGAAATGCTAATGCGAAGACACATCTCGGGAAGCCGATTACTTATAGAGCAACAAATTCAATCCAAAGATCTTGATTAAGCGGTCATTGGAATCTGTCAGCGGATCAGTGCTGGCGATAACCAAAAGCCGTAAGTCTTAAAGATTAGCTAGAAATAAGCAATTAACAGGGAGCGTCATTATGAAGTTATCAGCAGGAGCAAAGTTCCGACAAGCTGTGCAAGACAACGACCCATTGCAGATCGTTGGTACGGTGAATCCGTATTGCGCGATGATGGCAAAGAACTTGGGGCATCAGGCGATCTATTTGTCGGGGGGAGGCATCGCCAATGCGTCTTATGGTTTGCCTGATTTAGGTATCACCACATTGAACGATGTGCTAGTGGATGTTGAACGTATTACCAACGCGTGTGATCTGCCTTTGCTGGTGGATATTGATACAGGATTTGGTGGCGCATTCAATATTGCACGTACGATTCGCGCCATGGAGAAGGCAGGCGCAGCTGCAATTCACATGGAAGACCAAGTGGCTCAGAAACGCTGTGGTCATCGACCAAATAAAGCGATTGTGAGCCAACAAGAGATGGTCGATAGAGTCAAAGCGGCAACCGATGCGAGAAGCGATGACAGTTTCGTAATTATGGCGCGTACCGATGCATTGGCGGTTGAAGGCATTGATAGCGCGATTGAGCGAGCGATAGCTTGTGTTGAAGCGGGCGCAGACATGATTTTCCCTGAAGCGATGAATCAACTCGATCAATATGTGAAGTTCTCGGCGGCGCTTAAATCAGCAATAGGTAAGCACGTGCCTATCTTGGCCAACATCACGGAGTTTGGCCAAACACCACTCTACAACTGTAGCGAGTTAGCCCAATCAAGTGTCGACATGGTGCTTTACCCATTGAGTGCGTTTCGTGCGATGAACAAAGCCGCGGAGAATGTTTACAAACACTTGTTAGTTGAAGGCAATCAAGAAGCGCTATTGGATTCAATGCAAACCCGTAAAGAGCTTTACGAACACCTGAATTACCACGACTACGAGAACAAGCTGGATCAGTTGTTTTCAAGCGAAGGGTAAAACCAGTTTCAATTAGTCAAAAATCAACTTAATCCAATAACGTGAAATGGTTAGTCGCCAAATCCAGTACCGATGATAAAGATCATCGGACATATAAATAGGCAGCACCAAAGAGTGCAGGCGGCTAACACAGAAAAGGAGTTCACCATGTCTGTATCTTTGAGTGATAAAGCAGCTGTCGAAAATGCTTCAAAAGTAGAACAACAAAGTGAAAAAACAGCAAACAAACCAGCCAGCGCACCGGCAATCGGTGGTGCTGGTCTACGTGGTCAAAGTGCAGGGTCGACTGCGCTATGTACGGTAGGAAAATCAGGAACGGGTTTAACTTACCGTGGCTATGACATTACCGACCTTGCTAACCACGCTCAGTTTGAAGAAGTGGCGCATCTGCTACTAAGAGGCCATTTACCCAATGAAAAAGAGCTAGACGATTATAAAACATTGTTGGTTGGTTTGCGCGGCTTGCCTCAACCTTTGAAAGCAGCGTTGGAGCTTATCCCTGCGGACGCTCATCCAATGGATGTGATGAGAACGGGTTGTTCGATGCTAGGTAATCTAGAGCAAGAGTCTGATTTTTCAGAGCAATTGCCTGCGACCGAACGAATGCTAGCGCTTTTCCCTGCGATTATTTGTTATTGGTACCGCTTTAGCCATGATGGCGTGCGCATTAATACTGAAGATCAAAGCGAAGCATGTCTGGGTGGCTACTTCTTGAAGATGCTAACGGACAAAGCACCGAGTGAACTGCATAAGAAGGTAATGCACTGTTCGCTAACGCTTTACGCAGAGCATGAGTTCAACGCCTCTACTTTTGCTGCCCGCGTCTGTGCATCAACGCTGTCGGATATTCATTCGTGCGTTACAGCAGCAATTGGCACACTAAGAGGCCCGCTGCATGGTGGCGCGAATGAAGCGGCAATGGAAATGATCCAAGATTGGAAAACCGCTGATGAAGCAGAAACTAACATCATGCAGATGCTTGCTAACAAAGACAAAATCATGGGCTTCGGTCATGCGATTTATCGCGAAAGCGACCCACGAAATGCTCTAATCAAGCGCTGGTCAAAAGAGCTAGCTCAAGAGGTGGGAGATGAACAGCTTTACGCCGTTTCTGAGCGTGTTGAAGCGGTAATGAAGCGCGAGAAAGGACTGTTTTGTAATGCGGACTTTTTCCACGCCTCTGCCTATCACTTCATGGACATCCCAACCAAACTATTTACTCCGATCTTCGTAATGAGCCGTCTTACAGGTTGGACTGCACACGTATTTGAGCAAAGAGAAAATAATCGCATCATTCGTCCAAGTGCTGACTACACCGGGTCAGAGCATCAAGACTGGCTGCCAATCCATTTACGTTAGTCCTCTATATCGAGCCGACTTATATCTCGAGGTGACTTTTATCTTCATATGATAAGGCCTTGAGAATCAACGAACAGAATTTAACAGATAATGGTGGATGTATGTCTGATGTGAAACTTGAACGGACCCAGAACCTTGAACGAAATCAGTACCGTAAGCCTTTACCCGGTACTCATTTAGAGTATTTCGACGCTTGTGAAGCGATAGAATCGATATCCCCGGGAGCTTACAAAACTTTGCCTTATACGTCGCGAGTGTTGGCGGAACAATTGGTAAGGCGTTGTGATCCTGAAACCCTTGAAGACAGCTTAAAACAGATCATTGAACGTAAGAGCGACTTAGATTTTCCTTGGTATCCTGCGCGCGTGGTGTGTCATGACATTCTTGGGCAAACAGCCCTAGTCGATTTGGCTGGATTAAGAGACGCGATTGCCGACCAAGGCGGAGACCCTGCCAAGGTTAACCCCGTTGTTGAAACCCAACTGATTGTTGACCACTCTCTAGCAGTGGAACACGCAGGTTTTGATAATCAAGCCTTTGATAAAAACCGAGCGATTGAAGAGCGTAGAAACGAAGACCGTTTTCACTTTATCGAATGGTGTAAAACCGCGTTTAAAAACGTGAGTGTGATCCCTGCGGGTAACGGGATCATGCACCAGATTAACTTAGAGAAAATGTCTCCAGTCATTCAATCTAAAGAAGGCATCGCGTTTCCTGATACTTGTGTCGGCACAGACAGCCATACACCGCACGTAGATGCGTTGGGCGTTATTGCGATCGGTGTGGGCGGCTTGGAAGCTGAGACAGTGATGCTCGGTCGCCCGTCAATGATGCGTTTGCCTGATATTGTCGGCATCAAACTGACTGGTCAGAGACAAGAAGGGATAACCGCAACGGATATTGTGCTTGCGATTACTGAGTTCCTTCGCAATGAGAGAGTGGTTTCAAGCTACTTGGAATTCTTCGGTGAAGGGGCTCGCGCACTGACCATTGGTGACCGTGCAACCATCTCAAACATGACTCCAGAATATGGTGCGACTGCGGGTATGTTCTATATCGATGAACAGACAATTCAATACCTCAAGCTTACAGGGCGAGAGCCTGAACAGGTTGAATTGGTAGAGCGTTACGCCAAGCAAACCGGACTTTGGGCTGATGACTTAGATTCCGCTCAATACGAACGTGTGCTTGAGTTTGATTTGTCTAAAGTTGAGCGTAACCTTGCGGGGCCTTCAAATCCTCATCGCCGTTTGCCAACCAGAGAGCTGGCTGAACAAGGCATCAGTCAAGCATCTTGGAAAGAGCAGCATGCTAAGCAGTACAGCGATGATCAGATGCCCGATGGTGCCGTAATTATTGCGGCGATTACTTCTTGTACTAACACCAGTAACCCAAGAAACGTGGTCGCCGCGGCATTGGTTGCTAAGAAAGCCAATCAGCTTGGATTAGTTCGTAAGCCGTGGGTGAAAACATCATTTGCGCCGGGTTCTAAAGTTGCCAAACTCTATCTCGAGTCGGCAGGTTTGCTTCCTGAACTTGAACAATTGGGCTTCGGTATCGTCGGCTATGCGTGCACTACCTGTAACGGGATGAGTGGGGCGTTGGATCCTAAAATCCAACAAGAGATCATCGAGCGTGACCTGTACTCAACCGCAGTGTTGTCGGGGAATCGAAACTTTGATGGTCGAATCCATCCCTATGCTAAACAAGCGTTTTTAGCCTCACCGCCATTGGTGGTTGCTTATGCCTTGGCGGGTACGATTCGCTTTGATATCGAAAAAGACAGCCTAGGTACAGACAATAGCGGTAAGCCAATCTATTTAAGTGATTTGTGGCCAAATGATGCTGAGATCGATTCAGTTGTCGGTGAGCATGTTAAACCACAACAGTTCCAACAAATCTACGTGAAAATGTTCCAGCCAGACGAGGATCAGGTAACTACAGAGCCGCTTTATGATTGGCGACCTCAAAGTACCTATATTCGCAGACCTCCATATTGGGAAGGGGCACTGGCTGGTGAGCGAAGCCTTTCTGGTATGAGACCTTTGGCGATCTTAGGTGACAATATCACCACGGATCATCTATCGCCTTCAAACGCGATTCTCGCTTCGAGTGCGGCAGGTGAGTACTTGGCGAAAATGGAAGTTCCAGAAGAGGACTTTAACTCTTATGCGACTCATCGAGGTGATCACTTAACCGCGCAACGAGCGACGTTCGCTAACCCGAAGCTGTTTAATGAAATGGTGAAAGACGCTGGAGAAGTCGTGCAAGGCTCATTGGCAAGAGTTGAACCCGAGGGGCAAGTTACGCGAATGTGGGAAGCGATTGAAACCTACATGAACCGTAAACAACCCTTGATTGTTGTTGCCGGTGCCGATTATGGACAAGGTTCATCACGTGACTGGGCAGCCAAAGGGGTGCGCTTAGCGGGTGTTGAAGTGATTGTGGCTGAAGGATTTGAAAGAATTCACAGAACCAACTTGGTTGGCATGGGTGTGCTGCCTCTGCAATTCAAAGTTGGGACGGATCGCAACACCTTAGAATTGGATGGCACCGAGCTTTACGACGTGTACGGCGACATTGAAGCAGGTTCTGATTTGGCTCTAGTCATTACTCGTAAAAACGGTGAAAAGCTGGATGTTCCTGTGACCTGCCGACTAGACACCGCAGACGAAGTGAATGTGTACAGTGCTGGTGGCGTATTGCAACGTTTCGCCAAAGACTTTCTCGCACAGTAGGAGCTGGTTATGAACTCTAAACAGATCAAAGTACCGGCTACCTATATGCGTGGAGGCACCAGTAAAGGGGTTTTCTTCAATCTCGAGGACTTACCTGAAGCTGCGCAAGTTGCCGGAGAAGCACGAGACGCATTACTTCTGCGAGTGATTGGCAGCCCGGATCCTTATGGCAAACAAACTGATGGTATGGGTGGTGCGACATCAAGCACCAGCAAAACCGTTATTGTATCGAAAAGCAGTAAAGCCGATCACGATGTTGATTACCTCTTTGGTCAAGTGGCAATAGATAAGCCGTTCGTTGATTGGAGCGGTAACTGCGGCAATCTGTCCGCTGCAGTAGGCCCATTCGCTATTCATAGTAGATTGGTCGATTCGAATCGTATTCCAGAAAACGGTGTGGTCGAGGTGCGAGTATGGCAAGTGAACATAGAGAAAACCATCATTGTTCATGTGCCTATCGCTGATGGTGAAGTTCAAGAGTTAGGTGACTTTGAACTCGATGGTGTCACTTTCCCCGCTGCTGAGATTCAAGTTGATTTCCTAGACCCAGCTGATGCGAGTGGTTCAATGTTTTCTACAGGGAATGTTGTCGATTTCTTAGATGTTCCCGAATTGGGCTGCATCAAAGCGACATACATCAATGCAGGGATACCCACCATTTTTGTTGATGCTGAATCGGTTGGTTATCAAGGCACAGAGCTTCAATCGGACATCAATAGCGATGCCAAAGCCTTGGCTCTGTTTGAATCCATCCGAGCACATGGTGCAGTAGCGATGGGGCTTATTGATTCTTTAGAACAAGCTGAATCACGCCAACACACACCTAAGGTTGCCTTTGTTGCTAAGCCTCAAGCGTATCAAGCCTCCAGTGGTAAATCGGTCGCAGCCAAAGACACCGACCTTCTGGTGCGTGCTTTGTCTATGGGGCAATTGCACCATGCCATGATGGGAACAGCTGCAGTCGCCATTGCTTCAGCGGCGAGTGTTCCGGGTACGTTAGTGAACTTGGCAGCCGGTGAGGGTTCTCGAGATTTTGTGACTTTTGGTCATCCGTCAGGAACGTTAAAGGTGGGGGCTAAAGCGGTACAAACAGAAAGTGGGTGGAACATTGAGAGGGCGATAATGAGTCGTAGTGCCCGAGTGATCATGGAAGGTGCCATTCGTGTGCCTTTTCCCAAGTGAAGCGATTGTCGTGAACGGTCAAATTTTCATGAACACAACGCTGAGAAAAGAGTGCACCCAAGTGACACTGCCAAAAAGCTAAGCGCTTGGAACAATGGATAAATCATGGAGGAGGCACTATGTCTGCTACAAATCGAATGAATAGAAAAACAGACTATATCACCGAGTATCAATGGGCGAGGGAAGACCCCAATTCGTTTTGGGAAACACAATCACAAGCCATTGATTGGTTTGAGTCACCCAGAACGATATTACAAACTGACGAAAACGGTATTGAACGTTGGTTTCCTGATGGGGTGATGAACACTTGTTGGTTGGCGCTTGATTATCATTGTGAAAATGGGCGAGGTGACAATACCGCACTGATTTACGATTCTCCAGTTACAGGAAATCAATCCTCGTACACTTATCATCAATTGCGTGACCAAGTGGCAAAAGTCGCTGGTATGTTAGCTATGCAAGGCGTTACTAAAGGCGATCGTGTTGTTATCTACATGCCAATGATTCCTGAAGCGGCGATGGCAATGCTGGCCTGTGCACGACTAGGTGCGGTGCATTCGGTGGTGTTTGGAGGTTTTGCTCCTCATGAGCTTGCCGTACGTATCGAAGATGCCGAGCCGAAGGTGTTGATTACCGCCTCCTGCGGTGTCGAGATAAATAAAGTCTTGCCATATAAGCCCATGGTCGATAGAGCGATCATGGACAGTCGTTGGAAGCCTGAAAAAGTGGTGGTATTCCAAAGAGAGCAGTCTTTAGCTGAATTGAGCAATGAACGCGACGTACTTTGGCAGCAAGCGGTTAACGATGCATTGCCACACAGCTGCGTTCCTGTTTTGGCAACCGATCCTTTGTATATTCTTTACACGTCAGGCACTACGGGTAAGCCAAAAGGTGTGGTGCGTGACAATGGTGGTCATGCGGTCGCCATGAAATACTCGATGAGCACTATCTACGACATGCCACAAGATGGTGTATTTTGGGCAGCTTCTGATGTCGGTTGGGTGGTGGGGCATTCCTATATTGTTTATGCACCATTGATTCATGGTTGTACGACCATTTTGTTTGAAGGCAAGCCAGTACGAACGCCAGATCCCGGCGCATTCTGGCGAGTGTGTGAAGAGTACAACGTCGATGTGTTATTTTCTGCTCCAACGGCATTTAGAGCCATTAAGAAAGAAGATCCCAAAGGCGAGTTACTTACCAAGTATGACCTATCATCACTCAAGTCGATTTTCATGGCTGGCGAGCGTTTAGACCCGCCAACATTGGATTGGGTCGAGTCTCATACCAATAAACCGGTTATCGACCACTGGTGGCAAACCGAAACGGGTTGGGCTATTTCTGCCAATCCAACAGGGCTTGAATCTTTGCCAGTGAAAGCGGGTTCTTCCACTAAACCTGTTCCGGGTTACCAAGTGGAGATTCTCAATGAACTCGGTGAAATAGCTCAGCCTAATCAACAAGGATTTGTGGCTCTTAAACGCCCATTGCCACCCGGTTGTCTGCCAACGGTTTGGCGTAATCATGATCGATTTGAATCTGGCTATCTGAGCCAATTCCCGGGTTATTACGTTTCGGGTGATGGCGGTTATCTCGATGAAGATGGGTATCTATTTATCATGGGTCGTATTGATGATGTGATAAACGTAGCGGGCCATCGTCTTTCTACCGGTGAAATGGAAGAGATCGTGGGTGGTCATCCAGCCATTGCTGAATGTGCGGTTGTCGGTATTCACGATGACTTAAAAGGGCAGTTACCGCTGGGTTTAGTTGTGCTGAAAGATGGTGTAAAAGTCGATGGCATTGAGTTACAAGCGGAGTTGGTTGGCAAGGTTCGCAATGAGATTGGCGCGGTAGCCTGTTTTAAGCAAGCCTTGGTTGTTGAGAGACTACCCAAGACACGTTCAGGTAAGATCTTACGCAGAACTATCCGACAGATCGCAGAAGGTGAACAATATGTGGTGCCTTCGACGATTGACGACCCTACCAGCTTAACTGAAATTGCTGAAAAGCTCGGCAAATAGACGTCGCAGTTTAGGTAATCTCACCTTCGGCTTGTTATTAATGCATAAGCCAGCGTGATGGTTTACCTAAACTCTACTTTATTCATCCGCTTATCCATTGCGTTTACTATGACCTCATTATGATTCCCACATATTGAGGTCTTTTTATGCGAGCTTACTTTTTGTTGATTGCTTTACTGGTTAGTGGTGCTGCTAGTGCTAGTACTTCAAAGGATCAAGCGAGTAGAGCGTTGTTAGAGCCTTTGAGTCATCCTAAGGTATTTAAATGTGTATCCAAGACTGGCGTAGCTCTCTATCAAGCGGTTTTTGATATCGGTGTGGGATATGAAGCCGACCCTATTAATTCGAAGATGATCGTCAATTCAAGGAAAGGCCGCTACGAATATCAAATCTTAGGTGCGGTAAGGTCTGAAAGGGCCGGTGAAATTGTGGTGTTGACTCGCCATGTGGGAGATGGGATTAAAGTGGCTGCTATGATTGATGACGAAACTGGCAAGATACTGGGGATCGGTGATAAACACCACTACCGAGACTGCGGTGTAAGACCGCCACCTAGTGCGGCGGATATGCAGAACTTTTGGTCCAAGGACTAAGATCGATATCTGAAAGGCAAGAATTATAGAGAAAAGAGCGATTGAGGCGACCTTATTGGTCGCCTTTTCTGTTGGTGAGGATAAAGTGATCTTAAAGATATATATCATTAAGCAGTAGCTGAATAATACATAGTTGAACATGATGTATCGTCTAAACGTGGCTTTATTTATCCCATTAACGGTTCTGCTTAAGATAGCTTTACTCCAAATGAAGAACTAAGCGAGATTCCTATGAAATTCACTAAACCTTTTCTTTTAACGACACTGATTGTGACTCTTTCTGGTTGCGCATCACCAGCAATGGATAACGAAAATGAGAATGCTGCACGTAATCGTGGTGCTGTAGGTGGTGCTTTATTAGGAGCAACAGCAGGAGCTTTAACTGGAGATGCGAGTTTAGCGGTGAAGGGCGCTGCATTAGGTGGTGTGACCGGTGGCGTTGCGGGTTCAATGAAAGATACGGACGATGCAAGAAACGCACAACGAACCCAAGTTACTGCTGATGGTCTAGCGCAAGACAATCGCACCGATGCAGAAAAACGAGTTGCTGAAGTAGAGGCGGAAATTAAGCTTATTGAACTAGAACAACAGCTTGCAGATCTCAAAGAAGAGAAAGAAGATAACGGTGCATAAAGTTAAAGCTACAGCTTCGATATTCGTTTAATTCAAAATTATTCAAACAGAATGGCCACGTAATGTGGCCGTTTTTGTATCTAAAACACACACATTAAACAATGAATTAATTCAATAACTTGTATAGATACTCACGCCAAGTAAACTAGACTCAGTTTAGATATTAATTTGGTTTGAGAAGCGCAATAGTCATGAATGTCACCTTAAGGGCCGCAAAGCACGCGGATTTGGAACAACTTAACGAGTTAATGTTCGATCTCCATCATCACCACCACCTTGCTAGCCCGGAACACTTTAAAACGGCAGAAGAGATTGAGCAGGAAAAAAGCATTGCACGATACTTGGATGATCCTGAATGTTTGGTTTATGTGGCATTAAAGGGTGAGCTCATTGTTGGCTTTATCTCTGGGCATTTTTGTGAGCTTATCTCAACGGTGAGTAAACCAGTGCCGATGGGGAGTGTTGATGAGCTGTTTGTCTTGCCTGATTATCGAAAAGAATCAATTGCTGAAAAGCTGTTTAACAAAGTTGAAAGTACTTTTGATGATTATGGGGTTGAACAAGTCTTTGTAGAGGTTTGGGACTTTAATTCACCTGCCAAGGACTTCTATCAAAAAATGGGGTTCACACCTCACATTCAATGGATGAGGAAGGCTTTGCGCAAAACGTAGACAGCGATTTTGTGCGGCTTTGATTACACTAGGCGTGATGCATTAGCAGTCTCAAATTTCTTCTATTATTTTTTAGGTAAACTCGTTGGTTATTCGATATTTATTAGTTTTCATACTGTCTCTTTTGAGTACTACTTCCGCTTGGGCTAACAACACTTTGCCCGACCATATTGCGGGCGCTTTGTGTGTAGTACGTGCTGATAACCAAATCGTGTTGGTTGATGAGTTGATCACAGGTCAATTGTCTCTACCGGGAGGAACTGTTGTTTCGGGTGAGCCGCCATCGGTCGCGGCGCAACGTGAGACTTGGGAAGAGGCAGGGCTGTCTGTAACGGTTGGCGATGTGCTGGGGTATACCGACAGCGCCGTTGTGTTTGATTGTATCTCTGACTCTGAAGTGATCAGCTACAAGGATCGAAATGAGTTAGGTGGCTTTGAGTTGCCGATTTGGTTTGCCCCTCATTATGGTGTGGAAGTCAGCCGAGCGATGTTACTTCCTCCTACTGAATTGCAAGATCACCAATACCGCTATCCAGAACAGTGGCCAGAGATTAACGAGCTGTTTTTATCCGCAACAGATCAACCGGTAACGTATGTGACTGAGCTGGTGGGCGCGGCACCGAAAGTTCATCAAGTTGAATTAAGTTGGATTGTGTCGCTTCAAAACGCGTTCAATAAGATGCCAAGCGTGTTTGGGAATACTGTTCTTTTGACTGACTTGTTAGCGAAGCCATGGGTTTTCATCGTGATATTGCCGCTAATTGCGTGGCATTTTGGTCGTAACTTCGCGTTGAAGTTTGGCTTCACTTTGATTTCGGTGACACTGCTAACTTTGATTGCGCATCAAGGTTTTGGTTTTCCACGCCCGCATGCCTACCTGCCAACACTGAAGCTGGTAATGAGTAGTGGCTATAGTTTTCCGAGTCTGTTGGCTGCCTTATGGGTGAGCTTAACCTTGTTAGTTTTTTGGAAACTAAAGTGTCTCTTGGAACAAAAATCTATATTGATTGTGCTTGCTGGCGTACTTTGGATCATGCTGTTTAAGTCTTATTCAGGCAGTGCGTTCATTAGTGATGTCTTAATGGGGGGCGTATTAGGTGCATTAACGACGTGGCACATAGTCAGATTAGATGCAAAACCTGATGTGGATATTAGTGCCTTATTGAGCTCTAAAGGTGTCTGGTGGGCATTATGCTTACTGTCGATTGTTCTCACGGTGATATGGCCACTGCCTACATTTTCATTCTGGGTGGCCATTTTGATGACGATTGCATGTCTAGTGACGTTAACAGACTCGAAACCTTTGGTCGGTCAGTTTTCATTCAAGATCGTGGTTGGAGTGATGGCGATGCTGTTTGCGGGAAATCTGCTGATTAGCTGGGCAGGAAGCTTTGTCTCTTTCAGTGGTATTGCTTCATTTATTATTGAAACGTTACGTTTCCCAATCTTGATTCTGTTTGGTGTGGTGGCATTTCGTCTGCCTTGGGCAAGAAAATAGTCGAACGATACTTGTTAAATAAAAGAAGGCTGTGCAGTGCGCAGCCTTTGTTATTTTTGCAACAAGCAAGAAGTCATTCTCACTAGAGCCTGGTGAGCGTTTATGAGTTGAAGATAAACTTCTCAATCGCGACCGCTACACCATGGTCGTCGTTGCTCGCAGTGATGTGATTCGCCAATTTCTTGGTTTCTTCCATTGCGTTGTCCATTGCAATGCCAAGGCCTGCGTATTCAAGCATATGGTGATCGTTTTCAGCGTCACCCATGCAGATTACTTCTTCCGCTTTAATGCCTAAGTGTTTCGCTATTGCTTCAATACCGACACCCTTATTTGAATTTGGATTTAGGAACTCTAAGAAAAATGGTGCACTTTGCACGATAGTAAACTGAGACTTAAGCTCTTGTGGCAACTTGCCGATGATTTCAGTCAGCTTGCTTGGTTCAGCGACAATCATAGTTTTGATGATTTCGTGGTTATCTTCTAGCTGTGAAAAATCGAACTCAGTTATATCTAAGCCGTTAATACGCGCTTCAATACCAGTGTATTCATTGTTCTCAGGTGTGATTAAGCCGTAAACTTTACTGAAAGCATGAACATAACCACCAAGCTGTGCAGCGAGGGTAGCGATATCTTTTGCGGCTTTACCATTGCTGATCTCACTGTGAATGATCTCTTTTGTAGAAACGTTCTGAACCATCGAGCCGTTGTAGAAGAGTACGAAGTCATCTTCGCCGTTAATTGATAGCTCATCTAATTTGCTTTGCATGCCTTCTAAAGGGCGACCAGAAGCTAGAACCACTTTCACACCCGCAGCTCGTGCTTTGGCGATCGCGTCTTTGTTCTCTTGAGAAATCACTTTTTCACTATTGAGTAATGTGCCATCCATATCAAGAGCAATCAGTTTGTACATGTTGTTCCTTACTAAAAAATTAAAAGCTAACGAAATCTAATGGGCGAAAGGATAAGGGAACTTGAAACTTCAGGCTAGGGCTTTGATCAACTCATTTATCAGTACTCATTTGTTTGACCAAAAGGGGGAAGTGCTTTAAGGTCTGCGGTTGATTAATTTCATCCAATGATTGAGCTGAGGGAAAGTTGTACAAGATTAATGAAATGTTTGAAACCATTCAGGGTGAGGGCGTGTTTACTGGCGTTCCCGCTGTTTTTGTTCGTCTACAAGTTTGTCCAGTAGGCTGTTCTTGGTGTGACACCAAACAGACCTGGGACGCTTTACCAGAAGACGAGACTAGCCTTGGCGATATCATGGTTAAGACAGAGGACTCGCCTACTTGGTCAGCAATCGATGCTCAAGGAATCGTGAATGAATATATCAAGCAAGGTTACACTGCGAAGCACATTGTGATTACAGGTGGTGAGCCGTGCATTTATGATCTTGTTCCTCTTACTGAAGCATTTGAGCAGCACGGTTGTCGCTGTCAGATTGAGACTAGCGGAACATCAGAAGTAAAAGCCACACATGACACTTGGGTTACGGTGTCACCTAAAGTGGCAATGAAAGCGAAACTGGAAATCTTAGATAGCGCCTTACAACGTGCTAATGAAATTAAGCATCCAGTAGGTACAAACAAAGACATCGAACAACTTGACGGTTTATTGGAGCGAGCTGCGGTTCCTAGCGACACTGTTATCGCTCTGCAGCCAATCAGCCAAAAAGACCGCGCAACTCAGCTTTGTATTGATATCTGCATTGAGCGCAATTGGCGCTTATCAATACAAACTCACAAATATTTGAGCATCGCATAGGTTGTATTTTTACTGGGTAAGATAAGTCGCTAGTAGAAGGTTCTCGTAAGGATTTAAGATGAAAAAAGCAGTGGTAGTATTCAGTGGGGGTCAAGACTCAACAACGTGTCTTGTTCAAGCATTAAAAGAGTATGATGAAGTTCATGCGATTACATTTGATTATGGTCAGCGTCATAGACTCGAGATTGAAGTCGCTGAGTCATTGTCGAAAGAGCTTGGTGTGAAAGCACACAAAGTAATGGATGTGACTTTATTGAATGAACTGGCTATTAGCTCTCTGACTCGCGACGATATTCCTGTGTCTCATGAGCTGCAAGAGAATGGACTACCAAACTCTTTTGTTCCTGGTCGTAATATTCTGTTTTTAACTTTGGCGGGTATTTACGCTTACCAAATCGGTGCTGAAACAGTGATTACAGGTGTGTGTGAAACAGACTTTTCTGGTTACCCTGACTGCCGCAATGATTTTGTGAAGGCGATGAACTCTGCGCTTGTGCAAGGTATGGATAAGCAGCTTGATATCAAAACACCGCTAATGTGGCTAAACAAGGCTGAGACATGGGCGCTAGCAGACCAGTACTCAGCACTTGAGCTTGTTAGAAACAAAACACTGACTTGTTACAACGGCATTGTTGGTGATGGCTGTGGCGATTGCCCGGCATGTGAACTGCGTAAAGTTGGCCTTAACGATTATCTAGGTGATCGCGAAAGCATTATGGCTGAATTGGTTCGCAAACAGACGGAGAATAAATAATCTCAGGTAAATCAATCGGTTCGTTATATGCATCAATAATACAGTTTCGACCGTTGCTTTTGGCTTGATAGAGCGCTTGGTCAAGCACAGAATACAAGTCATCAAAGTCACTTAATGCGTTTGAGGTTGCTAGATAAGCAAAGCTTGCGGTTACATTAAGTGGCTTTTTGCTTTCTGATAAGAAGACGGTGCTGGATATAGCGTAGTGCAACTCTTCAACGCGTTCTTGCACCTCTGCAGGTTTGGTATCGGTTAGCATGATGACGAACTCTTCGCCCCCTAAGCGACCAAACAATTCACCATTCACTAAGTGTTTTCTAATTTTCTCACTAATATGGATCAGGGCTCGATCACCAGTAGGGTGCCCATGCTCATCATTAATCTTCTTAAACTTATCTAGATCGAGCAGCACGAGCACATGCTGTTTGTCCGTCTCTTTACAGCGTTTTACTCTTTTGATTCTTCGAATTATCTCGGTTCGACCGTATGCTTTCGTCAAGCCATCAATTGCTGCTTTTGCGCGAACCGTTTTGTTGACCAATACCGTAAAGCTTGCAGCGCAAAGCAATAGAATAACAACGATGTTGTACATCCATCTTTGATGTTCCATTTTTTCAATTTGAACGCGGTCGAGTTTCGCCTGATGTGTCAGGAAAGAGCTTTCTAGTTCTTGTTCATATTTGGCGTGAGTCAGGTCAAGAGCTTCAAAGGCTAATCTGTTGTCAACGTCTCGTGATTCCATCTGTATTGATGAGTATCGCTGGTAGAAATAGAACGCTTGTTGGTAATCATTGAGCGCTTGATGTATATCCGAAAGCTGCAGAAGTGATTGAGCGATGTACTTGTGTCTTGTGACTTGCTCGGATACTTCTAAAGCTTGCTGAGCATAATTGAGCGCCTCTGTTGTCAGCTTTTGATCTTCGAACATATCGCTGATCGCCAAGTAAGCGTTAATACGAATGACGTTGTTACTTAATTCATTCGAAGCCGACAGAGCGTTGACTAAGTAACCTCTCGCCAAATCATAGTCTTTAATTTGAGTGTAGGCTTTTCCTAAGCCAAGACTTGTTAGTGCGATACCGTAGCTATGAGATGATGTAGTTAACAGTGTTTTTGCTTGCTGAAAGTGGTTAATTGCTAGGTCACTTTGCTTTTGGTTGAGGTAGAGATCCGCAAGGCTGTGATGTACTTGTGCTTTCATTAAATCAGAAGCATCAGCTCTGAGTATGAGTGCTTCTTTTAGGTACTCTGTCGACTTCTCATATTGCTTTAATTCCTTGAGCAAGTTTCCTACATCGTTATAGATCCCCGAAATATCGTGTCCTTGTGGGAATACGTTTATCAGCGATAGGTAGGTATCTAGAGCAGATTGATAGTCACTGCGGAAATGGTGATTGTTCGCGATGACTCGATAAGTCGCAAACTTTGGTAATACAGGGTCAGCGATGTTGTGTAAGTCCGACTTAAGTGCAGAGCAATAATAGTTTGCTTGATGGTATTTAGCTTGCTCGTTAAGCGAACGGCACATCTGGTATTTTAATAGAGTTTTTCCAGTTAAATCACTGCGAGATTGCATTTTCGCCAAGAGTGTTAGAAAGCCTTGTTGTGCTTCCTCATATTGGCCTTTGCCGTCTTTCCTCAGAGCAGAAATAAACGCTGTTTCTATCGCTTGGTAGTTACTGTCGTTTGAAGCGATTCCGTAAAACGGCTGATCTCGGTGGCTCATGTATTGATACAGAAGAGACGCAAGGTAAAGCTTATCTCCGTAAACCGTTGACCCGATGTAGCGTGTTTGCAGCATGTTTAATGCGCGTTCAGGAGAGTGATTTAAAGTAGAGAGATAAAGTGCGTTCCAATCAGCATTTGGAGTAGGGCTTAAATGGGAATTATAGACTGGTGAATTTTGGTCACGATCTGGCGTTGATACTTGACTATAAGAACAAAAGCTAATGAATAGTAGAAAGGTAACAAAAACGAAGTGATTCACAAGAGACGATCAATCAGATAAAGAACGATATTCTATTATTAGTTTGATGTTGCTTCAAATTTTGAATGGTGCGGCTACGAGGTTATGCGAGGTAGGTCTCTAATTTATTGATACTAATCAGAGGTATATCGGTCGCACGATTCGCGCGACCGATATCGGAAATTAGATGTATAATTTCGCTAGGTCAGAAGGCTCAAGTTCTTTGCCTTCTAATGTTGCATTCCAGTTAGTACCAACAAGAACGCCGTCTTCAGCAAGAGTCAGTAACCAATCTTCTACAAAGATATCTAGTGGAATTTCTAATACTTCGAAGTCAGCCCACTCTTCAACGTTGTGAGTTTGAGCATCTTCTTTTGAAGACCAGAATGGCATCACTTCGCTGTTTTCGAATTCACTTGAGTCACATGCTAGCCAACCTTCTTCGTTGCGAAGGCCCCATACCAGTTTAGTTTCTTGTGTTTCAGAAACGAAAAGTTCTAGATTTGCTTGAGTATCAGCTGTTAGTTTGCTCATGGATTAATTCTCTATGTTGATAACGGGGCAAGATTAACATTATAGACGGCTTAGGTATATGCTATTCAAGGAATTATCACCATACTGAAACGCTAACTTAAGATAAGGTTTCAGTATGGTGGAAGAAGGGTAGATCCTACTTCTTTATTTTGGTGAAGATATGCCATTCTTCTTTGATATTGCCCTTAAACCCAACAACCGAAGCGACAACTTTTCGATGTAGTGCGTGATTGATTTGGGTGTCGTCACTGCTGAATTCAGAATCACCATGACCGACGATGTTGACTCTAGATGGTTGAATACCGTTGCTGATTAGCGCACGTCTTACATGTAACGCGCGCTCTTTTGAGAGCTTTAAATTGTGTTCGGAATTGCCTACTTTGCTGGCATAACCTTGCAATTCAATGCTTGTACTCTCGTAGCGCTTCAAAAACGCAGCCATCTGGCGTATCTGTCCTAGGAAAACAGGGTTTATTTCCGTGGAATTATTAGCAAAGAGTATATGCAGCTCTTTCTTTTCCGATGACTCGAAATATGAACCACAACCGTCGTTATCTATCTCTGCACCTATTTGCGTATCTGGGCATAAATCACGTGCATTGATTACGCCATCGTTGTCATCATCTTGCAGGTCGTAAATTTGAGTGACAGGCGGGAGAGCGCGATATTCAAATTCGTCTTCATTGTTTTCAGCTAAAGCAGTGGTAGATACAACCATGAAGCAAAGCGATAATACTGTGTTTGTAAGCTTCATTAATATTCCACCTTCTCATTCCATTCTTCAGGGATTTCAACTCGTAAACCAATCAATAGGTTACCAGTTGCGTTCATTACGCGATATTTTGCGTATTGCTCGTCATACTTAGCATCCAAATAACCTTTACGAGCTTCAAACAGCTCATTCTCAGTGTTAAGTAAATCGAGAAGGGTTCGCTTACCGATTCGGTATTGTTTCTCATACGAGATAACTGTATCTGATGCCGAGTCTACGTGGTCAGATAGGAACTCTTTCTGCTGAACGGTCAAATCCAGTGCGCTCCATGAAAGACGCAAACTCTCTTCTACATTGCGGTAAGTGCTCTCGCGAAGGTCTTTGGCCTTGTTGAGTTGGTAAGCGGCACTTTCCGCACGGTCTTGATCAGAACCGCCGTTGTAAAGGTTATATCTTAAGCGAACCATGGCAGAGAATTCATCACTGCTGCCTTCTGTACCACCGGCATCATCACGCCAGGTTTGAGCCGCTTCAAAAGAAACGGTCGGGTAGTTGGTGCTCTTCGATTGTTTGTATTGAAATTTTGCTGAATCAACGTCGGCTTGAGCTATCTTGATTACTGGATGTTGATTGAAAGCTTTTGCTAGGGCCCCATCGACCGTGTATGGAATAGCTCCTGCATCAGCGCGAGGGAAGGTGAGCCCCAGCGGAGATTGACCAACAAGTCTCTTGAATTGAGTGTGGGTATCAAACAGGTTATTTTGAGCCGCGAGTAGGTTGCCGTGTGCTTTTGCAATACGAGCCTCTACTTGAGACATATCTGCTGTTGAGCCAATACCTGATTCAACGCGTTTACGAATATCGCTGTATATCTCTTTGTGTGTCGCTAGGTTGTTCTCAGAAAGCGAAAGCACTTCGTATGCTTTAACTGCATCGAGGTAAACTTTAGTCACTTCTAATGCGATATCTTGCGCATTAGACAGCAATTGGTAGCGCACAGATTCTGCATCAGCTGCGGTCCGATCGATATCATTTGAGGTATTGGAACCATCCCAGATAAGTTGAGTAAGGGTAATAGTCGCTTCTTTTCGAGTTAGATCTGTTGTGCTTGAGTTAGTCGCTAGGTCGGTGTGTTCATAACCGATCCCTCCATCCAGGTCTATACTCGGACGGTAAGCACCACCAGAAGCATCATTAATATATCGCTTACTGACATATTCATTATAAGCACTTTTGATTTCAGGGTTACTTTCTAAAGTAAACGCAACGGCTTGCTCTAGGGTTTGTGCTGTCGCCGGTAAGGTAATACTTATTGCTAACCCTAATGTTGTCTTTTGAAGCCTGTTCAATGTAAATCTCCCTAAAATTGGCGTACACCTAAGTCTTGAATTCATGCCGTTATATACAAAATTTAGATGAACCGCCAAAAAAACCACGTTCGCTAAGCTGGCGTTCGCAAATGGTTGTAAAAATGTTAACCGATCAGCGTGCGTTTTATGATGTTTTTGTACACGTCAATCTTTCGTTTCTTAGTCTATTATTTGCCGTAAACACAATAACTTATATTGCTGTTGTGGGCACTAAGATTGTTATGTGATGTGATCACCGTCATTACCTTGTCACTTGGGTTGTTAAATACTAGATTCATAACTAGGAATTATATGACGATAGGTGTTATATTTTAAGTAATATTATAAATATAATGTCACTATTTTGACGTTAATGACAAGAAATGCTTTTTTAGGGGTTTATATGGACATGACAACATTGAATTTGGGTGGTGCGTTAGCACTTGGCCAGCGCATTGTTATCTCGGTAGATGGTACGATTAAAGTCTTAGAAGAAGGCCAACCACTACAAACAGGGGATGTCATTCTTGAATCCCAGGACGGAACCAATGAACCTCATGTATCTATCAAGCGATTCTCATCCGAAGATGGTGAAGTTGAACTAGACCAAGATATCGCAAATATCTTTGCTGCATTAGAAGAAGGCCAAGACCCTACCGAGTTAGGTGAAGAGTTCGCTACCGCTGCTGGTCAAAATGGCTCTAGTTTAAGTGCGAGCGGAACTATCGAGCGAGATGGCGAAGAAACGATCCCTGGTACAGAGTTTGTGACTACAGGTTTTGAATCGCTAGGCTTATCTCGCACTCAGAGCCTGAGCTTACTTGACGCTTATCGTTCACTCATTGAACCTGCCGTAGCTCAACCAAACACTAACCCACTGTTTGTTGATTCAAATAGTGACGCTATTGGTGACACAGTATCATTTACGACAGATGAAGATACGCCAGTAAGTGGCACTTTGTCGGCTTCAGATGAAGATGGTGATTCTCTGTCATTCAGTAAATCGACAGAACCTTCAAACGGTACTGTCGTTATCGATGAAAATGGTGATTGGACTTATACCCCCAACGAAAACTACAACGGCAACGATAGCTTTACGGTAGAAGTCTCTGACGGCCAAGGCGGCACAGATACAATAACCGTTAATATCGGTGTTACTCCAATTAATGACCTACCTGTCGGTGAAGATGTTTCTGTAACTACAGATGAAGATACCCCAGTCAACGGTTCCCTCAATGCAACAGACACAGATAATGATCAGTTAACGTTCAGTAAAGGTACAGAACCATCTAATGGCTCTGTAGTCGTCGATGAAAATGGTAATTGGACTTACACGCCAGACGAAAACTACAACGGCTCTGACAGCTTTACAGTCGTCATCAGTGATGGTGAAGGTGGTACTGATACTATTACTGTTGATGTTGATATCAAAATGGT